>JBKPDT010000028.1:0-5155 GCA_046728035.1 Candidatus Methylomirabilota bacterium | reverse complement strand
CCGAGTACACGGCGACGGTGGCGATGCCGAGCTCGCGGCAGGTCCGGATGACACGCACCGCGATCTCGCCACGATTGGCGATGAGGACTTTCCCGAAGAGCGACGTCACGACCCGGGAATGATAGCAGGGCGTTACGAGCCCGGCAACGCGGCCCCGAGGCTCAGCCGCCGAGCTGCTTCAGCGCGTCCTCCACGAAGGAGGGGTCCACGACCTCCTTGACCGGGAGCGGCTCCTTCATGAACCCGTGCGTGACCCACCACTTGATCTGCTTTTCGATGTCGGGCACGAGGAGGCGGCCGTTTCGGTCCTGGTACGGGAGCCCGGCTTTGATGAGCTCGGGCTTCGCCCCGGTGTAGCGGGCAGTGATGTCCACGACCTCGTCGTAGGCCGCACCGGGCACGACCCGGCCGTCCCTCTGGACGAGGGCGGCGTCGAAGTAATAGCGCGAGGCCTTGACGTAGCCCTTCATGAAGGCCACCGCCTTGGCGCGGTCGGCGGCGAAGGCCTTGGAGTAGAAGACCGCCGCGATCTGCCACGGGAAGAGGTCGCCGGCCCACGCGAGGACCTTGCCGAAGCCCTGCGCCTCGGTGGCGCCGGGAAAGGGCTGGGGCACGAGGATGGCGTCCACCTGCTTGCCCTTGAGCGCCTCCACGGTGGCGGGCATCGCCTGCAGCGGGACGATGCGGACATCGGCGAGGGTGAGCCCTTCCTTCTCGAGGATGTTGCCGATGTGGAAGTGAAAGGTGGAGCCGAGCTGGGTCACGCCGATGGTGCGGCCGCGGAGGTCGCGGATTCCGCGCACCTTGCCCGTATCCCACAGCTCTTTCTGGACGACGATCCCCACCAGCGGAAAGCCCGGCCACTCGCGTCCCTTGTCGGCCACGATCCAGATCTTCTCGCCCTGGAGCACGATGTTGTAGAGCGCGGCGGTGAGCCCGGTGGCGCCGACGTCGAGCTGGCCCGCGGCCAGCGCGGTGGCGATGGGCGCAGCGGCCTGGAAATAGACCAGCTCCGGGTCGACCCCGAACTCCTTGAAGAAGCCCTTCTCCACGCCCACGAAGATGGGGGCGGAGGACGTCAGCTTGAGTACCCCGACCTTCACTTTGGTCTGGGCCGGCGCGGAGGAGGCGGCGGCGAGGAGCAGGATCCCGGCGAGCAGCACGGCGAGGACGCGCGGCATGTCGTCTCCTTTGACGCGAATTTCCGCCTAACCTATCACAGCCTCCCGTCCGGCCCCTGCCGCCGGGGCGGAGGGCCGGCCCGGCAATCTTTGCCGGGTCCGGGGGGAACAGTTCCCCGCTCCGATCGTCCCCCCGCCGACCGGTTCGCCTTCTGATTCAGGCGCTTCGACGCCTGGTCTGGCCTTTGCTCTTCTCGTCGATCATGAATTCCACATTCGAGGTGGACCGCCGGTTGGACGCGGTTCGCGGGCTCGCGCTCGGCGTGACCATGGGCACGGGGCTCTGGATCGCGGTGGGCGGCATGATGTGGGCTCTGCTGAGCCGGCTCTTCTGACCGCTCCCCTGATGCCGCATCAGCCGGGCCCACTTGCCATCCTGCTCGTGGAAGACGATCCCCACGACGCGTCGGACATGCGGCGCGCCCTCGCGGAGGAGCCGAGCCTTGCCCTGACCATGGCGGGCCGTCTCGAGGAAGCCCTCGGCGTCCTCGCCTCGTGCCCGATCGCGGCGACCCTTCTCGACCTCACCCTGCCCGACGCGGATGGCCTCACCGGCGTGGATCGGCTCGTGGCGGCCGCGCCCGACGTGCCGGTGATCGCGCTCGCCTCCGTGGACGATGACGCGCTCGCGCTCGGCGCCGTGCGCCAGGGCGCCCAGGACTATCTCGTCAAGGGCGCGGCGGATCGCCGCCGCATTCTCCGGGCGATCCACCACGCCATCGAGCGTCATCGCGCCCAGCGCGCCCTTCAGCGCCTCGTGGGAAAGGACTCCCTCACCGGGCTCGAGAACCGGGGCGGCTTCCTTGCCCTCGCCGAGCAGCACGTCCGACTGGCCCGCCGCGTCGGGCGCGGCGGCGCGCTCGTCGTCCTTTCCGACGTCGATGGGCTCAAGGCGATCAACGACGCCTGGGGCCATGCCGAGGGCGACCGGGCCCTCATCGCCACCGCCGGGATTCTCCGTATGACCTTCCGCGACTCCGACATCGTGGCGCGACTGGGCGGTGACGAGTTCGTGGCGCTCGCCGTCGAGGCGACGCAAAACTGCGCCGAGGGCATCCGCCGTCGGCTCGACGAGGCACTCCAGCGATTCAACGGCGCCGGGGCCCGGCCCTGGTCGCTCTCCCTTTCCGCGGGGATCGCCCTGCTCGATCTTTCGCGGCCCACGCCGCTGGACGACGCGCTCGCCGAGGCCGACCGGAGCCTCTACGCTCACAAGCGCGGCCGTCCGCCCGAGGCCTTCGCCGCCCACTGAGACGCCGCGGCGGCGCCCGATCAGCTCTCCCGCCAGGGAATGACGACCCGCTCGAGGGCGGCGAGGGCCCAGTGCGAGAGGAGCCCGAGCGCGGAGAGAAGCACGATCCCCACCATGAGCTTGGTCGTCGCCATGAGGTTGGCGGCGTGGAGCACGAGGAAGCCGATCCCCGACTCCACCGCGATCATCTCCGCGGCCACGAGCAGGAGCAGCGCCGTGCCCGCGCCGAGCTTGAGGCCGGCGAAGACCATGGGCAAGGTCGAGGGCACGATCACCTTCCGGATCACGCTCCAGCGCCCCGCCCCGAAGGCCACCGCCGCCCGCACCAGGACGGGATCGGCCTGGCGGGCGCCCGCGTAGGTATTCAGCGCGAGCGGGAAGAAGACTCCCAGCGCGATCACCGCTATCTTGGAGGGCTCGCCGATTCCCAGCCACAGGATGAGGAGCGGCAGGAGTGCGATCTTGGGGATGGGGAACGTGGCGGCGATGAGCGGGGTGCCGACGGCGTCCGCCACCGAAAAGACACCGACCGCCACCCCCACCACGATGCCCGCGGCACCCCCGATGACGAATCCGATGACCAGGCGCTTGAGGCTCGCGACGAGATGGACGAGGAGCTCGCCCGACGCCAGCATGTCGCCGGCCTCCCGGAGGACGCCGATCGGCGAGGGCAGGAAGAGCGCGGGCACCCAGCCCGCGCGACAGAGGAGCTCCCACAGGACGATCGCGCCGGCCAGGGCGGCGAGCCGGAGGACGCGGTGCTCCTTCCGCGCGAGGAACCGCGTGCGGTCCTCGACGGGCACGCGCGACCCCGTCACGCCTGGCCCTCCACGAGCGCCGCGGCGGCCTGCGAGCGGATGAGGCCCCAGATCTCCTCGGCCATCCTCGTGAAGGCGGGCTCGCCCATCATGGCCTCGGCGCGCGGGCGCGCGAGCGCGACGGGGACGGTGGCGAGGACGCGTCCCGGTCGGCGCGACAGGACGAGCACCCGGTCGGCCATGAACACCGCTTCCTGGATGTTGTGCGTCACGTAGAGAATGGTCTTGCGCGTGCGCTCCCAGATCCCCAGCAGGTCCTCCATCATGAGGGTCCGCGTCTGGGCATCCAGCGCCGAGAAGGGCTCGTCCATCAGGAGCACGGCGGGGTCCACCGCGAGCGCGCGCGCGATGCCCACCCGCTGCCGCATCCCGCCCGAGAGCTGATGCGGGTACCGGTCCTCGAAGCCGGCGAGCCCCATCTGCTCGATGTGACGGCGTGCGCGCGCGGCGCGCGCGGCGGCGGGCAGGCCCAGCTCCTCGAGGCCCAGCTCCACGTTCGCCCGAGCGGTGCGCCATGGGAAGAGGGCGAACTCCTGGAAGACGGTGGCGGTGAGCGGCTGGCCGGGCCGGCGCTCCCCCTCGAAGAAGACGCGACCGGTCGAGGCCGGCAGGAGGCCCGCGATGGCGCCGAGGAGCGTGGACTTGCCGCAGCCGGATGGCCCGAGGATGGCGAGGAACTCCTCGGGCTCGGCGGCGAACGTGACATCCTCGAGCGCGGTCACGGACGGGCCGCGCCGCTCGCGGTAGGTCTTGCCGAGACGGTCGACGACGACGCGCACTAGCGGTCCCTCCGGAGGGCGAAGCGCTGGATCTTCCCCGTGGGCGTCTTGGGCAAGTCGGAGACGAAGTCGATCCAGCGCGGGGCCTTGTAGCCGGCGAGGCGCCGGCGCACGTGCGCGGTGAGCTCGGCGGCGAGCTCGGGCCCCGCCGACGCTCCCGCCGCGAGGACGCAGAAGGCATGCGTCCGGATGAGCCCGTCGCCGTCGCGCCGCCCGATCACGCCCGCCTCTACCACCGCGGGATGCTCCACCAGGCAGGCCTCGACCTCGACGGGCGACACCCACATGCCGCCCACCTTGAGCATGTCGTCGCCGCGGCCGCAGAAGTAGAAGTAGCCGTCGGTGTCCGCGTAGAACATGTCGCCCGTCCGGAGCCACTCGCCGAGCATGGTCGCCTGCGTCTGGGCCTGTCGGTTCCAGTACCCGGCCGCCGTCGAGTCGCCCTTGATCCAGAGCTGCCCGACCGCGCCCGGCAGCACCGGCCGACCCGCCTCGTCCACCAGCCGCGCCTCGAAGCCCGGGATCACCTTGCCGCTCGAGCCGGCGCGCGCCGCCCCGGGCGGGTTCGCGAGGTAGTCGTGAAGCGCCTCGGTGGAGCCGACCACGTCCAGCAGCTCGAGCCCGAAGCGCTCGCGCCAGCCGTGGAAGACGGCCGGCGGCAGGGCCTCACCGGACGAGACGCAGAGCCGCAGCGAGGACAGGTCGAAGCGCCGCGGGGCGTCGGGCACCTGAAGGAGGCGCGCGTACACCGTGGCCACCGCGAAGAGATGAGTGGGCCGCTCCGCCTGCACGCGTTCGAGGACGGCCTCGGGCTCAAGGCGCTCCGGGACGAGCACGGAGGCGGCGCCCACCAGCGCGGGGAAGTAGAGCGAGTTGCCGAGACCGAAGGCGAAGAAGAGCTTGGACACCGAGAGGACCACGTCGTCGGGGCCGATCCCGAAGACGCCGCGCCCCACATGCTCGGCCGCATGGACCATGTCGTGCTGCAGGTGCACCGCCGCCTTGGGTCGGCCGGTCGAGCCCGAGGTGTAGAGCCAGAGGGCGACGTCGTCGCGCCCGGTCTCCGCGGGCGCGGTGACCGGCGTCGCTCCGGCCAGCGCCGCCTCGTAGTCCTCGGCTCCCGCG
>JBKPDT010000027.1:0-7684 GCA_046728035.1 Candidatus Methylomirabilota bacterium | reverse complement strand
CCACCGCCCCCTGCGCCCCGGCCCGTCCCGCCGGCGGCCGCGGCCGTCGTCATCGGCATGCGCTTCGTCAAGACACCCACTGCCAACCTCCGCGACGCGGGCAGCAGCACGGGCCGGATCTTCCAATCCCTGCCGCGCGGCACGCGGCTCGAGGTACTGGAGACGAAGGCCGGCTGGCACCGGGTACGTATCCCTGACGGGCGGCAAGGCTGGCTGGCGGACTCGGTCACGTCTCCAACGCCCCCCTGAGCCCCGAGCGCTCTGCTAGAATCCCGCCATGCGCGACCCCATTCGCCGCTCGCTCGCCTGCCTCGTCCTCGCCGCCGCCGTCCTCGTCTCCTGCGAGAGCGTTCCCATCACGGGACGCTCGCAGCTCAACCTGATCTCGGAGCCAGACGAGGTCCAGATGGGCATCCAGGCCTACAAGGAGGTCGTGGGCAAGGCAAAGACCTCCGCCGATCCCGTGGCCAATGCCCAGGTGACCCGCGTCGCCCAGCGCATCATCGCCGTCTCCGACAAGGCGGACCTCCCCTGGGAGGTGAAGGTGATCGACGAGAAGCAGGCCAACGCCTTCGCGCTGCCGGGCGGGAAGATCGCCGTCTATACCGGGATGCTCCCCATCACCCGGGACGATGCGGGGCTGGCCGCGGTGATCGGCCACGAGGTCGGCCACGTTCTCGCGCGCCACAGCGCCGAGCGGGTGAGTCAGCAGATGGTGGCGCAGGGCCTGGGCGGCGCCCTCGTGAGCGGCGTGCTGGGCACCGATCCGCAAACCAGTCAGATGGTCGCGGGCCTCTTCGCCCAGGGGCTCCTGCTGCCGTGGGGCCGCAAGCAGGAGTCCGAGGCCGACCACATCGGGCTCATCCTCATGGCCAAGGCCGGCTATGATCCGCGCGCCGCGCGTGACCTCTGGATGCGGATGGCCGAGGCGTCGAAGGGCAGCTCCCGGCCGCCCGAGTTCCTCTCCACCCATCCCTCGGAGGAGACCCGGATCCGCCAGATCGAGGCCTGGCTGCCCGAGGCCATGAAGCACTACCGACCTGCGCGCTAGCGGCATCGCGCTCAACCCGAGCCGCCGCGCGCCGCGAGCACAAGCCGATCAGGCTATCGCGTCGACCCGAGAACCACCAAGAATTATCGGCAGCCGCGGGCTCTTCCCCGTGTCCGACGCGCCGGGCCGAGCCCCTCCTTTCTCTCGCCAGGAGCCCCACCGAGAGCCCGTTTGCCCAATCGGCGGGGTTACCAAAGCTTCCGGAACCCAACCCGTCGCCTGAACACCCGAGGGGATTTCTCTTTTAAATCCCGAGTTTTTCCTTGACACCCTCCGGCACACGCCCTTAGGATGCCCCTTCAAGTGGGGAGTTTTCCCATGAAGTGGAGTCAGTGCCCAGTCATTGTGCGCGCGGGAGAGGCCTGGGGGCCTCAGCCGGGGGATGAGTGTTTCGAGGACATTTCAAGCACACGATCGACCCGAAGGGACGGCTGAGCATCCCCGCAAAGTTCCGCGAAGCGCTCGACGGCGATCTCGGCGACAAGCTCGTCATCGTTCCCATCGAACACTCGCTCGAGGTGTATCCGCTCTCCGCGTGGCGCGACATCGAAGCGAAGGTCGCGACGCTCCCGAAGTTCGACGAGGACGCGCGCAAGCTCAAGTACGCGTACCTCTCGCGCGCGCAGGACGTGTCGCTCGACGCGCAGGGTCGCATCCAGCTCTCGCCCGACTACCGCGAGCGCGCGGGCCTCGACAAGGACGTGCTCGTGATCGGCATGCTCGAGCACTTCGAAGTGTGGAATCCCGAGCGCTGGAAGCATCTCGGCGAGCAGCGGGAGCCGCTGGGCGATCTCTTCGATCGCGTCGCGCGGAAGGGCGTGTGAGCGTGGAACATCGCGCCGAGGCGCACGTGCCGGTGCTGGCCGATGAGGTGGTGTTCTTTCTGCGCGCGCGGCGGCCAGGCTGGCTCGTGGACGGCACCGTCGGCCTCGGCGGCCACGCCGAGCGGCTTCTCGAGGCGAGCGCGCCCGGCGCGCGCCTGCTCGGGCTCGACGGCGACGCCGACGCGCTCGCACGCGCCACCGCCCGGCTCGCGCGCTTCGGCGAGCGCGCGCGGCTTCGCCACGGGAACTTCCGACAACTCGCCACTCACGCGGCGGAGGCGGGCGTCACGGAGGCGGAGGCGGTGCTGCTCGACCTCGGCTTGTCCTCGTACCAGCTCGCCGCCTCCCGTCGCGGCTTCTCGTTCCAGGGCGAGGAGCCGCTCGACATGCGCTTCGATTCCACCGCCGGCGTCACCGCGGCGGAGCTCGTCAACCGATTGCCGGAGGCGGAGCTGGTCCGCGTGCTCTCCGAACACGGCGAGGAGCCGCACGCGCGCCGCATCGCGCGGCGCATCGTCGAGGCGCGCGCGGCCGCTCCCCTCCGCACTACCGCCGATCTCGTGGCCGCGGTGAAGCGCGGCGTGCCGCGCGCGGCCTGGCCGCGCCGCACGCATGTCGCCACCCGCACCTTCCAGGCCCTGCGCGTCGCCGTGAACGACGAGGCGCAGGCCCTCCGCGACGCGCTCCCACAAGCGGCCGCTCTGCTCGGCCGCGGGGGCCGGCTCGGCGTCATCTCATTTCACTCGGGGGAAGACCGCATCGTGAAGCGCACGTTCCGTACGCTCGAGACGAAAGGCTTCGGCGAGCTCCAGCCGTCGCCGGTGGTGCCGCAGCGCGAGGAGACGGCCGTCAACCCGCGAGCCCGAAGCGCCAAGCTTCGGGTGCTCGAGCGCCTGGAGGCGGCATGAGCGCGCGCGGGACGCGGACAGCAGTGGCAACCCGGCCGGCGCGGCTCTGCGCGATGCCGCTCCCCCGGGGCGTTCAGGAGGCCGCGCGCTTTCATCGCGAGCCCGACCGGCGGCGCCTGCGCGCGATGGGGCTCGCCGTCGCGCTGGGCGCCGCCCTCACCGCGGGCGTCCTGGGAGTGGTCGGCCTCAAGGCCCAGCATGTGCGCCTGTCCTACCGGCTCGACGCCCTCCGCACCGCCCGCGCGGAGGCCGAGGAGCTGAACCGCCGGCTGCGCGTCGAGCTCGCCACCCTGCGCTCCCTCGCCCGCATCGAGGACAAGGCGCGCCGCGAGCTCGGCATGGTGGCGCCCGGACGCGACCAGGTCGTGCTCGCGCGCGAGTTCGTCGCGGGCGGGAGCGAGCCGAGCCGGGCCGTCCCGCGGCGCACCGCCGCGATGGATCGCGGATCCGCGGGAGAGCGGGCGATTCGCCGATGAGCGCGGTGACATGAAGTCGGGCCGGGGGGGTAGCCAAAGGACCCGGACGCTCATCGTCGCCGGCATCTTCGCCGGCGCCTTCCTCGGGCTGCTCGGCCGGCTCGGCTACCTTCAGGTGGTCAAGCACGACGAGTATCTCCGCCTCGCCGAGAGCCAGCACGCGAAAACCATCGCGCTCCGCCCCAAGCGTGGCCCCATCCTCGATCGCAACGGCCAGGTCTTCGCGGTCTCCTCCGGCGCGGAGACGCTCTACGCGCTGCCTGGCCGCGTGGACGACCCCGGCCGGGTCGCCCGTCGCCTCGCGCCGGTCCTCGGCGAGCCCGCCGCGGAGATCGCCCGCCGCCTCGACACCGCGAAGCGCTTCGCGTACGTGAAGCGCCGGCTGCCGCCCGCGGCGGCCCAGGCGGTGCGCGAGCTCCACGAGCCGGCGCTGGGATTCGTCGAGGAGAGCCTGCGCCTCTACCCCAACCGGGAGCTGGCCGCCCAGGTGGTGGGCTTCGAGGGAGCGGAGGGCAAGGGGCTGGGCGGGATCGAGCAGGCCTGGGACGCGCACCTCGCCGGCCAGGAGGGGCGCGCCCTCGTCGAGCGTGACGCGCTCGGCCGCGAGGTGACGGGCGCGCCCGTCATCCTCAAGGCGTCGCGCGCGGGGCAGGGGGTGGTGCTCACCCTCGACGCCACCCTGCAGTACATCGCCGAGAAGGAGGTCGACGCCGCGTGGCGGCGCACGCGTGCCCGCTCGGCGATGGTGGTGGCGATGGACCCGCGCACCGGCGAGATCCTCGCCCTCGCCATCCGCCCGACGTTCAACCCGAACGCCTTCGCGACGGCCACCGACGACGAGCGGCGCAATCGCGCGGTGACCGATCCCTTCGAGCCCGGGTCCACCTTCAAGGTGATCCTCGCCGCCGCCGCCCTTGAGGAACGGGTGGCCCGTCCCAGCGACCGATTCTACGGCGAGAACGGGGCCATCACGGTGGCGAGCGCCACCATCCACGACTGGAAGAAGTACGGCTGGCTCACCTTCACGGAAGTGCTCCAGAACTCGTCCAACGTGGGCTCGATCAAGGTGGGGCTGGCCCTCGGCAAGGACCGCTACTACAAGTACATCACCGGCTTCGGCTTCGGCGCGCCCACCGGGGTGGGGCTGCCCGGCGAGAGCCGCGGGCAGCTGCGCGCCCCCGACCGCTGGTCGGGGCTCTCGCTGGCGACCTTGTCCATCGGCCAGGAGATCTCGGTGACGGCGGTGCAGATGGTCGCCGCCTTCGCGGCGGTGGCCAATGGGGGGCGCCTCATGCAGCCCCAGATCGTGCGCGCCATCCTCGACGACCAGGGCCGCGAGGTGCAGGGCTTCGAGCCCAAGGCGATCCGTCAGGTGATCTCGCCGGAGACCGCGCGCGTCCTCACCGGGATCATGACCAAGGTGGTGTCGGACGGCACCGGCCACAACGCGGCCATCGCCGGCTTCGAGGTTGCGGGCAAGACGGGCACCGCGCAGAAGATGGACCCCGCCACCCGTCGCTACTCGCGCGCGCCCGGCGTGCTCTCCTTCGTGGGCTTCGTCCCCGCCGACGATCCGCGCCTCGCCATGCTCGTGCTCCTCGACGAGCCGAAGAACGAGAAGTGGGGCAGCGAGGCGGCCGCGCCCATCTTCGCCGCCATCGGCGCCGAGTCACTCCGCTATCTCCACGCCCCGCCCAAGGGCACCGCGCCCGTACAGATCGTCCGGGAACTGCCGGGCGAGCCGCAGCCCCAGACTGCGGACAGCCGAGCCTCGCTCCGCCCGGCACCCCCCCTTGAAATTGCTCGCCTCCCCTCCGCCTGCGGCTCGCCCTGCTCGGAGATGCCTTCGCTGGTGGGGTTCTCGCTCCGCCAGGCCATGCAGGCCCTGGCGCCGCTCGGGGTGCGGCTCGAGGTGGCCGGGCGCGGTGTCGTGTCCGCCCAGGCTCCGGCGCCGGGGGCCGCCCTCGCGCCCGGCGGCCTCGCGCGCCTCACCCTGCAGCCCCCCAGCGCGAGGCGATGAGCCACTCCATGAGCACCGCCACCCTGCTCGAGGCCCTCGAGGACAAGACGGTGCTCGGCGCCCCGCCCGCGACGGTGAGCGGCGTCTCCTACGACTCCCGCCGGGTGCAGCGTGGGGACTGCTTCGTGGCAGTGGCGGGGTTCAAGCAGGACGGCCGCCGCTTCATCCCGGACGCGCTCGCTCGGGGCGCGGGCCTCGTCGTGCTGGACGGCGACGACCCGCTCGCCGGCGCCGCGACCCCCCGCGTGCTCGTGCCGTCGGCGCGCGAGGCCCTCGCGCGCCTCGCCGACGCCTACTGGGGGCATCCGTCCCGCGCGCTCACGCTCGTCGGCATCACCGGCACCAACGGCAAGACGACCACCTCCTTTCTCGTCGAGGCGCTCCTGCGCGCGGCCGGTCATCGCACCGGCCTCATCGGGACCATCCAGTACCGCGTCGGCGACGAGGCGGTGGATGCGAGCCAGACCACACCGGAGGCGCTGGAGCTGCAGGGCCTGCTCGCCCGCATGCGCGACGGCGGCATCACGGCCGCCGCCATGGAGGTGTCGTCGCACGCCCTCGCCCTGGCGCGGGTGGCCGGCACGGAGTTCGACGTGGCCGTCTTCACCAACCTCACCCAGGACCACCTGGACTTCCACGGCACGCTCGAGGAGTACCGGAAGGCCAAGCGGCGGCTCTTCGAGACGCTCGCGGCGGGCGCCAAGCGGCGCCGCGCCGCGGTGGTGAACGCCGACGACCCCGCCGGGCCGAGCATGGTAGCGGGCCTCGCCCCCCCGGTCCGCACTGTCCGCTACGCGATCCGCGCCGCCGCCGAGATCCGAGCCCGGCGCTTCACCTCTGGAGGAGACGGTATCCGCATGGACGTGGACACGCCGGCGGGGCCGCTCGAGATTGCGTCGCCCCTGGTGGGCGAGCACAATGTGATGAATCTCCTCGGCGCCGTCGGCGTGGGCGTGGCCCTCGAGATTCCCCTCGCCACGGTGGCGTCGGCGCTCGGCGCGGTCGCCGCGGTCCCGGGGCGATTCGAGCGGGTCGAAGCGGGGCAGCCCTTCCTGGTGGTGGTGGACTACGCTCATACGCCCGACGCCCTGGAGCGTGTGCTCGCAACCGCGCGGAAGCTGGTACCCGCGGCAGGCCGTCTCGGCGCGGTATTCGGATGCGGCGGCGACCGCGACCGCGGCAAGCGGCCCATCATGGGAGAGATCGCGGCGCGGCTGGCCGATCGCGTCTGGGTGACTTCGGACAATCCCCGCACCGAGCGGCCGGAGGCCATCCTCGACGAGGTGCTCGTGGGGGTGGCGCGCGTGCCCGGCGCCACCGACCGGAGCGTGGCTGATCCCGACCGGCGGGCGGCGATCCGGGACGCGCTGGGCTGGGCCCGCGCGGGCGACGTGGTGGTGATCGCGGGCAAGGGACACGAAACCTATCAGGTCATCGGGACCCAGGCCCTGCCCTTCGACGACCGGGGCGTTGCCCGGGAGTTTCTGGCGGAGCGGGCGCCATAGGGAGACGCGCGCGGATGTTCACGGTGGAGGATGTGGTCCGGGGCACGCAGGGCGCCCTCGTCGGGGGCGACCTAGGGATACCCGTGAGCGGGGTGTCCATCGACACCCGCACGCTCGGGGTGGGCGCGGCCTTCTTCGCCATCCAGGGCCAGACCGACGGACACCGCTTCCTGAGGGAAGCGGTGGCGCACGGCGCCGCCTGTCTCGTCGTCCACGCGCTGCCCGACGACGTCCCCGCGACCCTGCCGGTGGTGCTGGTGGACGAGACGACCCGCGCGCTCGGGCGCTTTGCGACCTATCACCGAGCGCGGTTCACGGTGCCGGTGGCCGCCGTCACCGGGTCCAACGGCAAGACGACGACGAAGGAGCTGATGGCGGGCGCGCTCGCGGCGCTCGGCCCCGTGCTCAAGCCCGAGGGGAGCTTCAACAACCAGTGGGGCTTGCCGCTCACCCTGCTCCAGCTCACGCCCGAGCATCGCGCCGTCGCGCTCGAGATCGGCACCAACCACCCGGGTGAGATCGCCGCCCTCTCGGCGCTGGCCCGGCCGACGGTGGCGGCGGTCACGGTGGTGTCCACCGCGCATACCGAGTTCCTGGGCTCGCTCGACGAGGTCGCCGTCGAGAAGGGCGCGCTGGTCGCCGCCGTCCCGCCGGGAGGCGCGGTGGTCCTCAACGCGGACGACCCCCGCGTGGCCGCCATGGCCGCGCGGAGCCGGGCGCGTGTCCTCACGGTGAGCGCGCGCGGGCCCGCGGACGTGCGCGCGGCGGACGTCGCCGCGGAGGTGCCGGACGGAACGCTCACGGTCACCTTCGAGGCGCGGGGTCGCCGGGAGGCGGCGCGCCTGGCCTTCGCCGGGCGCCACAACGTCGTCAACGCGCTCTGCGCGGCGGGAGTGGGGC
>JBKPDT010000026.1:0-10133 GCA_046728035.1 Candidatus Methylomirabilota bacterium | reverse complement strand
CAGCGGCCGCTCCGGGCGGCCTCGACCAGGCGCCGCACGCGCGCGGCGTCCACGGGATTGCCGACGACGCCGTCGCGCTTGACCGCGGTCCCCACGATGAGCCCGTCGGCGACGGCGAGGAGCTCGGCCGCGGTCTCCGCGGTGGCCCCGCTCCCCACGAGGAGCGGGACGCCCGCCACCGCGTCCCGAACGCGCTTGAGATCACCGGGCGCGGTGGGCTCCCCGGTGGCCGCACCGGACACGATGAGCGCATCGGCGAGCCCACGCTCGACGCAGTCGCGCGCCTCGTGCTCGATGGGGAGGGGCGCGAGCGGCACCGCGTGCTTGGTCTGGACGTCGGCGAGGATCTTCACGTCGGCGGCGAGGAGCCGACGGGCGCGCAGGAGGTCGTGGGCGGCTCCCTGGATGATGCCCTGATCGGTGAGCACCGCGCTCACGTGGACGTTGACGCGGATGAAGCGCGCGCCGGCGGCAACCGCCACCCCGAGGGCGGCGACCCCGTCGCTCCGGAGCACGTTGATCCCCAGGGGCACACGCGCCGCCCGCGCCACCTCGCGCGCCACCGCGGCCATGGCCGCCACGGTCTCGGGCCCCACGCGCCCGCCGGTGAAGGGGACGTCGCCGAAATTTTCCACGAGGAGGGCGTCGGCGCCGCCCTCGGCGAGCGCCTCCGCGTCGCGGAGCGCCGCGGTCACCACCGCGTCCATGCTGCCCGCCCAGCGGGCGCTGCCGGGCAGCGGGAGGAGATGCACCATGCCGATCACGCCCCGCGCCACGCCGACGATCGGCGCGAGACCAGCGCGCGCGTCGGGGGAAGACATGGCGAAATGATAGCACGCCACGGTATGATGAATTTGGCATGACACCTGGCGGTGGGCCCGAGCCGGCGCGCATTTTCTACGGCTGGTGGGTGGCCCTGGCCTTCGTCGTGATGGTCTTCCTCTCGACGGGCATCCGCTTCACGGTGGGCCCCTTCCTCAAGCCCATCGTGGCCGATCTCGGGCTCGACCGCGGGAGCTTCTCCCTCGTCGTCTCGATCTCCCTCTTCCTCTACGGCGCCCTCACGCCGCTGGTGGGCGCAATCGTCGACCGGGTGGGCTCGCGCCTCGTCTGCGCGGCGGGGGGCGTCCTGATCGCGACGGCGCTGGAGCTGTCCTCGCGGATGACGACGTACTGGGAGTTCGTTCTCTACTACGGCGTGCTCGCGTCCCTCGGGCTCGCCGCCACCGGCCACGTGGTCGCGTCCGCGACCCTCGCGCGCTGGTTCGTGCGCCGTCGGGCCACCGCCTTGAGCCTCGTGGGGGCCGCAGGGATGGCCGGAATCTCCCTTCTCGTCCCGGTGGTGATGTGGTGCATCCTCGCCTTCGGCTGGCGCGCCACCTGCTCGATCCTCGGCCTGGGCACGCTTGTCGTCACCCTCCCGCTGTCCCTCTTCATCCTGCGCGACTCGCCGGAGGCGATCGGGCTCGCGCCGGACGGCGACACGGCGGGAACCGGGGACGCTCACGGGATGTCCCGGGAGCGGACGAGCGTCGGCGCCGCCCTCGGAGCGCCGGCCTTCTGGCAGCTCGCGGGCGGCATGACCACGTGCGGGTTCTCGATGAGTCTCATCGCCTCGCACGGGGTGCCCATGCTCACCGACCACGGGTTCCACGCCATGACCGCGTCGACCGCGGTGGGCCTCCTGGGGCTCACCAGCATCGGCGGCGCCCTTGCCATCGGCGTGCTCTCGGATCGCGTTGGCCGGCGTCCCGTGCTCGCCGCGCTCTACCTCGGTCGCGCCGCTGCGTTCGCCCTGCTCTTCGTGGTGGGGGATGCGCTGACGCTCCTTCTCATCGCCGCCCTCGGTGGCCTCGCGATGTCCGGCAGCATCGCGATCACCTCCTCCATGACCGGCGACATCTTCGGACGCCTCTCGGTGGGCTCGATCTTCGGCACGATCTTCCTCGCCCATCAGACGGGGTCGGCGCTCGGCGCCTGGCTGGGCGGCGCCCTCTTCGACGCCACCGGCGACTACGGCGCGGCGTTCGTCACCGCGTGCACGCTGCTCCTGGTCGGCGCCGGGCTGTCCCTCACCCTCGGCGTGGGCGGCGCGGGGAGCCCGGCGCCGAGCCCGGCCGCCGTACCCCGGGAACCCCGCCCCGTCGCCGGCGGCCGGTGAGGCGGGGCGCACGCGAGCCGGAGATCCCCATGCTGCGCGAGCTCCTGGAGTGGCTGACAGGACGCGCGCCGTCCCCGAAGCGGGCGCTCGTGCTCGCGGGGGGTGGCGTCATCGGCGGCATGTACGAGGTGGGAGCGCTCGCCGCCCTCGACGAGGGGCTTCCCGGCTTCCGCGCGAACGCCTTCGACCTCTACGTGGGCTCGAGTGCCGGCTCGGTGGTGGCTGCCCTGATGGCGAATCAGGTGCGCCCGGGAGACCTCTACGCCATCCTCGACGAGGGGCGGGAGGACGCCCTCAACTTCCACCGCGGGTCCGTCTATCATCGTGGGGCGGTCGCCGACGCCGGGCGCAGCTTCCTGCGGCTCGTGTGGGCGGTCGGCAAGAATCTCGCCACCAACTTCCGGCTCGACTGGCCCGACATCCTCGCCCGGAGCCGTCCCGACATGCCCGCGGGCTTCTTCTCGGTGCGGCAGCTCGAGGTCTTCATCCGGCGCGCCTTCGAGGCCAAGGGGCTCGCCAACACCTTCGCCGACTGCCCGCGGCGGCTCCTCATTCCGGCCATGGACCTCGACCGCGCCCGGCGCGTCGTGTTCGGCGAGGGCGCTCTCGCGGAGATCCCCATCTCGGAGGCCATCGCGGCCTCATCGGCCATCCCGGGCTTCTTCGAGCCCTTTCGGGTGGCTGGCTGCGATTACGTCGACGGCGACGTGGGCCACACCGGCCACGCCGATCTCGCGGTGGGAGCGGGCGCGCGCCAGCTCGTGGTGATCAACCCCTTGGTGCCGCTCCGCGCGGACGGCCCGGGCCCGGTGGCGCGCTACCTGCGCGGCCAGGGCCTCTATGGCATCCTCGAGCAGGTCGGGCGAATCAACAGTCAAAGCCTGCTCGACCTCGGCCTGAGCGAGCTCAGCCTCCGCCATCCCGACCTCGAGGTCCACCTCGTGCAGCCGCCCGTCGGCGACACGCCGCTATTCGGGCCATCCATGGGCTTCCAGGCGAGCCGGGAGGCCCTGCGCTTCGGGCGGGAGTCGGTCCGGGAGTGGCTGGCCACGGAGGGGAGAGGCCTGCAACGGGCATTCGGCGCGCCGCCTCGCGGCGTCCGCTTCTGAGGACGCGCGCGAGCACGCCGGGTTGCCGGCCGCGCTCGGCGGGGTGTATTCTCGCGTGTCATGGCGCCCCGGCCGGTCGGCGGTGTGCTGGTCCTGCACGGACCGAACCTCAATCTCCTTGGCACCCGCGAGCCCGCGGTGTACGGGCGCGTCACCCTCGCCGAGGTGGATCGACTGCTCGCGCGCCACGCCGCCGAGCGGAGCGTGCGCGTGGACTGCCGGCAGTCGAACCACGAGGGGCAGCTGGTGGAGTGGATCCAGGCCGCCGCGGGTGAGGGCTTCCGGGCCATCGTGCTCAATCCGGGCGCGCTGACCCACTACTCGATCTCGCTCCGCGATGTGATCGCGGCGGTGCGCGTGCCCGTCGTCGAGGTCCACCTCTCGAACATCCACGCCCGCGAGGAATTCCGCCGTCATTCGGTGACGGCGGCGGCGGCGGCCGGGCAGATCTCTGGCTTCGGTCCAACGAGCTATCTCCTCGGCCTCGACGCTGCCCTCCTCCTCGCCGGGCGTGGGGCCGCCGCGTCGCGCCCGCGCGTTCGCCGTCCGGCCAAGCGGCGCGTGCGCGGTGAATGACGGGCCCGACTCCCCCGTCCAACCCTCCTCCCGACTTCCTGCGGAACCGGACGAAGGCGAGCTCATCCGCCGCTGCCAGGCGGGGGACGCCGCCGCATTCGAGCCGCTGGTGGAGAAATACCGAGCGCGGGTCTGGCGTCTCGCCTACCAGGTGCTGCGGGACCGTGAGGAGGCGCTCGACGCCGCCCAGGAGGCTTTCGTACGCGCGTACCAGTCCTTGCCGAGATTCCGCGGACAGTCCGCCTTCTACACCTGGCTGTTCCGGATCACCCTCAACGTCGCGACCGACCGGCACCGGTCGCGCGGCGCCCGGGCGCGCGCCTTCGGCGCCGAGCGGGTGACCGAGGAAGAGTGGGCGAGGACGGCGGCGGATCCGGGCGGGCGCCCCGACGACGCGGCGCTCGGCGCCGAGCGGCGCGAGCATATCCGCCGTGCCCTCGATTCCTTGCCGGTCAAGGCGCGAACGATTATCATGCTCAGTGATATCGAAGGGTTGTCCTACCGAGAGATCGCCCAGGTGCTCGATTGCCCGATCGGAACGGTGATGTCGAGGCTGCATAATGCCCGCCGGCGCCTCCGCGCGGTCCTCGGCCCCATGCTCGCCGCGCTCCTGTGGCTCGGCCTGACGCTGGCCGCCTCCCCCGTCGGCGCGGAGCCGATGATCCGCTTCGGGATCCGAGTGCTCCAGGCCTCGTCCCCCGAGCATCCGACGGCGGGGAGTCCCGAGGCCGAGACCGACGAGCGCCTGCGCATGATCCTGCCGCGGCTGCGCACCTTGTTCCGGTACACCGACTACACCACGCTCGACCGTCAGCGCGCGGAAGTGCCGCTGGGGACGCAGCACCGCTTTTCGCTGCCCGGCTCACGCCAGCTCGAAGTCACCCCGGATCAGCTGCAGGGCACCTCGCTCCGGATGCGGGTGCGGCTGCTTCGCGGCGAGCAGCCGGAGCTTCGCACCATGATGTCGGTGGCGCCGGGCGCGCCGGCGGTGCTGGGTGGCCCGCCGCACGGCAACGGCGTGCTCATCATCATCCTCTGGGCGAATCCCAACCCGGACCGCTGAGGCGCGTGTGAGCGAGGATCGCTACTTCCGCGAGCGGGCCCGCATCGAGCAAGGCCACCTCAAGTACCGCGACAAGCTCAAGGACGAGGGCAAGCTCTTCGTCCGCGATCGCCTCGCGCTCCTGCTCGACCCCGGCGAGGAGTTCCAGGAGGACTTCCTCTTCGCGCGCAACCAGGAGGCCGACACGCCGGCCGACGGCGTGGTCACCGGCGTGGGCACGGTGGGCGGGCGGCCCGTGTGCATCATGGCCAACGACTACACGGTGAAGGCCGGCTCCTGGGGGGAAAAGACCGTCCACAAGATCGTCCGGATCCAGGAGCGCGCCCAGCGCCTGCAGATCCCGCTTCTCTACCTGGTGGACGCCGCGGGCGGGCGCATCTCGGAGCAGATCAAGATCTTCCCCGGTCGCTACCATGCGGGGCGCATCTTCTACAACGAGGTGCAGCTGTCCGGCGTGGTCCCGCAGGTCTGCATCCTGTTCGGCCCCTCCCCGGCGGGCTCCGCCTATCTGCCCGCGCTCACCGACCTCGTCATCATGGTGGACGGCAAGGCGAGCCTGTACGTGGGCTCGCCCCGGATGGTGGAGATGGCGATCGGCGAGAAGACGACCCTCGAGGAGCTGGGCGGGGCGCGCATGCACTGCACGGTGTCGGGCTGCGGTGACGTGCTCGCCGCCTCCGACGAGGAGGCCATCGCCCTGGCTCGCCGCTACCTCGCCTTCATGCCGGGCTCCTTTCGCGCGCGGCCGTCCCGCGTGGCGGCGGTGGCGGCGCGGCCGGGCCGCCCCGTCGAGGACATCGTGCCCTTCGACCAGCGCAAGTGGTTCGACATGTACGAGCTGATCCAGGGGCTCGTGGACGAGGGATCGTTCTTCGAGGTCAAGCGCCTGTTCGCGTCCGAGATCATCGTCGGTCTCGCGCGCCTGGACGGCCGCGCCGTCGGGCTCGTCGCCAATCAGCCCAAGGTCAAGGGCGGCGTGCTCATGGTGGACTCTGCCGACAAGGCGGCCCGCTTCATCAACCTCTGCAACGCGTTCAACATCCCCCTCGTCTACCTCGCCGACGTGTCGGGCTTCATGGTGGGGAGCAAGGTGGAGCGCGCCGGCATCATCCGCCACGGCGCAAAGATGGTCTTCGCGACCTCGCAGGCCACCGTCCCCAAGATCTGCGTGGTGGTGCGGAAGTGCTACGGGGCCGGCCTCTACGCCATGTGCGGGCCCGCGTTCGAGCCGGATGCCGCGCTCGCGCTGCCCCAGGGCCAGGTCGCCATCATGGGCCCCGAACCCGCCGTCAACGCCGTCTACTACAACAAGATCATGGAGCTGCCGGAGGCGGAGCGCGCCGCCTACGTCAAGCAGAAGCGCGACGAGTATGCCGAGGACGTCGACATCTACAAGCTCGCCTCGGAGATGCTGGTGGACGGGATCGTGGCGGGGCGGGAGCTGCGCGGCGAGCTGATCAAGCGTCTCGCCTACGCGGAGTCCAAGCAGCAGGAGTTCCCGCCGCGCCGAAACCCCATCGTCCCCGTCTGAGATCGGCGGCGGCGTGGACGGCGGGCACGCGCTTCCGGGCCTCGTCCTGGTCCTCCGCTTCCTGACCATCGTGCCGGTGCCCGGCCGCGAAGCGACGGGAGCGGGCGCGCTGGGTCGGGCCGCCTGGTGGTTTCCCGTGGTGGGCCTGGGGCTCGGCGTGTTGCTCGCCGTCGCCGATCGCGGACTCGCCTGGCTCTTCCCGCCGCTGCTGGGCGCCCTCCTCGTCGTCTCGCTCTGGAAGGTCCTCACCGGGGGTATTCACCTGGATGGGCTGGCCGACTGCCTCGACGGGCTGGCCGGTCGGGACGTCTCGCAGCGGCTGGCCATCATGCGCGACAGCCGCATCGGGGTCTACGGCGCGGTGGGGCTGATCGTGGTCTTCCTCTCGTCGCTCGTCACGCTCGCGGAGCTGCCGTCCGGGGTGCGGCCGGCGGTGCTGGTCCTGGCGCCGGTGACGGGGCGGATCGCGCCCCTGCTGGTGGGCACGGTCCTCCGCGCGGCCACGCCCGCGTCCGGAATGGGGGGCGAGTTCGTGGCCTCGCTGCCCCGGGCGGCCGGCCCCGCGCTGGCCGCGGGCGTCCTCGCGCTCACCGGCGCCTTCGTCGGGGTCTGGGCGATGGCGGCAGTCGCGCTGGGGTTGGCGGTCGCGCTCCTCGGATCGGCCTTCGTCGCCCGGCGGCTCGGCGGCATCACCGGCGACGGGCTCGGGGCCTCCGTCGAGCTGGGCGAGCTGGGCGTGCTCCTTGCGGCCGCCGCGCAGGCGCGCCTCACCGGGCCCTGAATGCGCACGGTGGTGTACCTGGTGCGGCACGGAGCCGTCGTGGGGGCGGAGACGCGACGATTCATCGGTCACCTCGACGTCCCGCTGTCGGCGCGCGGCGAGGCCCAGCTCGACGCGGTGGCGCGCCGGCTCGCGGCGGTGCCGCTGGCCGCCGTGTACTCGAGTGATCTCCGACGCACGCGACGGAGCGCGGACATCCTCGCCGCCCCCCACGGGCTGCGCGCGGTGGCGCTCGCTGGACTGCGCGAGTTCGCCATGGGCCGCTGGGAGGGCCTCACCGCGGAGGAGATCCGCGCGCTCGCGCCGGAGGCCTTCGCCGCGTGGATGGCGGACGTGGGACGCTTCCAGTTCCCCGGCGGCGAGAATCTGGAGCAGGTGGCGGCGCGGTCCTGGGCGGCCTTCGAGGGCATCGTGGCCGCGCACCCGGGGCAGCGCGTGGCGATCGTCGCGCACGGGGGGAGCAATCGGGCCATCCTCTGCCGCGCGCTCGGAATGCCGCTCGCCCGGCTTCTCGCGCTGGGGCAGGACTACGCGGGGCTCTCCATGCTGGAGCGGACCAACGGCGCCTGGTCGCTCGCCCTGCTCAACCACCACGAGCCGCCGGTGGACCCTCCTGCTCCAGCAGATCGAGGTCCTGGAGGATCCGCTGGTGTCTGATTCTCGGGACATTGTCGTCCGGCGCTGCTCTTGCTACTTCTTCGCGTGGGAGGAGCGGACACCATGCAGAGGGCGAGGGGCGCGTTCACGCGCGAGTCCGGCCTTACCCTCGTCGAGATCATCGTCGCGGCGGCGGTGATCGGGCTCGGCCTGGTCGGGGTGGTCGCCGGCTTCCTCTATGCGGTCGGGGGGATCGAGGGGGGCCGTCAGCAGACGACCGCGGTGTTCCTGGCCGAGCAGCGTATGGAGCAGATCAAGGCCGCCGCGCTGACCAATCTCCTCAACGTCACGACCGCCGCCTATCCCGCCGAGGGCTACGGCAGCGTCTCGAACAATGGCCATGCGACGCCGAGCTACCGGCGCACGGTGACGATCGTCGACGCGCCGGCGGGTCTCGCCGACACCAAGCTGGTGGAGGTATGGGTGTTCTATCGTCCCGTCGTCGGCTTCGGCGTGCTGGCCACCGAGCGCGGGGTGCGGCTGTCCGCACTCCTCACGGCGCGCCGATGACACCCCTCCGCATCCTCGACGAGCGGGGCGTGGCACTGCCGCTCGCCCTGATCTGCCTGGTCGCGCTCACCGCCATGGTGCTGACGTTCTTGACCTTGTCGAGCGTGGAGCCGCAGATCTCCCAGAACCTGACCGACACCGCGCGCGCCCGCTACCTGGCGGAGTCCGGGATCGAGTGGGCGTTCAAGCGGGTGGCCGCCTGGCCGACGGGTGACGCCCAGGGCAGCTACGCGGCGAGCCTCTTCGCGGGCCCCGACAATCTCGAGAACACCGCGGACGACCAGCAGCCGACCAACGTGACTTCGCAGAACACCGCGGCGATGCTCACCACCCTCGGCGTCCCGAGCCCGCTGCCCACCCGCACCACCGCCGAGGGCACCTACGCGGTGACCGTCCGCAATGACAATCTTGCTGGCGACGACAAGTTCACGGGGGCGGGTGCGCCCGACACCGGTAACAAGTTCACCGACACCAACGGCATCGTGATCGTGACGTCCACCGGAACCTACCGTGGCGCCACCCGGACCATCCAGGTCGCGCTCAAGCGGGTCGGCATCCCGCCCTTCCCGGGCGCGGTGAACATCCCGGGCTTCCAGGCCGACACCGTCCTGAGCAATAACGTGAACGCGACGAACGCCAGCCGCTATGACATCGATGGCCGCGACTACGATCGGGACGGCACCCAGAACGCGGCCAACCCGGTGAAGCTCGGCATCCAGGTGCAGCCCGGGACGCAGGCGGACCTGGGCATCAGCTACGAGGCGCGGGCGGAGCAGCCGTTCGACGACGCGAGCGTCTGCACCGAGGGCGACTGCACCAATCCCACCAGGGCGGCCAACCAAGCGGCCCGGCTGGGCATCGTCAAGGGCAAGGACCCGTCGTCGGGGGCATACACGACGGGCGTCGCCACCATCGCCCAGGACGGCTCGCTGACTCCGGCGGTGATGTCGACCTTCCTCGGTCAGGTCGCCGCGAGTCCGGCGACGACGATCCTTCGGAGCACCCCGGCATGCCCGATCGTCATGACCGGCGGCACCAGCACGGCGACGAACACGCCGACCCTGACCAATGGCTGCGGCATGAACCAGACGGTGGCCCTGGGAACGACCTCGGACCCGAAGATGGTCTACGTCCGGGGTGACCCGGACACCTCCTCGGCGTTCGCGGGCGTCACCACGCACGCCATGGTCTCGGGGGCGGGGATCCTCATCGTCGAGGAGGGCGACCTGCAGCAGTATGGCGATCTCCGCTGGGATGGCATCGTCATCGTGACCGGCCAGTACGTCTCAGCCGCCTTCCGGACGGGGAGCAAAACCACGATCTACGGCGCGCTCACCGGGATGGAGTCCCGTCCCACCGACGCGAGCGGCCTGTTCGACGTCTTCATGGACGAGAACCTGGACTTCCGGGTACGGAGCAGCAAGCAGAACCTCGACATGGTCCAGCAGATGCTGGCCGTGCACAAGATCCTGAGCTGGCGCGAGAAGAACTAGGGTACAGCGGAGCCTCGTGACCCTGGGCGGCTGCGCGGGGCTCCGGACGACGCCTTAGCGGCGAAGGGCGAGGGCGCCCGGCCCGAGGAAGACCTGGGCGAGGGTGGCGGCGAGCACGAGCATCACGTACTCGTAGCCGTCGCCCCGTCCGATGAAGAAGCCGTGCCGGAGATGGACGAGGAAGAACGCGGCCGCCATGATCGGCAGGTTGGCGAGGGCGGCCCATCGCGTGAGCACGCCCAGGATCAGGAG
>JBKPDT010000025.1:0-25260 GCA_046728035.1 Candidatus Methylomirabilota bacterium | reverse complement strand
CAACGGGCGAGCCGCTCGGCCTCGGCCTCGGTGTCCGCGCAGAGGGCGAACACCGCCACATTCGCCTCAGGCGATGCAAGACGTGGTGACGGCCGGAAGCCCGCGTGATAGGCGCGCATCGCGTCCACCCCGCCCACTGCGTTGATGAAGTGCGCGTAGGAGAACGCGGTGCCGAAGTGCGCGGCCAGCGCCGCGCCGTCGCCGCTCGAGCCGAGGATCCAGATCGGCGGCGCCGTCGGCCCCGCCGGCATGGCGCGCACGCCGGTGAAGGGATGCCCGGGCGGCAGCTCGTCGTGGAGGAACCCGATGAGGTCGGCGAGCTGTTGCGGGAAGTGCTCCAGGGGCACCGCGCCCGGCCCGTGGCGGAGGGCCCGCGCGGTGCGCTGGTCGCTGCCCGGCGCGCGCCCGATCCCGAGGTCGATGCGGCCGGGGAAGAGGGCCTCCAGCACGCGGAAGCTCTCCGCGACCTTGAGGGGGCTGTAGTGCGAGAGCATCACCCCGCCCGAGCCTACGCGGATGCGCGCGGTGCGGGCGGCGACCTGGCCCATCAGGACCTCGGGGGCGGCGCCGGCGAGCCCGCCGCTACTGTGGTGCTCGGCTAGCCAGTAGCGGGCGTAGCCGAGCCGGTCGGCGTGCTCGGCGAGCACGAGCGTCTCCTGGATCGCCTCGGTGGCGCTGCCGCCGCTCCGGATCGGCGACTGGTCGAGGACGCCGAGGATCACTCCGCTAGGCGCCTCCCACCTTGATGCGCATGCCGTAGAAGGACCGCCACACGAAGACGAGCGACAGCGCGAAGAACACGACGGCGAGCCCGTGGGACAGGCCGCCGCCCTGGGTCGCGGTGAGGGTCACCGCCAGCTCCACGGCGAGGAGGCCGAAGAGCGTCGTGAACTTGATCACCGGGTTCATGGCCACCGAGGAGGTGTCCTTGAAGGGATCGCCCACGGTGTCGCCCACCACGCAGGCGGCATGGAGGGGGCTCCCCTTCTCCTTCAGCTCCACCTCGACGATCTTCTTCGCGTTGTCCCAGGCCCCGCCCGCGTTGGCCATGAAGATGGCCTGGTAGAGGCCGAAGAGCGCGATGGAGATGAGGTAGCCGATGAAGAAGTAGGGCTCGAGGAACGCGAAGGCGAGGGTGGAGAAGAAGACGGTGAGGAAGATGTTGAACATGCCCTTCTGGGCGTACTGAGTGCAGATTTCCACGACCTTCTTGCTGTCGGTGACGGAGGCCTTGGTCGCCCCCTCCAGCTTGATGTTCGCCTTGATGAACTCCACCGCGCGGTAGGCGCCGGTGGTCACCGCCTGGGTGGAGGCGCCGGTGAACCAGTAGATGACGGCGCCGCCGGTGATGAGCCCGAGGAGGAACGGCGGGTGGAGGAGGGACAGCTTGTCCAGGTTCTGGGTGAGCCCGTGGGTGAGTACCACGATGATGGAGAAGATCATGGTGGTGGCGCCGACCACCGCGGTGCCGATCAGGACCGGCTTCGCCGTCGCCTTGAAGGTGTTGCCGGCGCCGTCGTTCTCCTCGAGGAGATGCTTGGCCGCCTCGAAGTTCACGTCGAAGCCGTGGTGCTTCCTGAGCGCGCCCTTGATGCCGGGGATCGTCTCGATCACCGACAGCTCGAACACGGACTGCGCGTTGTCGGTGACGGGACCGTAGGAATCCACCGCGATGGTCACCGGCCCCATGCCGAGGAAGCCGAAGGCGACGAGGCCGAAGGCGAACACCGCCGGCGCGAGCATGAGCGCGCCGAAGCCCATCGTGCTCACCAGGTACGCGATGCCCATGAGCACCACGATGACGATCCCGAGCCAGTAGGCGCTGAAATTGCCGGCGACGAGGCCGGAGAGGATGTTCAGCGAGGCGCCACCCTCGCGGGCGGAGGTCACGACTTCCTTCACGTGGCCCGACTCCGTCGAGGTGAAGATCTTGACCAGCTCCGGGATGATGGCGCCGGCGAGGGTGCCGCAGGTGATGACGGTGGAGAGCTTCCACCAGATCGTACCGTCGCCGAGCTCCGGGATGAGCAGGTACGAGGCCAGGTAGGTCATGCCCACCGACACGATGGAGGTGAGCCACACGAGGCTGGTGAGGGGCGCCTCGAAGTTCATCCTGGTGGCGGTCGCATAGCGGCCCCTCGCCACCGCCTCGTTGATGAGGTAGGAGGCGCCCGAGGCCACGATCATGAGCACGCGCATGATGAAGATCCAGACGAGGAGCTGCACCTGCACGCCGGGGTCCTTCACGGCGAGAATGATGAAGGAGATGAGCGCCACCCCGGTGACCCCGTACGTCTCGAACCCGTCCGCGCTGGGGCCCACCGAGTCCCCCGCGTTGTCGCCCGTGCAGTCGGCGATGACGCCCGGGTTACGCGCGTCGTCCTCCTTGATGTTGAAGACGATCTTCATCAGGTCGGACCCGATGTCGGCGATCTTGGTGAAGATGCCGCCGGCGATCCGGAGGGCGGCGGCGCCGAGCGATTCGCCGATGGCGAATCCGATGAAGCACGAGCCCGCGTAGTCGCCCGGGATGTAGAGGAGGATGCAGAGCATGAGGAAGAGCTCGACCGAGATGAGGAGCATCCCGATGCTCATGCCCGCCTTGAGGGGGATGGCGTAGACGGGATAGGGCCTCCCGGCCAGGCTCGCGAAGGCGGTGCGGGAGTTCGCGAACGTGTTGATGCGGATCCCGAACCAGGCCACGCCGTAGCTGCCCGCGATGCCGATGAGGCTGAAGAGGAGGATGATGACGACCTTGCTGGCCTCGAAGTGCAGGAGGACGCCGAAGTAGAGAACGATGATGACGCCGATGAAGGCCTCCAGGAGCAGGATGAACTTGCCCTGGGTGATGAGATAGGTCTTGCACGTCTCGTAGATCAGCTCGGAGATCTCCCGCATGGACTCGTGCACGGGGAGGTTCTTGAGCTGCGAGTAGATGACCAGCCCGAAGAGGAGACCGAGGACGCAGATGCCGAGACCGCCCACGAGGAGAGTCCGGCCGCCGACCCCGAGGAACTGCGATTGCGAGAGGTCGGGGATCCGGATATTGGCCTCGCCGCCGCCGTGGGACGGCGCCGGGGCCGCCGCCGGAGCGGGGACCTGCGCGAGCGCATCGGCGGGCAGGATGGAGACCATGAGCAGCGCCAGCAGCACGAGCGGGACGGCCACCCGCGCGGCGCGGCGGGTCGATGCGCGCAGCTGATTCATTGATTCTCTCCCTCAGCGACTCAGAGTAGGTGGACAGGCAACCCGATACTTATTGCCTATTTCGGAGGCCCGCGTCAAGACTGCTGCTTGACGAACTCGGGATAGAAGGCGCCGAGCTCCTCGCGCACCGACCCGCGTAGCAGGGCCAGCTCCGCCTCGGTGGGCGACGCCGTCTCGGGCACCGGCGAGGGCGCGTGAAGGGGGAACCCCGTCCGCGTCTCCACGTCCTGGAGGGAGACGCCGGGATGGACGGTGCCGAGCTCGAGCCGGCCCCGCCCGCGGTCGAACTCGAAGACGCAGAGATCGGTGACCACCGCGTGGAGGCCGCCCGTCCGGTACACGCCCTCGGGAGAGGTGCCGGGGGCGGTGACGAAGTCCACCCTGGGGACGAAGATCCGCCGGCTATGCTCGGTCCGGAACAGGATGAGACGCTTGGCCACGAAGGCGAGGATGCCGTTGGCCCGCCCTCCGGGCAGTCGCACCGCCGGCCGCTCGTAGTCGCCGATGACGCTGAGATTGAAGTTGCCGTGCTGGTCGATCTGGGCCCCGCTCGCAAAAAAGACGTCGAGCCGGCCGCGCACCGCGAAGTTGTAGAACTCCTGCACGCCCCCGTTGAACGGGAAGTGGGCGCGGCTCCCGAGGAGAATGAGCCGGGCGGACGGGGCGTGCAGACGCTTGGCGAGCAGGCAGGCGCTCGCGGGGATGGGCGACACCGAGCCCACCGCGATGGTCTCGCCGTCATGCAGCCGTCGCGCGATGGCGACGGCCATCACCTCGGCGCGGCTCGGCCCCGGCGCTGCCGACCCGGCCACGATCAGCGAGCGGCGCCGGCCAGGCCGACGCGCTCCAGATAGGCGGCGTGGTCGGGCACTCCGTACACGTAACGCTCGAGCCACTTGGCGAAAGTGTCGTCCGACTTCGCGGCTTCGATGTACTCGCGCACGTGCTCGCCGTCCACCGCGTAGCGGCCTTCGCAGGAGGTCGGGTGCGCGCCGCGCGGGGCGTGCACCACCGCGGAGACGTGGATGCCGGGGACGAGCACGCCCAGGTGCGGCTCGCGGGTCAGGTCGCCCTCCACCACCTCCTCGACGGTGGCGATGGCCCGGCGCGAGGCCTGGGCGATGAGCTTGCCATCGAGGCTGCCGCTGGCCACCACGTTGCCGTGACGGTCGCCTGTGAAGCCGTGGAAGACGGCGACGTCGGGCGCGATGGCCGGCACCAGGGCGATCTCCTCGCGGGGATCGTAGGGATTGGGGACGGCGCGGAAGTCGGGCCGGACCTTCATGTAGTCGGTGCCGAGGAGCCCTCGCACCGGCACGAAGGGGACGTTCATCACTCCAGCCTGGAGTGCGCTCATGAGAGCGGGTCAGGAGTGCTCGAGGTAACGGAGGCTCCCCGCCTCCGCGCGGCGGCGGAAGTTTGGCGCGAATCCGTACTCCATGAAGGACAAGCTCGAGAACTCCACGTCGGCGAGCGCGGCCGCCCCGATCATGAGATCGGCAACCCAGCCCGACGAGGGGGCGAGCACGAGGTGTAGATCGCGCCGACCCTGGCGAAGCAATTCGTGAAAAAAGGCGACCGGCTCCATCCGCATGTAGCCGACATAGGTCACGCGGTCGCCGTCCCGCACGAGGCGGGCGGCCTCCGCCATGCTGCTGATCGCACCGTCCATGAAGGCCTCCGTGCCCGCATGGTAACATCGCCCCCGGCTAGACGGCGGGCGCCATGCGGTCCCGGTCGAGGCGCTCCCGCCAGTACGTCATCCCCATTGCCTGGAAGAGCGTGACGGCGACGTCGCGATGCCGGGACGCCGCCTCCTCGTCGCCCGCCCGTCGGGCGAGCCGTGCCATGCCCAGATGCGTGCGCGCGGCCAGCGGCCGCATCCCGAGCGTCTCCGCGAGGGCGAGGGCCTCCGCGCCGTGGCGGCGCGCGGTCGCGAGATCGGCGGCCGGCGCTTCGCCCAGGGCCAGCGCGAGCAGGCGTAGCGCGTAGACCTCGTTGCCGCGCTCCTTGTGCTCGCGCGCCAGCGTGAGGGCCCGGCGGGCCTGCGTCACCGCCTCGCCGGCGCGGCCCGCGATCACCAAAACCTCGCCCAGATGCGTGACGATCAGCGACAGGCGCCCGAGACGGCCCATGCGCTCGCCGCGGGCCACCGCCTGGCTCGCCAGCTCCACCGCCTCGGCGAGCCGGCCATCCAGCGCCCGCACGACGGCGAGGTCGCCGGCGAACGGCGGGAAGAGCACGGGAACCTCCGCGCAGAGGGCGAGGCCGCGTGCGAGCACGGAGTCGGCCTCGTGCATCGTGCCCCGACGGAGCAGCACGCCCCCCAGCCCGAGAAGGGCATGCGCGAGGCTATAGCCGTGCCCGGCCGCCTCCGCGATGCGAAGGGCCTCCTCCGCGGTCGCGACGGCGTCGTCGAACTCGCCCAGCTCGGCGAGGCTCCACCCGAGATGGCTGCGCGCGAGCACCGCGGCCAGCCCCGGCAGCCCGAACGTCTCGTACCGCGCCTCGCCGTCGAGCAGGGCCAGGCTGCGGCGGAGCAAGGCGGCGGCGCGTGGGTAGTCGCCCAGGGCGCGCACGGCTCCGCCCATGCTGTAGTTGCCCACCACCTGGAGGGCGAGATCCTCCACACGTTCCGCGATGTCCACCGCGCGCTCGCCCGCCTCGAGGGCGGCGTCCGACTCGCCGAGCTCCCAGTGCATGTTGCTCCGGTACGACAGGGCGCGGGCGAGCCGTCCCTCGTCGCCGAGCTTGGCCGCGATGGCCTCCGCCGAGCGCAGCACGGCGAGGCCCTCGGCATGGGCGCCGATCGGGATCAGGGCGGCCTCGAGGTCGAACCCGAGGTCCACCGCGAGGGCCTGCGACTCCATGGTCTCGGGCACGTGACCGAGGGCCTCCCGGGCGCGCTGGAGGAAGTCCACCGCCTCGTGGCAGGCCAGCCGCCCCAAGGCGCGGAGGCCGGCCTCGCGGCAGTAGCGCACCGCGCGCGGCCACAGCTCGCCGGCAAAGGCGTGATGGGCGAGCCGCTCGACGTGGTCCCCCGGCCGCTCCTCGTAGAGGCGCTCCATGGTCTGGGCGATGCGCGCGTGGAGAGCGCGCCGGGTCTCGTGGAGCAGGCTCGCGTACGCCACGTCGTGAATCAGCGAGTGGCGGAACGCGTAGACCGCTTCCGGGAAGAGGGTGGTCTCGGTGAGAAGCTCGGCCCGTCCAAGCTGCGCGAGCGCCTCGCGCACCGCCTCGGGAGGGACGTCCACCACCGCCTCCAGGAGCGGGGCCGGCACCTCCTCCCCGATCACCGAGGCGGCCTCGAGCAGACGCTTCTCGTCGGGGCCAAGCCGATCGACACGCGCGGCGAGAACGGCCCGGACGCTGGCCGGTACCTCGAGCGTGCCCGCCGCGCGCACGACTCGGTACGCCCCGGGCGTCCCCGCGAGGACGCCCGCCTCCACCAGGCTGCGGACGGACTCCTCGAGGAAGAGCGGATTGCCACGGGCGCGCGCGGCCACGAGGCGCCGGATCCCCGCCGTTTCCTCAGCGGGGCCGAGGAGGCCGCTGAGCAGGGCGCCCGCGCTGTCGGCGCGCAACGGCTCGAGGCGGATCCGCGAATAGCCGGGGCGTCCCGTCCAACGGTCGTCGTGCTCGGGCCGGTAGGTGGCGAGCACGAAGGTGCTCGGCGGGAGACGCTCGACCAGGAAGTCGAGCGCCTCGCGGCCTTCGGAGTCGAGCCACTGGAGATCCTCGAAGACCATGACGAAGGGCTGCCGCTCGGCGACGCGCTCCACGAGGCGCACAAGCACCTCGACGGCGCGGAGCCGACGCGCGCCGACGTCGAGGGAGAGGAAGGCGCTGCCCGCCTGGGCCACGCCATGCAGCCATTCCAGCGCGGGCAGGCCGTCCTCGAGCGCGGGATCCAGGTCACGCACCTCCCGGGCGATCTTGTCTCGTACCGTCCCGGGATCGTCGCCGGGCTCGATCTTGAAGTAGCGGCGCTGCAGCTCGATGCCCGGCCGGTGACCCACCGCCCGGCCATAGGAGACGGCGGCCGCCTCCAGCACGAGACAGCCCCCCTCGCGCGCCCGCCGCGCGAACTCGCCGACGAGGCGCGACTTGCCCACGCCGGCTTCGCCCACGACGGCCACCGCCTGGCCCGGCCCGCCGCGAACGGCCTCGAGGGCGGCGACGAGGCGCTCCAGGTCCCCCTCGCGCCCCACGAAGGGCGTGAGCCCGCGCGCGGCGAGGGCCTGGGCGCGCGACTGCGCGGTGGCGGCGCCGGTCACCTCGTGCACCTCGATGGGCGCCTGGAGACCCCTCACGGGCACCGCGCCCAGCGCGCGCGTGGCGACTCGGCCGCCCGCCAGCGCGACGGTGTCGCTGGTGGCGAGGATGGCACCCGGCTTGGCCATCTGCTCCATCCGCGCGGCCAGGTGCACGGTGGGGCCCACCGCGGTATAGGTCATGGACAGGTCGTTCTCGATGGAGCGCACCATCACCTCGCCGGAGTTGAGTCCCACACGGATCTGGAGCGGCACACCGATGGTGCGGCGCATGACGTCGCCGAAGGCGCCGATGCGCTCCTGCATGCGGAGGGCGGCGTAGCAGGCGCGCACCGCGTGGTCCTCGTGGGCGAGGGGCGCGCCGAAGAGCGCCATGATCCCGTCGCCCATCACCTGGTTCACGGTGCCCTCGTAGCGGTGGACGGCCTCCATCATCTGCTCGAGAACCTGGTCGAGGATGCGCCCCGCCTCCTCGGGATCGCGGTCGGCGAGCAGCTCCATCGATCCCTGCACATCGGCGAAGAGCACGGTGACCTGCTTGCGCTCGCCGGCGAGCCGCGCGCGCGAGCCGCGAATGCGCTCGGCGAGATGCGCGGGCGTATAGGCATGCGGAGCGCCGAAGCGTGCGGGATCGGGCGCGGCGACGAGCGGGACGCCGCAGGCGGAGCAGAAGCGAGCGCCGGGCCGGGCCGCGTGGCCGCAGCGTGGGCAGGCGGTCATCCGGGAGACTCCCCCATCGTCTCGACTTGGTCAGGGTACCAGCGACGTCAAGACCGGCGGCGCGCTTGCCTTGGGCGTGCCCACGGAGGCATCATCTCGCCCATGCACGGCTCCCGGCTCCTCCGCTGGCTCGGAGCCGGCGCCCTCGCCCTCCTGACGCTTGGCGGGTTCACGCCGCTGGCGAATACGCTCAACGGGTGGATGGCGGGGCAGACCGAGCTCGCCCCGGCCGAGGCCATCGTGGTGCCCGGCCGCGGCGGCGCCGACCCCGACGAGATCCTCAGCAATCGCTCGCTCCGGCGCACGCTCCGGGCCATCTCCCTCTACCGGACGAGCCTCGCGCCCCTCATCGTGTTCTCCGGCCACGGCCGGGAGATCGACGCGCGCATGCGGCTCGCCCAGGGCCTGGGGGTCCCCGCCGAGGGCATCATGGCCGCCCGGGGCGCCCGCACCACGCGCGAGGAGTCCGTCGTGCTCGAGCGACTCCTCCGACCGCGCGGCGTCCGGCGCGTCCTGCTCGTCGCCGATCCCATCGACATGCCACGGACGCGCGCGCTGCTCGAGCGGCGCGGATTCACCGTCCTCGGGGCGCCCACCGCGAGCGGCGGACCCGGCGACCCCGAATCCCGCCTGGACTTGCTGCGCGAAATCGGGACGGAGCTGTCCGCCTGCGTGTACTACCGTCTACGCGGCTGGATTTGATCGATGCATCTCGAGCAGCTCGTGCTGCCGGTCCTGGTCGCGGCGACCTCGCTCGGCGCTTATCTCATGGGGACGCGCGGCCTTGGCCTCTCGCCGGGCGGCCTCCGCCGCGCCGGTGCCCGGGCGCTCGAGACCCTCGGGCTCCTCATCGTGTTCGCCGCCACCAATCTCGGGCTGGGAATGGCGGCGATCCTCGCCTGGCGGGGGCTCACCGGCGAGTTCCTCTCGCTCTACCTCCTCAACGACGCGGTGCTGGGCATCCTGTCCCTCCTCCAGGCGCTGATCTTCCAGTGGTGGTGGGCAGGGACGGACTGACCGGGTGGCGTCCCGGCTACACAAACTGAATATCGGGCTCCAGGCCGAGGAGGAACTGGCCCACGGTCTCGAAGTGGGACTGGCGGCCCTGTAGCTGCTGGGTCACCGCGTGGATGTCGCGAAAGCGCCGCTCGAAGGCGCCCGCGGTGAAGATGGCGCTCGACCCTGCCGCGGCATACGCGGTGTCCGCGACGTCGCGGGCCTGGTGGATGGCGTAGGTGGCGGCGAGGCGGATGGTCATCCGCTGATCCAGGGTGAGCGTGCCCGATCGCCCGACCTCGCGCCAAATCTCGTCGAGCGAGCCCATGAGGAACATCCGCGCGGATCGGAGCCGCGCCTCCGCCTGCGCCACCTGCGACTGGATCACGTGGTTGTCGCGGAGCGTGCGCCGCCCGCCGCGGGGCGTCTTTTCGCGTGCGAGGTCCACGAAGGCATCGAGCATGGCCCGGCCGAGTCCGAGCGCCACCCCGGCAAAGCCCGAAGCGTAGAGACTGCCCGCGGGGAAGCAGTAGAGCGGGCCGGGCTGGCGGCGCTCGGCCGGGTCGTCGCGCGAGACCGAGTACTCGTGCGGAACGTAGAGATCGGCGACGGTGAAGGCGTCGCTGCCGGTGCCACGAAGCCCGCTCACGTGCCAGACGTCCACGATCTCGGCGCTCGCGGCGGGGAAGAGCATGGTGCGCTCCTCCCGGCGGCCGTCCGCCCGCCGCCGGGGCGTGCCGGCGGCGGTGACGATCGGGCAATGCCCGCCCAGCCACGTCGCGTGCCGGCAGCCGCTCGCGAAGGACCACGTGCCGGTCACGCGGTAGCCGCCGTTCACGGCGATGGCGCGCGCGTCGGGCCCAGGTCCCCAGGCGAGGACGGCGCGGCGATCGCCGAAGACCTTGCGCGCCACCTCCGGGCTCAGATACGCCGCGGTCATCGCGCAGCCACCGGCCTGGCACAGGCACCAGGCCGCGCTCCCCTCGGCCTTGGCGATCTCCTCGATGACGGTGACGAAGGTGACGGGATCCACCTCGCCGCCGTCGAGGAAGCGCGGGAGGAGCAGGCGGAAGAGGGCGGCGGCGTGCAGGCCGTCCAGGAGAGCGGGGGTCAGGCGGCGGTCCGCCTCCACCTGGTCGGCGCAGGATTCGAGGACCGGGGCGAGCGCTCGCGCCCGCTCCACGTACTCGGCGTCCGGCCCGTCCGCCTGCCTCATCGCGCCCTCCTCCGCGTCCCGCTACTATAGCCCAGCGTGGCACATACCGCTTGCCCCTGTCCCCCCTCCGGGCTAGGCTCGTCGGACCGACAAGGAGAGACGCGCGCGATGGCCCGACGGCGGCTCGGCTCGAGCTCCTGGATGATGCTGGGCGTTCTCCTCTTCCTCGCCGCCGACGCGGACGCCCAGACGGCGGGGCGCACCTACCGCCTCGGCGTCCTCGCCAACGCGTTCGAGATCTCGGAAGGCCCTCTCTTCGACGAGTTTCTCGACGGGCTGAAAAAGCACGGGTACGTCGAGGGCCGGAACCTCGTGATCGAATGGCGCTCCTCGGAAGGCCAGTTCGAGCGCCTGCCCGCGCTGGCCGCGGAGCTGGTCCGGGCGAAGGTCGACGTGATCGTCGCCTCGTCCACCCTCCCCGCGCATGCCGCCGCCGAGGCCACCAAGACCATCCCCATCATCTTCCTGCTGGTCTCGGATCCGGTCGGCCAAAAGCTCGTCGGCAGCCTGTCCCGGCCCGGAGGAAATGTCACCGGGCTCGCCACCTTCGCCCCCGATGTGCTGAACGCCCGCCGGCTCCAGCTCCTCAAGGAGGTGGTGCCCGGGGCCTCCCGGCTGGCCGTCCTCACCAATCCCAACAACGGGACGCATCGCGAGCTCCTCGCGCGCGAGATCCCGGCCGCCGCGCTGCCTCACAAGCTCACCCTGCTGCCGCTCGAGATGCGAGGGCCGGCCGACCTCCAGGGCGTCTTCGACCAGGCGGCGCGGGAGAGGGCCGACTCCATCTACGTGCTCGCCGACCGGCTGAGCTTCGTCCACCGCGCGCAGATCGCCGAGCTCGCCATGCAGCGCCGGCTTCCCAGCATCAACGCCACCCGGGCCAACGTGGAGGTGGGCGGCCTCGTCTCCTACGGGCCGAAGCTGCGCGACCTCTATCGGCGCGCCGCCACCTACGTGGACCGGATCTTCAAGGGCGCCCAGCCCGCCGACGTGCCAGTGGACCAGCCGCCGCCGTTCGAGCTGGTCGTCAATCTCAAGACCGCCAGGGCGCTTGGACTCACCGTTCCCCAGTCGCTCATGCGACGGGCCGACGAAGTCATCCAGTGAATCTGGTTCGCCCGCGCCGACTCTTGCCGGGCCAGACCATCGGTCTCGTCGCGCCGTCGTCCGCGGCGAACGAGCCCGAGCGCCTTCGCTTCGCCCTCGAGACCGTCGCGTCGCTCGGCTTCCGCGTCCGGCCCGGCGCCCACCTCTTCGATCGCGAGGGCTATCTGGCCGGGTCCGACGCCGACCGCGCCGCCGACCTCAACGACATGTTTGCCGACGACTCCGTGGATGCCATCTGGTGCGCGCGCGGCGGCTACGGGTCCTCGCGCCTCCTGCCCCTCCTCGACTTCGCGCGCATGCGCGCCAATCCCAAGCCGCTGCTGGGGTATAGCGACATCACCGCCCTGCACATGGCCCTGCACACCCAGGCCGGCCTCGTGTCCTTCCACGGCCCCGTCGCCTGGCGCCCGCTCACGCCCTACACGCTCGGCGAGCTCGAGCGTGTGGTCTTCGCGCCGCAGGCGCCCATCCGGCTCGGCGCCCCGCCCGCCTTCGAGCCCCGCCCGGGTCAGGTGGAATGGGAGAATCGCGTGACGACGCTTCAGTCCGGCCGGGCGCGCGGCCGCCTCATCGGCGGCAACCTCTCCCTGATGGCGCACCTCGTCGGTACGCCGTACTTCCCGGACCTTCGCGGCGCCATCCTCTTCCTCGAGGACGTGGACGAGGCCTACTACCGGGTGGACCGGATGCTCACCCAGCTCTGGCTCGCGGGGGCGCTCGCGGGGCTGGCGGGCGTTGCCTTCGGCAAGTTCACCGGGGGCGGACCCTCGCACAGCTTCGTCCAGAACCGCGTGCTCGAGGACATCCTGGGGGAGCGCTGCCAGGCGCTGAAGGTCCCGGCGGTGTCGGGGCTCATGATCGGCCACGTGGAGGACCACACCACGGTGCCCGTGGGCTGCCTCGCCGAGCTGGACGCGGACGCGCGAACGCTCACCCTGCTCGAGCCGGGCGTCAGCTAAGATAGGCGAGCCCCGCGGGGGTGCGGGCGAGCGCCGGGAGGCACCATGAGCGAAGCACAGGTGGTCGGGCTCCTCCATCCGGGGGAGATGGGATCGGCGGTGGGGGCAACGCTCGTCGCGAGCGGCGCGCGCGTGCTGTGGGCCTCGCCGGGCCGCGGCGCGCAGAGCGGCGAGCGCGCGGCCGGGCTTGGACTCGAGGATGCGGGCTCGCTGGAGGCGCTGGTGCGTCGCGCCGGCACCATCCTCTCGGTCGCGCCCCCCCATGCCGCCATGGACGTGGCCCGTGAGGTCGCCGCGCTCGGCTTTCGGGGGGTGTTCGTGGACGCCAACGCGATCGCGCCCGAGACGTCCAGGGAAATCGGGCGAACGATCCAGCGCGCGGGCGGGCGCTTCGTGGACGGCGGGATCATCGGCCCGGCCAATCGCAAGCCCGGGGCGGCCCGGATCTATCTCGCGGGGCCCGAGGCGGGCGCGGTCAAGGGTCTGCTCGCGGCGGGCCCGGTCATGCCGATCGTCCTCGATGGGCCGGTGGGCGCGGCCTCCGCGCTCAAGATCGCCTACGGCGGCTGGAACAAGGGCAGCCAGGCGCTCCTGATGGCGATCCGCGCCTTCGCCCTCGCCGAGGGGGTGGATGAGGCGCTCCTCGCCGAGTGGGCCCTGTCCCAGCCGGACGTGGCCGCGCGCTCCGAGCGCGCCGTCAACGACAACGCCCGCAAGGCCTGGCGCTTCGTGGGAGAGATGGACGAGGACGCGCGCGCCCTGGCCCAGGCGGGCCTGCCCGCCGGCTTCCACGAGGCGGCGGGCGACATCTACCAGCGCCTCGCCGCCTACAAGGACACCGCGACGCCGCCGGCGGTGGCCGACGCCCTCGCCGAGCTGCTCAAGCGGCGGCGGCGATGAAGCTGTCCGTCGAGTTTCCCAGCGTATCCTTTCGCGAGGGACCCGAGGCCGTCCTGCGGCTCGCCCGGGCCCTCGAGCGTATCGGCTTCGATCACATCGACATCTTCGACCACGTCGTGATGGGCCATCCGATCGACGGCCGGCCGCCCGGCCCCTACAACCCGGCCATGCCCATTCTCGAAGCGCTGATGACGCTCTCCTACATCGCCGCGGTCACCACCCGCGTCACCCTCGGCACCGAGGTGCTGGTCCTGCCGCAGCGCGAGCCGACTCTCGTCGCCAAGCAGGTCAGCACCCTCGACACCCTGGCGGGCGGCCGGGTCCGGCTGGGCGTCGGGGTGGGCTGGCAGGAATCGGAGTACGATGCCCTCGGCGCGCCGTTCGCCACGCGCGGCGCCCGCATGGACGAGGCGATCGCCCTCCTGCGCGCTTACTGGGGCGAGGCGCGCGTGGAGTTCGCGGGCAGGCACTATCGCGCGAGGGCGATGAGCATGGAGCCCAAGCCGCCACAGGGACGGGAGATCCCCATCTGGGTCGGCGGCTACTCCGAGGCGGCCTTCCGGCGCGTCGGCCGTCTCGGGGACGGCTGGCTGGCGAGCCGCGTCGCCGACGCCGCGGACGCGCGGCGCGCCATCGAGGCGATCCACCGGCACGCCGAGGCGGCCGGCCGCGACCCCGCCGGCATCGGGCTCCAGAGCATGGTGGCGCCCCCGCCCCGTGATGCGGAGGGCAAGCGGTTCTACGCCGAGCCGGACCGTGTCGTCGCCCGCGTGGCCGATCTCAAGGCGATGGGCTTCGGGTGGGTCTCGCTCAACGCGACCGCGCTGTTCCAGTCGGGCGCGCGCTCGGTGGACGCCATGGCCGATGCCCTCGCCGCGCTCCACGCAAAGATCCGCGCGGAGGTCGCCTGACGCCGGAGCCGTCGGCGGCCCTCCTCGAGCGCTGCACCGTCGTCCTGACGCCGCGCGACCTCTTCTCCGTCACCGACGAATGCCTCGAGCACCTGTTCGCCAATACCCCCGAGCCGTTCGACCTCATCGCCGCCTTCGGGGGCGCGCCCGACGCCCTCCGCCGCCGGCTCGAGTCCACGCTGTCGGGAAAGGCGCGCCTGATCTTCACGCCCCGCTTCCAGAACACCGCCGAGCTGCGAAACCTCGCGCTCCGCCACGCCACCACACGCCTCGCCGTCTGCCTGGACACCAATGTCTTCGTCCGGCCGAACTGGCTCGCGCCGCTCATCCGCTGCCAGCAGGACACCGGCGCGAGCATGGTGGTCCCCCTGGTGCTCGAGGGGGACGACCGCATCCACACCGCCGGCAACGATCTCTTCATCACCCATGAGAACGGCGCCGCCTTCGGCAGCATGGAGCTGCGGTTCCACAACAAGAAGGTCTGCGAGACGACGAATCTCACGCGTCGCGACGTCGACTTCGGCGAGGTCCACTGTCAGCTGTTCGTGGTGGACGACGCCCTCCGCCTTGCGATCCACGACGAGCGTCTGCGCGAAGGGACCGACATCGATTCCGGCCTCATCCTGGCGAAGGCCGGTCGCAAGATGGTGTTCGAGCCCAGGTCCGTCGTGTATCTCCACTATTCCCATCTCGTCAAGCACGCGATGGACGTTCCCCTCCATCGGTGGAAGTGGGACATCCCGGCGGTGATGGCGAGCTATCGCCACATCCACGAGAAGTGGAACATCGACGTCGGCGGGCCCCGCGGCCACTTCAAGCGCTATCTGGTGGACGTCAACTCCCGCGTAGGTCCCCTGACCCAGCTCTACCCCGCGCCCCTGACGATCTACCTGGACCGTCTCGGACGATACCTTGTGGACCGGATGCCGACACCGGCAGCGCTGCGCCGGCGCTTCACCGCCTGGAGGGTGGGCTACTACCGGGACTGAGGGAGAAGGGCCTCCCAGCCGCTCGCAATGACCTCGTTGCGGATCGCGCTTCACCCGGATATGCTTCCGCCGCCCGGATTCCGGGCACGGCTGCCTGAGCTGAGGCCACGTCGTACCGGGGGAGCGACGAAGATGAGCGATCCCGACGTGTTGCCGCATCGCATCCGCGAGAAGATCCTGAGAGGAGAGCTGCCGAAGGAGCCCTGCCGCATGACGTGGTACGGCCCGGGAACCGGCGGGACCTGCGTGGCGTGCGAGCGGCTCATCCCGGCCGACGAAGTCGAAGTCGAGTGCGACCTGCCGAGGGGCGGCACGATCCGGCTCCATCGGACGTGCTACGACCTGTGGTCGAAGGAGTGGCCCAGATCCGGCGGGTGAGCGCGGGGCTCGATGGACCCTCCGGCGGCGAGTAGATTGTTCCCGGCAGGCGGGTAAGTACTGATCGAGTACCGATTGCTGACCCCGCTCGCCGAGCGCAAGCCCACGTTCTTGCTGCAGAAGCGCCCCGGCACACGTGACGCAGTTTCCTGACGCCATCTTGCAGGGCAAGGAGTCCGGGCATGCCCTTGACCATCGTCGTAGCCGACGACGACTTGGACTACCACCTGCTCATCCGCCACCTCCTCGCCACGGTGTCCGACACGATGAACATCGTGGGCGAAGCTGCAGACGGCGAGGAAGCCCTCGCGCTCGCGCTGCGCGAGCGGCCCGACATCGTCATCACGGACTTGGTGATGCCCCGCCTCAACGGAGTCGAGCTGACGAGGCGGATCAGGCAAGAGCTGCCGCAGACGAAGGTCATCCTCATGAGCTCCCACGCGGAAGACGCCTACCGGCTCATGGCCTCGGACAGTGGCGCGGATGCCTTCGTGAGCAAGCGGGTAATCGACAGCAGTCTCCTGCCCGCCATCCGCGACGTCGTCGCCCGGCGGCTCTCCGGCGGTAGCGACCCGCTTCCGCCGAGCGCAGGCGCATCGGCATCGTCCGCAGCGCCGCTCAAGTGATGACCGTTCTCCCGCTCGCTACGGAAGGATGCGGAAGACCGGATACCTGGGCGCGAGACGGGCGAGTTCGGCCTCCGCGGCATCCGCGCCAACGCCAGCGAAGAACTGCTTCACCTCCCACTCCCACTCCTTGAGGTAGGCGCGCAGGATCGGCGGCTTCTCCTGGTCGGAGACCTCCTCGACGCGCACAAGCTCGACCTTGCCGCCGACGGTAAGTCGTCCAGCGTGGCTGACGCGGATGTTGCGCACCCACTGCGTCTCGCCGCGCGGGGCGAGCAGGTAGCGTTGGCCCTTGAAGCTAAGCGGGTTGACCGGGGTGCTGTGCCACTCGCCGCTCTTACGACCCTGCACCGAGAGCACGCGCGCCCCCTTCAAGCTCAGGCCAAGCCGACCGGCGAGGAAGCTGACAATCGGGTTGAAGACTCGGGTGGTGAAGAAGCCGGGCTTGATGTAGGAAGTCGTCGGCACGATCAATTCCCTCCGGCGCCACGTCGACGCTTCCTGCGCTTCGCCTGCTCGCTTGCGCCGTGTGCCGTGGGATTGGTCAGCGGATCGATAATCTTCATTTGCTCGATGATCGAACCGCGTCATCCGTGCGTGACGATGAGCGGCAATGCATTCTCATGTTTCGAACGAACGTGAATGAAATGAATGTCGAGCCCATCGATCTCGGTGATGAACTGCGGGAGGGCATTCATTCTTGCCTCGATCTTCCGCCAGTCGTAATTGGTCGCCCAATAACGCGCAAGTGCCTGAATCGTCGCGAGCTGCACGCCTTGCGCTGCGTCCGTGACCGTCTCCCGTTCGGGCCACTTGGTCGCGTCGATGCGCCGCCGCAATTCGGTGAGCTCCGCTTCCGGAACATTCACCTGAAATGAACGAATCGCCGTCGCCTCCTTCACATCTGCGAGCTTCGTCATAACTGCTACTTAGCAGTCCGAAAGCGACGGCCTTGTTGAGAACGCGGTTCCTGAGAGCGTAGGCAACATTAGCACGCTCCGGCGGCGATCGCCCCGCGGGTAGCCGCCGGCCCCCTGACGTAATCTGCCAGACTCGGACGCTGGACGCTCCAGGAGCGATGCCACAGCGTGAAGGTCACCGCGAAGATCAACGGCACCACGCCGTGGTGGACCACCGACCCCGAGGGGCCGGCCTTCGAGGCCGCGCGCGGCGCCCTCAAGGTGGACTTCGGCAAGGCGACGGCCATGGTCGGCGCGGGCGACACCATCGGCTTCGTGCAGCCGTTCGCCGATCTCCTCAAGGGCGCGCCCTGCATCCTGATGGGCGTGGCCGATCCCAACACCCAGGCCCACTCGGAGAACGAGAGCCTCCACCTGGGCGACTGGGTGAAGGCGATGTACTCGACCATCCACCTCTACGACGCGCTCGCGCGCCTGCCGCGGCGGTAGCGCGGCGGCGCTCGGTTGACCTCGTGCTGCCGGCGTTGCACCAGGCGCCGTGATGGCGCATCGGCGCTGCGGTGGCACGGCATGGCACAATCATTTTCCTAGAATGGGAACCTCATGAGTCTGGGTGACATACGTAATCTTGATTACACTATTCTGCTATGTTCAAACATGCAGGAAACGAAGGACTTCTATCTTCGTGTAATGGGCTTCCCGCTTGCCCATGACAGTGAACGCTGGGTGAGCTTTCAGGTCGGCTCAGCGCTGCTTACGTTAAGGCCGCGTGGCCCAGGGTTAGCGTGGGATGATGGTCCGATCCCTCCCGGTTCGGCTGCTGTCCAGTTCGCATTCCGGGTCCCCCCACATATGGTCGACGCTTGTCATGAGGTGTTGCAATGTAAGGGGGTGGCGATCTTGAGCCCGCCACGGGCTATTGCGAACTGGCGGCATCGCGCGCTTTTCTTCCGCGACCCCGAAGGAAATGTCGTAGAACTCTACGCAGAGATTTAAGTCGGCTTTCCTACCCGTCGCAATCGAGGCAGCAGCCCAAGAGGGCTACCTTTCGGGTTGGCCAGAGCCTCAGCCCACCACTAGAACGAGAGGCTCGCGCAGATGAGTTACAGCATCCTCGATTCGAAGCAACAAACGCAGGTGCAGGCCTTCCTCGGCAAGGGTCGCGCGCCACCCTTGAACAAATCACTGTCGATGAGCGCGTGATCTTCACATCGCGCAACACTACTCAAGAGGAGGACGCCATGACCCTCACCAGTGCTACGCAGCGAGGCAGCGAGCAGGCAGCTGACAAGAATGCGATTCGTTCATTTCAGGTGAATGTTCCGGAGGCGGAGCTCACCGAATTGCGGCGGCGCATCGACGCGACCAAGTGGCCCGAACGGGAGACGGTCACGGACGCATCGCAAGGCGTGCAGCTCGCGACGATTCAGGCACTCGCGCGTTATTGGCACGGCTGCGTCGCGGATGGCCGACACGTCGACGGGCGTGTCGCCCCGCGGCGAAGCCAGCTTGCGATCGAGCTCCTACGATAACTCCGGTCCTTGGCGGCTTAGAACCATGTTCATCGCTGGAGCGTCCCATGTTCAGAGTCACCCTACCCGTGCTGTGCCTCGGTGTGGTCGCCGCTTCATGTCTCGCGAGTGCGGCGAGCAACTTGCCGTCATTGAGGGCGCAGCGGTGGGTGAATTCGCCGCCGCTCACCGCCGAGGTGTTGCGCGGGAAAGTCGTGCTCGTGGACTTCTGGGATTACACCTGTGTCAACTGGATTCGAATTGCCCAGTACATCAAAGCTTGGAATCGTGACTACGCGCCGCTCGGTTTGGTCATCATCGGCGTGCACGCGCCGGAGTTTGAGTTTGGCAAGCGCGCTGTGCCAAGCGGGGGAAGAAACCGGCGGTGACGGAGAACGGGGCCTTGTGTCACCTACGATCCTGGAGCGTCCAGCGTCCGAGTCTGGCACAATACGTCACGGTGACCGAGGCCATGGGCCGGGGAACCGCCGCGAGACGGCCTTGATGTCGACTATCCTCCCGGCAAACTTGTGCCAGGCGAGCCCGCGTGACATGATTCACGAAGCGAAAGGAGCGGATATGGACAACTGCATCGGGCGTCGGACGTTCGTGTTCACGCTGGCGTTTGCCGTGGGATCTCTGACCGGGCTCATGCCGAGCTCCGCGCAAACGCAGGGAACGGAACGACGGCAGGATCGCCGGGACGATCGGCAGAATGCCCGGGACACGAGGCAAACCGGTCGCGAGGACGCGCGCGACGAAAAGGCCAAGTGCAAGGCCGGTGACGAGAAGACCCGCGCGGAATGCCGGCAGGACAAGCGCAACACGAAGCAGGACGCGCGTAAGGATGCCCGCGAGGGGAAGAAGGACTAGCGCCTAGAGCCCGGCCGCGCGCGATCAGAGCGCCCGCCTGGGGATAAGCGGCCGGGCGACGCGCGGGTGCCCCGTCACTCTCCGCGCGCGCGCGTCTTCTCCGGATCCGTCCCCGTCGGGGCCCCGATCGAGTCCGGATTGGCGGCGACCCAGGCCATGAAGATCTGATAGCCGAGCGCCAGGAGCGTGGCGCCGACGAACATGCCCAGGATTCCGCGGGTCGCCATGCCGCCCAGCGCCCCGAGCAGGATGACCGGCATCGGCGCGTCCACTCCGCGGCCGAGCATGAGTGGCTTCAGGACGTTGTCGGCCATCCCGGACAGCAGCAGGATGATCGTGTACGCGATGGCCGCGCCCTGGCCGTAAGCGCCGCTCGACCAGAGGTAGATGATCGCCGGCAGGACGACGACGAGCGCCGGCACCTGAACGATGCCCAGGACGAGCGTGACCGCCGCCAGCACCCCCGCCCAGGGGACGCGCGCGACGAGCAGCGCGAGGCCGACGAGCAGCGCCTGGGCGAAGGCGATGCCGATGACCCCCTGCGCGACGGCCCGGATGGTCGCCGTGGCCAGTCTCGCGAAGGGCTCGCCCCTCCCGCCGCCGATGACGCGCTCGAGGATCGCGGCACTGGCGCGCGCGCCCGCCCCGCCGTACGCCATCAGGATGCCGGCGACGATGAACGATGCCAGGAACTTCAGCATGCCGAGACCGATGCTGGCCACCATCGCGAGCGCCTTCCGGGCCAGCTCGCCGATCTTCGGCTGCAGGCTCTCGACCAGCCCGGGCAAGTCCGTGTGGGCCCTCGACCAGATGTCGTAGATGCGCGCGCCGACGATCGGCCAGTCCTGGATCCCCGCTCGCGGCTCGGGCACCTTCAGCGTGTTCTGCTGCACGGCTCTGGCGACGCCGTGAATGGAGGTTCCGAACGAGTTCACCACCAGCGCGGTCGGCGTCACGATGAGCAGGATGCCGCCGATGACCACGATCGTCGCGGCGAGCCACTGCCGTCCGCCGAGCCGGCGAGCGAGCGCTCGGTGCCGCGGATAGAGCGTGACGGCCAGGATGAGCGCCCAGGCCATCAGCGTCAGGAAGGGCGCGAAGACGACATAGCACAGGACCGCCAGGACACCGATCAGGCCCGCCCGGATTAGGACGTCGAGCAGACGGGCCGAGACTCGCCGCTCGAACTCGTGGTCGGGCTGCCATGACTTGTCTTCCATTCCAATGGCTCCACCATCATTCTAGTCCAACGCTTTTCGGGAAGTGCTGGACAGCGAGCGCCAGCTCTTCGACGCCGAGCGGGGCGTGGTGCGCACCTGGCGGCACGATCTGGTCGGGGTGGTGCGGCTGTAGAGGGCGCTCCGCGGCGGCTGGCAGGAGCCGCAGTGAGCGGAAGGGCGGCGATCAAGGGCTCGCTCCGCCCCTCGGGGGACTGGCTGCTCGAGCTGATCCCCATCACCGTCGTGCTCGATCGGATGGCGGTGCCTGCCCCCATCGTCTTCCTCGTCGCGGCGCTGGCCATCGTGTCGCTCGCCGCCCTGATCGTCCGCAGCACGGAGCAGGTGGCGGAGCGCACCGGGCCCGCGGTCGGCGGGCTCGTCAACGCCACGTTCGGCAGCCTGCCCGAGCTCATCATCTGTGTCGTGGCGCTCCGGGCCGGCCTGGTGGAGATGGTGCGAGCATCGCTGGTCGGCGCCGTTCTCGCCAACGTGCTGCTCGCCCTGGGCGTGGCGTTCGTCCTGGGCGGGCGGCGGTACCACGTGATGGACTACAACCCCGCGGGCGCCCGGACCTACGCGAGCATGCTCATGCTCGCCGTCCTCACCCTGGCCATGCCCGCGGCGTTCCACCGGTTCCTCGAGGTGCCGGTGCCCGCGTCCAGCCGCGCGGTGGACCTGGCGACGTCCCTGGTGCTCCTGGTGACGTACGTGTGCTACTGTGCCAAGCGGGGGAAGGAACCGGCGGTGACGGAGAACGGGGCCTTATGTCACCTACGATCCCGACGTCGAGCGCGACCGGCAGCATCTCTCGTAGATCCATCGCCCGGCCTCCCGTCCCTGCCGGGACACCCCCCCCGGGCCTGCGCATAGTGAACCAAAGTCCGCCGATCCGGCATCGGACCAAGGTCTCATTGTCTACGGCGCCCCGCCCGCCGATTCTCTGCGCGCACGGTGGATTCGACCGGAACCAGCCCGGAAGCACCCCCGGCCCTGAGATAGCGTGATGGTCAGCGGAGGGAACATGAAGCGCCGGATGTGGAACATTGCGGCCCGTGCGGTGCCGATTGCGCTCGCGATCCTCCTGGCGTTGCCGCCGCTTCCGAGGGCTCAGCAGGCCCAGCAGGCGCCGCCGGCTCAACAAGCGCCGCCGCCCCAGCAAGCAGGCGACGACGACGTCCAGCCCTTCAAGCCGGAGGAGCTCGAGGCGATCGTCGCGCCGATCGCGCTCTATCCGGATTCGCTGGTCGCGCAAGTGCTGATGGCGTCCACGTACCCGCTCGAGGTGATCCAGGCGGCGCGGCTGATGAAGGGCAACCCCAACCTCAAGGGCGACCCGCTGAACGAAGAGCTCAAGAAACACGACTGGGACGACAGCGTGAAGTCGCTATGCAGCTTTCCGCAGACTCTCACCATCTTGGATGAGAAGATCGACTGGATGCAGAAGCTCGGCGACGCCTTCCTCGATCAGCGGAAGGAAACCATGGACGCCATCCAGCGCATGCGAGCGAAGGCGCAGGCGCAGGGCAATCTGAAGTCGAACGAGCAGCAGAAGGTGATCGTCGAGCCCGCGTCGGCTCAGCCGGCGACGCCGCCGCAGGCGGGCCAGCCGGCTCCGCCGCCCCCGCCGGCGGAGCAGACCATCATCAAGATCGAGCCGGCGAATCCGCAGGTAGTCTACGTGCCGAGCTACAACCCGACCGTCGTGTACGGATCCTATCCGCCGGCCTATCCGCCGTACTACCCGTACCCGCCCGGGTACGCCTGGGGCGCGGCGGCGCTCTCGTTCGGCGTTGGGATGGCGGTCGGCGCGGCCGTGTGGGGCGGCTGCAACTGGGGTGGCGGCGACGTCGACATCGACGTCAACAAGAACAACAACTTCACCAACAACGTGAACCGCGGGGACCGTGCCACCCAGATCAAGAACGAGCGGGGCAGCGGTCAGGGCGGTAAGGACTCGTTCAAACATAATCCTGAGCACCGCAAGGGCGCGCAGTATCGCGACAAGGGCACCCAGCAGAAATACAACCGCGGCAGCAGTCCGCAGGCTGGCTCGCGCGACGCCTACCGCGGTCGAGGCGACCAGGGTGGCGGCCCGACGGCTGGCACTCGGGAGGGCGGGGGCGGGCAGCGCGGCCCGACGGCTGGCACACGCGAGGGCGGCTCGGGTGGCGCCCAGCAGCGGGGCGGGGGGCGTGAGGCCGGGGCGTTCGAGGGCATGGGGCAAGGTGGTGACCAGCGCGCCAACAGCCAGCGCGGGCAATCCAGCGTGATCTCGTCACGCGCGAGCGGAAACAGTGCCGGCGCCGGCGGCGGCAGCCGAGGGGGCGGCAGCAGTTACAGCGGTGGCGGTGGCAGCCGAGGGGGTGGGGGCGGCTTCTCCGCCGGCGGCGGTGGTGGTGGCGGTAGCAGGGGTGGTGGTGGGGGCGGCGGGAGAGGCGGAGGGCGTCGATGAAGACCCTGAGCATCGCGCTCGCGCTCGCGGTCGGTCTTCAGGGCGCGGCTGTGGCTGCTCCTCCCGGGCAGAAGAGCTTCGAATCTCTGGACGACGCCGTCAGCGCGCTCGTCGGGGCGTTTCGCGCCGGTGACCGGAAAGCCCTCGTCGAGGTCCTCGGCCCCAAAGGGGTGCCGGTGGTCTCGTCCGGAGACAAGGTTGCCGACCGCGCGGCGTACGAGCGGTTCGTGGCGTCCTACGATCGCGCTCATCGGCTCGAGGGTGGTGGCGGCAAGGTCGTCCTCTATGTCGGCGACGACGACTTTCCGGTCCCGATCCCTCTCGTGCCCGACGGCCCGCGGTGGTTCTGGGATACCGACGCCGGAGACGACGAGATCCTCTTTCGTCGAATCGGGCAAAACGAGCTCGCCACGATCCAGGTGTGCCTGGCCTTCGTCGATGCCGAGCGCGAATACTATTCGAGGGACCGCGGTGCCGGCATTCTCGAGTACGCGCAGCGCCTGGAGAGTACCAAGGGCAAGCGGGACGGTCTCTACTGGGAGACGCGGCCTGGCGAGAGGCCGAGCCCGCTCGGCCCGCTGGTCGCCGAGGCGAGGGCCGCAGGCTATACGAAGCCTGAACCCGGCAAGCGAGCGCCCTATCACGGTTATCTGTATCGCCTGCTGCTCGCGCAGGGCCCAGACGCGCCAGGCGGAGCCTACGACTTCGTCGTCAAGGGACACATGATCGGTGGGTTCGCGCTCGTGGCGTACCCCGCCACGTACGGCGTCTCGGGCATCATGACGTTCATCGTCAGCCACGATGGCATCGTCTACCAGAAGGACTTCGGGCCGAAAACCGCGCAGGCCGCGAATGCGATGAAGAGATACAACCCAGACAAGACGTGGACCAAAGTCGCGTCGGACACGAGCGCGCGATGACGATCCTTCGAGGGCTGCTCGCGACGGGGCTCTGCGCGAGCGTGCTCGCAGGCTGCACGTACTACGAAGTCGCGCCGGGCGTCTACGCGACGGCGCCCGCGCCTACGTTCGATCGTTCGTGGTCCGCCGCCCGCAACGCGATGCTGGAGGAGGGCGTGCGCATCACACAGGAAGACCGCTCGAGCGGAACCCTGCGCGGCGATCGCAACGGAATCGGCCTGCTCACGCTCGTGCGCTCGCAGGCCGATGGAAGCGTCCGCGTCGAGTTCAAGACGGTGGGCGCCACGTCGGTGGATCCGCAGCTGATCGAGCGCATCTCGAGCGCGTACGATCGACTGATGGGGCGCTGATTCCCTCGGCTCGTCCTCGGCCTCCCTTCCCTCGATCCGCTTCTTGCCCTGGAATTGACGCTGGTCTAGCAGGTCGATCGTCCCAACCACAGGAGGACGGCCGATGGCACTCATCAAGGTGACGGACCTGGCGTACGGACGTCTCCGGTCTCCAGACCCGGATACGGCCGAGGAGTTCCTCACGAACTTCGGCATGGTGCGGGCGGCCCGGACAAACACCGCGCTCTACATGCGGGGCACCGACGCGCCTCATCACATCCACATCACGGAGAAGGGCGATCCCGGCTTCGTGGGCATCGCTTATGGGGCCTTATGTCACCTACGATCTCGCGACGCGTTCGCCCCCGGGCGCGCGCCCAGGGCGTAGTCGCGGGCCATGGACTCATTGGTCGGAGCCTGCGGGAGCACCCCGAGCTGGCCATCTTCTTGACGCTGGCGGTGGGGTTCTTCATCGGCAGGATCCGGATCGGGTCGTTCAGTCTCGGCACCGTGGTGGGCACGCTCCTCGCGGGCGTGCTCGTCGGCCAGCTCGACATCAAGGTGCCGGGCATCGTCAAGGCGGTCTTCTTCGACCTGTTCCTGTTCACGACCTCATGGCAGGGCTGGGGCTCGTCGCGGTCGCGGCCGTCACCGTGCTCCTGCTCGCGCTCCTCACGAACATCTTCGAGCGCAAGCAAGAGGCACGGCAGACGTTCGTCAGGGTGGTCGAGGTGACCGAGAACACGATGGAC
>JBKPDT010000024.1:0-9577 GCA_046728035.1 Candidatus Methylomirabilota bacterium | reverse complement strand
GCCTTCACCACCGCCATGTTGCGGTGGGTGCCGCCCTGGAGGACGAACTTCCTGCCGACCGCCCGCAGATTCTGGAGCTGTCCGGCATAGATCCACACGTTGATGGGTAACACCGCGGCCAGCGCGGCCATGATCTCCTCGGCGGCCCAGCCCTTGCGCTGCTGGTTCACGATGTCCGATTGGAGAAACACGCCGCACCCCATGGCCAGGGTGGGCATGGACTTGGCCTCGAAGGCGCGGTCGGCGTAGGCCTCGAGCGGGATCGAGTAGCGCTCGGCCACGCCCTGGAGGAAGGCGCCGTTGCCCGAGGAGCACTGCGAGTTGAGCCGGAAGTCGGCGACGGTGCCCTGGCGGAGGATCATGATCTTGACGTCGGTGCCCCCCACGTCGCAGATCACGTCGGCGTCGGGGAAGAAGTGGAGCGTGCCCGTCGCGTGTGCCACCGTCTCCACCACCGCCATGTCCGCGCCCAGCACGTCCTTGAGGAGATCCTTGCCGTAGCCGGTGAGCGCGAGCCCGGCGACCTCGGTGAACCCAGCCTCGCCCACCTGCTTGAAGAGCGACTGGGCATCCTCGATGGGATTGCCCTTGGACAGCGCGTAGCACGAGAAGAGCAGCTCGCGCCCGGGCGAGAGCACCACCGCCTTGGCGGTGGTGCTGCCGAAGTCGCAACCGACGAGCACCGTCCCCCGGTGACTGGGCGCCGCCTCGGCGATGGGCGGCGCCGACTTGTCGGGGCGCTTGATGTCGTACTCGGAAACGAAGGTGGCGAGGTCGCTCGCGCAGGAGACCAGGGCCTTGCCGCCGTCCTTGGCCTTCTGCTCGGCCTGGCCTTCTTCGACCCACCAGCGTAGCTTGTCGAGACCCTGGTAGACGGCGACGCCCTCGGGCTCGCCCGCGCCGATCTCCACGCAGCCCAGGCAGGCGTAGTAGAGGGCCTCCTTCGGCACAACGATGCAGTCGGCGGGCTCGCTGCCCTCGGGCAGCGTGATCTTGCGCTGCTGCCAGAGCTTGGCGAGATGGTGCCGCCACGCCTCCTGGAGCCCCCGGAAGAAAAGGTTGGGGCCGCCCAGCAGCAGCACCTCGGGTGAGGGAGTATTGCCCTTGGTCAGGGTGGCGAGGTTCTGGTAGACCACCGCCTCGAACAGGCTCGCGATGATCTCCTCCACGGGTACCCCGGTCTTCACGAGGGTGTTGGCGTCCGTCTCCGCGAAGATCCCGCACTTGCTGCTCACCTTGTGGAGGCTCATGCCCTCGTAGGGCATGTCGGCCAGCCGCTCGCTCGCCACCTGGAGCTTGCGCGCGGTCTTCTCGATGAAGGTGCCGGTGCCGCCGCTGCAGGCCGACTGCATGTAGACCTGCTTGGACTTTCCGCCGCCGCTGGGCGTGAAGAAGATGGTCTTCATGTCCTCGCCGCCGATCTCGGACACGAAGCGCACGTCGGGGTGCTGCCGCTCGACGCAGGCGGCGACGGCCACAACCTCCTGGACCATCTTGGCGCCCACCAGCGGACCGAGGAAGCCCGCGCCGGAGCCGGTGAAGAAGACGCGGTCGCGGCCGGCGGTGACCTGCGCTTCCTCCTCCATGCGGCCGAGGAACTCGAGGACCTTCTCGGCCTGGCGGGTATTGTGACGCTGGTAGTCCTGCCAGATTACCTTTCCTGGTTCCCCTCGCTCCGCTCGGGAAGCATTTCCATATCCGCTCGCCTCGCCTTCGGCTGCGTCTCGCCCAACTTCGACCACGAGGGCCTTCACCGTGGTGGAGCCGACGTCCATCCCGACGTACTTCATGCCGCCGCCGTGAGGTGCCCGGCCTTCTGCGCCACGTGCAGGACCATGTTGGCGGCGGTGCCCGCGCAGCCCATGTGGGGCACCTTGTAGTCGGCCCGCTTCATCTTCGGGTGCTGGTCGAGGTAGGCGCGAATGGCGTCGAGCGACATTCCGCTTCGCGCGAGGGCATCCTCGAATTCGCGCTGGGCCCGCTTCTTGGCCTCGGTGAGGATCATCTGACAGCGCGAGAGCGCGTGGACCTCGGCGTCGCCCTTGATCTCGAGGGGCGCGTAGAGGAGGTCGGGATACGTGCCGATCACGCCCGACATCGCGCCGATGCTCATGGTGTTCGGCATGCACGAGTACGGCGACAGCTCGCAGATCATGTGGGCCTTCTTCTTGGTGTGGGCCCAGATCGCCTTGCCGATCAGCATGTCGCCCTCGCCGCCGTCGAGCCGGTGGTTGAAATAGGGGGCGGCGAGGCGGCGCAGTTCCATCTGATGTGGCAGATCGTGGGCGAGGTCGCCCATGGCCCGGCGCAGGCGGTTGAACACCCCCCGGTAGATGGCCTGCACGGTGCGGCCGATGCCCAGCTTGAGCCGTGCCCCGCGCTCGATGCCCGAGTAGTCCTCGAACTTCTGCAGGCCCATGCGCAGCAGGTAGTCCATCCACACCGTGATGCCCGCGGGATAGACCTCCGCGCCTTCCATCTCGAGCCAGCGGTGGATATTGTAGTTGGGGTCGCCCTCGACGGTCTGGAGGTAGAACTCGCCGGTGATCTTCACGGTGGGTTTGACGCGCAGCCGGTCCAGCTCGATGGCCGCGAACTTCGCCCGGATCTGGCGCATTGCCTTCACGAAGCGCCGGGTGGTGAGGTACCACGCCACCGACTGGTAGGGCCCCATCTGGGGGCGGTGACGGAAGGCCTGGTAGAGGAGCTCGACCGACTCCTTCACCACCGCGTCGGTCGCCCCCGGCACCACCTCGTAGGGGCGCACCTGGTACTCGAGATCCTGGACAAGATCGGTGGTGAAGATGGCCCAGAGGCAGCCGAGCGTCACCGGCAAGTTCATGTCGAAGCCGTCGCCCATGGCCGCCTTCTGGTCGAGCTGATCCTGGGCGAGGAGAAACATGCGGAAGGCGTCCAGGCCCGAGTTGCGCAGGGCGAGCTCGTAGCTCTGGTGATACTGACCGAAGCGGCAGGCGCCGCAGGAGCCGGCGGTGAGGTACACGAACTTCTTGTTGACCTCCTCCGCGCCGATCTCGCTCGACTTCTTCTTGAGAAAGTTGACCAGGTTGCCGGTGGTGAAGCTGGTGGGGCAGCACTGGCCGATGTCCGCCACCTCGCGTCCGGTGAGGAGGTCCTCCTTGGTGGCGACGGGCAGCACCTGCGCCTGGTGGCCGCCGCTCTCCAGCACCGCCTGGAGGATGCGCTCAACGCGCCAGTGCAGGCCCCCGAAGAGGATGGTCACCGAGTCGCGCTCGGCGCGGGTGAAGGGCCGAGGGGAATAGGTCCGGTAGTGCGCGGTCGCCGGTCGCTCAGTCGTCGCGGTGGCCATGCTGTTCTCCTTAGCGATCTCGTATCGCTGCTCAGCTCGCCCTGCGGTCCATCCACGCCTCGAGTAGCTTTACTGTCTCGAAACCCGGCAGGCGCCGGATGGCGTCGTCCACCGTCCGGGCCGCCGCGCGCCCCTCGACGCCGCCGAACAGATAGCCCGCGAGGAACTCGAGCTCCTCGATCGGCTGCACGCCGCTGCCGACCGGAGTCCAGAAGCGGTCCACCAGGGCGCGCGCCACGCGCGCAACGCCCGGGCGTCGCAGCCGGATCTGGGCCTGGCGATAGTAGAAGAAGAAGTGCCGCGACTCGTCCCGGATGATGCGGGCGAGCAGGTCGGCAAGCACCGGATGTCCCGCCACCGCGGCGAGCCGGCGATACCCGGTCAGCGTGGTCAGCTCGTTGATGGCGCCCCACGTCATGTGAACCGCGCAGAAGTCCGGCCAGGCCCGCGAGAGGAGCGCGGTGGCGGCCGCCTCCAGGCGCTGGCCCAGCGACTCCCGGCTCCGGCCGCGCGGGCGTGGGTCCACCCGATATCCGGCGGCCTCCAGGAAACGCGCGAGGGCCAGCCCGTGGAAGGTCTCCTCGTGGAGCCAGCAGGCCAGGAAGGTCGCCACCTCTGGGTCGTCGATGGCGCGAGTGGTCAAAAGCGAGCGGAGATAGATGATGGTATGGCTCTCGACGTCCTGCATGTAGCGTAGCGTGCGGACGGCGGGCGCGGGGAGGCAATGGTGGACCACGTCCTCCCAGGGGATGGCCGCGAGATCCAGCGCGCCCGAGCGTGCCACCCAGGCGTCGAGGTCGAACTCGGCTCGCGGGAGTATCTGCATGGCCTTACCCGGTACTACGCCCCAAACCGGGTGACCGGATGCCCAATCCCAGGTCGCGCTATGCACCTCGATCGGCCTCTACTCGCCCCTCCTACTATCACAGCCGGGGGTAGTAGTCGGTGTGATTGTTCGAGTCAAATCTTCCGATAACCTTGGTGTGACGACTCTATTGACTAGACAAATTATCTAAGATAACCTCGTACAAGAAGGTCCTGATGCCGATCAAAGCCAGACACGAGATCAAGGTCGCCGACGAGGTCTGGATCGCCACGGCGCTACTTCATCGCGAGAATCCGGATCGCTCCGACTTCACCGTCCAGGAAATCGTCGTGCGCGTCCGACATGAAGGTCTCACGCCGGAGGTGCGGCCGGGCGTGCAGGTGCACGCGAATCAGCACTGCGTTGCGAACCGACCTCCCAATCCGGGCCGCTACCGCATGCTGGTCGAGACTGCCCCCAATCGGCGGCGCCTCTATCGTCCCGGTGATCCCAGCCATCCGGACCGCCGCCGCGCGAAGTCGGTCCCGTCGCGCGACGAGATTCCCGCCGAGTACCACGAGCTGATCGACTGGTATGAGGCCAAGTATTCTCCACGTCGGTCGTCGACCGCGAAGCAAGATCCCCTGCTCGCGCTGGCCGGATCGGGCAAGGAAGTATGGGCGGGTGAGGGCGCGGACAAGTACGTGCGCCGGCTCCGCGAGGGCTGGGAGTGAGCCGGATCTTCTGGGATACGAATATCTTCATCTATCTCTTCGAGGGCCACGGAGAAGCGGCTGCGCGCGTACGGCGTCTGCGCGAGCGGATGCTCGAGCGTCATGATGAGCTCTGTACCTCGGCGCTCACGCTTGGCGAAATGCTTGTGAAGCCGGCCGAGCAGGGGAAGGAAGCGCTCCGTCAACAGTACGAGAGCGTGCTCACCGAGACGGTGCGCCTCATCTCTTTCGATCGAGACGCCGCCAGGCGCTACGCAGGGATCCGGAAGGACCGATCGATCCGCGCGCCCGACGCGATCCAGCTCGCCTGTGCGGCGCAGGCAGAGGTAGACCTCTTGATCACCAATGACGACCGCCTGAGTCGCCTCTCCATCCCGGGAATTCAGTTCGTTGTTTCGCTTGAGCGAGCTCCGCTCTAGCGGTGCACCGACCGAGTCAGCCTACAGGCGCCGTCACCGGCTGGTATTCGTCGCGCATCATCACCGAGAGCGAGCCGTCCCGACACGTCGCGATGGTGTAGGTGGCGTAAACCGCTCGGCAGGGCGAGCCCTTGGCGGCGTGCAGCTCGAGGCGCCCGAGGTCGCCGATCACCGAGACCACCGTCTGCACGTTGCGCCCGGGGAAGGGGTGGGCGCAGAGGCTGTGCGGGGCATTGGCGTGGTCGCGGTAGATGCGCTGGAGGTCGGACACGGCGAGCAGGCCCGACGCGCCGGCCAGCAGCGCCTCCAGCCGCTCCCGCCGGCGGAGCGAGTTCTCCGTCGGCGTCTCGTAGCCCTTGAACTCGGCGGCCTCGAGGTGATTGGCGTGGACGAGAAGCCCGTCCCGGCCGCGCAGGATCCCGGCCTCGCCTCGCAGCAGCTCGGCGTCGACGAAGTCGCCGCGGGCATCGGCTACGAGGAGATTGCGCGACGCCGCGCGGGGCGGCCGCATGGCGGCGGTGAGCGCCGTCGCCGCGCTCTCCTCGCGGAGGGCGAGCCGCGAGAGGAGATAGCGCGGCAGCCCATCGCCCCACCCGCCGGGATCGTCCACGAAGTTGGCGCACACGCCCACGCCGGCCTCGTTGAGGCCGTTGTGCCCGAGGAGGCCCGCGGTCGTGTACATGATGGTCGCGGGCGTCTCGCGTGGCTGCTGGCGGACGATGACGCCGAATTCCTCGAGGAAGGGGACGAGGTCCACGTTCTGGCCGAAGAGGACATTTCCGCCCTCGGCGCGGCCCCCGCCGAGCGCGAAGGTCGTGCACTCGGCGGGAGACTCGCGACCGATCGCGGCGGGCGTGGCCGGACGCTTCGCCCGCAGCACCTCGGCGCGTGCCTGCAGCACGAGCAGCTCCGGGAGCGGAATCCGGGATCCTCGGGCCAGCCCTTCCAGTTCTTCCCATAGGAAGGGCGCATGGGCCTGGATGTGTCGGGCATAAGGCTGGGCCGCGGCCACCACCGCGTCGCGTGGCGCGCCCGTCTCGCGCATGACGTGGGCGAGCCAGGCGTCGAGGTGGCGGCCGATGAGCGGCGAGAAGATCTGGCCGACATCGGCGCCCATGGCGCCCCAGGTGCCGCGCACGCTGGCGAAGGGGAGGATCTCGGGTGTCGTCATGGCAGCGAGCCTACCATTTTCTTTTGATTAGCGAAGACCCCCTGCTAGCATGAACCTCACAGATGAGTAACGCCTTCGGGAAGATTCCGAGGCCCGGGTTGTGACGGACATCCCGCCTGAGAAGCCGCCTGTCGCTCGCTCCTATTGCCCCGGCTGTGAGCCGTTCGCCGATGCAATGGAGGAAGTCCTCGACGTGCAGTGGTGCGACGATCATCTGCCTGCTCGCGAGGGCGCGGACGACGCGCTCGTGACCTCCAACGGGACGCTGTTCGGCAGCGCCGAGGCGGGCGGTGACGGCAATCGCCTCTGGTGCGAGCTGCTCCACCGCGCCGAGCCCGAGCCCGCCCGCCCCACCCGCGGTCGCCGCACCCGCCGGCTCGACCCTTGACCCGGGTGACGTCCTAGCGCCGCTCCAGCCGCCGGAAGGCGGCGAGCGCGAGAATGGGCACCGCGATGAGCACGCCCGAGAAGACGATGGGCGTCGCCGCGCTTCCGGTGCGGTCACGGAGCATTCCCGCCAATCCCGGCGCCACCGTCATCGCGAGGTAGAACACCGTGTAGTAGATGCCGAACCCGGGGGCGAGCGCGGCGGGCGGCAGCGCCTTGGGCAGGAGCGCCATCACCGCGCCCGGCGGGGCGCCCGCGAGCACGCCGACGAGGAAGCACGAGAGCGCGGGGGCGCCCGTATGCGGGAAGGCGAGGAGGGCGCCCATCGCCAGGAGCGAGCCCACCACGGTGAGGAGATCGGGGCGCTTCAGCCGGTCGGCGAGGAGGCCGCCGAGCGGCACCGACACCAGGGTCACCCAGATGGCCAGGCTCGTCACCGCGCCAGCGGATCCCACCGAGGCGCCGCCCGCCACGAGGAAGCCCGGAGCGAAGCTCAGGAAGACGACGTAGCTGGCATTGAAGATGCCCCAGACGAGCCCGGCGAGAACCGAGAGCCAGAGCTCGCGCGAGCTGAGCGCGGGCGTCCCCACGGCCGTCGCTTCGCGTGGAGGCGGATCGCGGTAGAGCACGAGAATCAGGACGAAGGCGGTCACGGTGGCGACCACGGTGAGGTGCACCGCGACGCGCCACGAGGTCGCGCTCGCCAGCGTGCCCAGGGTCGCCAGGGCCAGGCCGATGCCCACGGGCCAGGACGTGAGCATGATGCTCAGGGCGGTGGAAATCTCCCGGCCGGCGAACCAGTCCGCCACCATCTTGGTCAGGGTGACGTTCAAGAGGACGCCGCCCGTCCCGCTGGCGACGCGTCCCGCGGCGGCCAGAGTGAAGCCCTCGCTCGCCGCGGTGGTGAGCCCGCCCAGGGTCATCAGCACGAGGCCAAGCAGCACGAGTCGCCGATCGCCGAAGCGCCGTCCGAGCATGCCGCCGGGATACGCGATTGCCGCGCCGGGCAGCATGAAGAGTCCCATGAGCCATCCGACCTGTCCGTAGCCGATGCGCAAATCGGTGACGAGCAGCGGCGCCACCGAGGCGATAGACTGGAACTGAATTCCCATGGACAGCCGGGTGAGGAAAATGACGACGAGCATCGCCCAGCGAGGGCTCACCGGGGGAGCATAACTCGGTGCCCGGGGGCTGTGTTCCCGTAAACAAACATCCGCGCGCCTACGTCTAGTCGGTAAGGCCTCGTGAGGGGCGGATAGGAGCTTTCATGCGCACGAGACAGGTTCTGGCGGCACTATTGATTGTGGCCATGATCGTTCCCGGCCTGGGTCCAGCCGGGACGGTGGAGGCCCAGACCTCAGCGCCTCCGCCTCCTCCCGGGGCGGCGCCCACGCCGGCCAACCAGGCTCAGGACGTCACGCCGGTGCGTATCAGCTATCTCAACGGCGAGGTCTCGTTCTGGCGTCCCGGCGCCACCGAGTGGGCACCCGCCCGACTCAATACGCCACTGGCTCCGGGCGACATCCTGTACACCGGCGAGGCGGGAACCGTGGAGCTGCAGCTGGCGCCGCGCGCCTTCGTGCGTGCCGCCCCCGGCACCCATCTCGGGCTCGACAACCAGGAGCCCGACTTCGTCCAGCTTCGCGTGACTGAGGGTCACGCCGCCCTCGACGTCCGCGAGATGCCTGCCGGGGATACGGTCGAGATCGCCACGCCGGCCGGCGCCTTCACCGTCGAGAAGACCGGCTACTACCCCGTCGATGTCACCGCCGAGGCTACGACGTTCCGCGCCCATCGCGGCGGCGCCGCCATGGTGACGCCCGCGGGGGGCAACGCCACCGCCATCGCCACCAACCAGCAGGTGAAGCTCGCGGGGACGGAGACACCGCGCGTGGAGATCGCGACCGCCCCCTCCCTCAGCGAATGGGATCGCTGGAACTATCAGCGCACGGACTATCTGACCCAGCCTGCGAGCACGCAGTACGTCGGATCGGGGGTCTACGGCGCGGAGGAGCTGGACCGCCACGGCACGTGGCGCACCGTCGAGACGTACGGCTCGGTGTGGGTGCCGACCGCGGTGGCGCCGGGCTGGGTGCCGTACAGCACCGGACGGTGGATCTGGGATCCACGTTTCGGCTGGACGTGGCTCGACGACGCCGCGTGGGGCTGGGCCCCGTATCATCACGGTCGCTGGGTCTTCGTGCACAACTACTGGGCGTGGGCGCCGGGGCCCATCGTCGTGCGTCCCGTCTACTCGCCGGCGCTGGTGGTCTTCCTGGGCGGCGTGACGGTGAGCGTGGGGCGTCCCGTCTTCTGGGCCCCCCTCTACTGGGGTGAGCCCGTCATTCCGTGGTGGGGCCGTCCGGGCTTCGTCGGCGTCGCCAGCTGGCGTGGTTGGGGCGGGCCGCGCGTGGTCAACAACGTCGTGATCAATCGCAACACCACGGTCAACGTGACCAATATCAACGTCTACCGGAACGTGAACGTGACGAACGCGGTGGTGGGCGTGCCTGCCGACCGCTTCGGCCGGGGCCAGGCGCCGGTGCAGCGGGTGAGCAATGTCCAGGTGCGCGAGCTCCAGCCGGTGCGCGGCGCGGTGGACGTGAAGCCGGTCGCGGCAAGCGTGGCGCCGGGCACGGGGCCTGCGAAGCGGCCGCCGGCCGCGGTGGAGGCGCGTCCGGTCGTCGCCACGCGCCCGCCTCGTGATGTCACTCCCACGCTGCAGTCGCAGGG
>JBKPDT010000023.1:0-12883 GCA_046728035.1 Candidatus Methylomirabilota bacterium | reverse complement strand
GGCCTCCGCCAGCCGCGCGAGGCCAGCCGCGTCGCCGTGGCCGGCATACGCCAGCGCGCAGTGGATGTCGGCGAAGGCGAGACCCGGCCGCGGGAAGGCCTGGGCGGCGAAGTCGCGCACGGGTGCCCAGCTCGCGCGCGGCGGCGCCTCCCCGTACAGGCCGAGGCGCCAGAGGAAGGCGGCGGAGTCGGTGAGCGTGTTCAGCGGCGGCGCGATCGAGGCGCCCGGCGCGATGCTGGCCTCGTAGACGTGGAGCGCCGCCTCGGTGTTCCCGCGCGCCAGCTCGAAGAGCGCCAGATGCCAGGACAGGTGGCAATGCAGGGGCGAGGCGCGCTCGTAGTCGGGCAGCCAGCCCTCGAGGAAGCGCGCACCCGCCTCGGCGTCGCCCGTCTCGTAACAGATGTGGGCCATCCCGTGGGCGCCGTTGGCGCTACGCGGCTGCCGGGCAAGCGAGCGCTCCATGAGGACGCGGGCCTCGGCGGGGCGCCGCGCCTCGTTGAGGGCCCAGCCGTGCGCGAAGGCGAACCACCAGTCGTCGCCGTAGTGCGGGGCGAGATCGTCCAGAAGGGCGAGGAGCAGAGCATTGTGATCGGTCCGGCCGCTGAACGCGATGAGGCCGAAGGCGCCGACGGCCAGGCTGAGCACGATGGCGTCGCGCGGCCACTCCGCGACATGCGCGCGCACCGCGGCCAGGGCGCCCTTGGCGTCGCCGTCGAGCAGCACGCCGATGGCCTCTACGTGCTGGCGCTCGCGCCGGGAGATCCCGCCCGTCAGCGAGCGCGCGCGCGCCGCCGCCGCCTTGGCCTCGGCGATGCGCCCGTGGATCTGATGCGTGCGGGCCAGGCCGATGGCGGCCAGGGCGAAGCCGGGATCGGCGGCGAGCGCGTTCTCGAAAGCCCGGTCGGCGCCGGGCACGGCCAGGAGGATCCGATCCACGCCCGCCCGATACGCCTCTACCGCGCGCGCGGAGTCCGACGAGAGGGGGAGGCCGTACCGGTCTTCGGGCATCGCCGCTAAGAATAGCCCGCGAGGCCGGACCATGCACTTTGCGCTTGACAGGCTCGGCCGGGGGCATTGCTCACGCGCTGGCAACCCTCGCCACGTTCCGCCTCAGCGGCCCGCGTGGACCCACCGATGCGCGCTCGGGCGGGCCGGGATCAAAAATCATTCCTCGTCCCGAGATCACGCGTCCTGCGCGCTCGCCGGCGGCGCGAAAACCAGCGTATAGAGTCGCTTCAGCAGAGGGAGGATTCGCCATGCCGACTCACGCGCCGACCGTGCTGGCCACACCACAACCCACCGCGGAGCTGGACCGGCTCGGCGACGAGATCGCCGAGCTGTCCGCCCACCTGGACGCCGCCACCGCGCGCCTGCTCACCTTGATCCGGGAGTTCGACGCGCGTGGGGGCTGGAACACGGGCTTCCGCTCCTGCGCCGCGTGGCTCGCCTGGCGAGTGGGACTGGAGCCGGGGACGGCGCGGGAGCGGGTGCGGGTAGCGCGGGCGTTGGGGACGCTGCCGCGGCTGGCGGAGGCGCTGGCGCGGGGGGAGCTGTCCTACGCCAAGGTGCGGGAGCTCACGCGGGTGGCGACGGCGGAGACGGAGGAGCGACTCCTTGCGGTGGGGCGGGCGGGGACGGCCGCGCACGTGGAGCGCATCGTGCGCGGCTGGCGGCGGGTAGATCGGTTGGCGGAGGCGGGCGAGGCGGCGCGGCAGCACAAGCGGCATGGGCTTCAGGTGTACGCGGACGAGGACGGCATGGTGGTGGTGACCGGGCGGCTGATGCCGGAGGTCGGTGCGCTCCTGCGACGCGCGCTGGAAGCCGGCCGCGAGGTACTCTACCAGCGAGCCCGAGGGGAGGCCCTGTCGGATGCGGCGGAATCCGCGGAGGAGCCCCCCTCCCTGGCCAAGCAGCAGGCGGACGCCCTGGCGCTGATGGCGGAGACGGCGCTGCACCACGGCCTCGACCCCGGCGCGCCGGGCGAGCGCTACCAAGTAGTGGTCCATGTCGATGCCCCCGTGCTCGCGGAGCCGGATCAGCCGGGCCAATCGGTCCTCGAGGACGGCACACACGTTCCCGCGGGAACGTCGCAGCGACTCACGTGTGACGCGAGCCGCATAGTGATGCGCAATGACGCCGCCGGGAATGTCGTGGAGATCGGAGCGCGGACCAGAACCATTCCTCCCGCCCTCCGGCGCGCGCTCCAACATCGGGACCAGGGCTGCCGCTTCCCCGGCTGCGGCGTGCGCTTCGGCCAGGGGCATCACATTCGCCACTGGGCGCAGGGCGGCCCGACGACGCTGTCGAACCTCGCGATGCTGTGTCGCCGGCATCACCGAGCCGTGCACGAGGAGGGGTATCAAGTGGCGCGGGGGCCCGATGGGGCGCTTCGGTTCTGGCGGCCGGACGGCGCCCCGCTACCCGAGGTGCCGCCGCCCACGGAGGTGGTTGGAGATGCCGTCAAGGTTCTCCGGACCTGTCACGACGCTCAAGGCCTGCGTCTCGACGCGCGGACGGCGTGCCCCGGCTGGCTCGGAGAGCGCCTGGATGTCGGCTGGGCGATCGACGTGCTGCACCCCCGGGCGCGGGGGGCCAAGCGACCTCACTCCTGAACTGAGGTCAGGCGGCCGTAGCGCGGGCCCGGGCGCGGCCGCGCACGGCATGGCGGAGCGCCCGCGCCGCGGGGACGGCGACGGCGGAGAGCGCGAGCAGGGTCAGCACCGCCGAGATGGGCCGCATCAGGAAGATCGCGACCCCGGCGTCCGAGATGATGAGCGACTGCCGGAGCGCCCGCTCGGCGAGGGGGCCCAGGACGAGGGCCAGGGTCAGCGCGGCCGGGGAATAGTCGAGCTTCTTCATCACGTAGCCGAGCACGCCGAAGATCAGCATCACGCCCACGTCCCAGACCTTGTTGTTGAGGGAGTAGGCGCCGGTGACGCAGAAGATGATGATCAGCGGCATGAGGACGCCGTACGGGATGCGCAGGGCCCGGACGAACATGGGAATGAAGCCGATGTTCAGCACGAGGAGCATCACGTTGGCGATGTAGAGCGAGGCGATGAGACCCCAGACGAAGTCGGGGTTCTTCTCGAAGAGGAGCGGGCCCGGCCGGAGCCCCCACATCATGAGCCCGCCCAGCATCACCGCGGTGGTGGCGGAGCCCGGGATGCCGAGGGTCAGCATCGGCACGAAGGCCGCCGAGGAGGCTGCATTGTTGGCCGACTCGGGTCCCGCCACTCCCTCGATGGCGCCGCGGCCGAACTCCTCGGGGTGCTTCGTCACCTTCTTCTCGAGCGTGTAGGCGAGGAAGGAGGCGATGGTGGGTCCCGCGCCCGGCAGCACGCCGATGAGGAAGCCGAGCGCGGTCCCGCGCGCGATGGCCCACCGGCTCCGGGCCCAGTCGGCGGCGGTGAGCATGACGTCGCGGATGCCGTAGCGGGCGCGCAGGATGCGCATGTCGGCGACTTGCTCCGCGCCGACGAGCACCTCGCCCAGCCCGAACAGGCCGATGGCCACCGGCAGGAACTCCACGCCGTCGAGCATCTCGTTGATGCCGAAGGTGTAGCGCGCGTCGCCCGAGATGATGTCGAAGCCGACCATGGCGAGCATGAGCCCGAATACCATGCTCATGTAGCCCTTGAGCGCATTGTCGCCGGTGAGTCCCGTCACCGTGGTGAGCCCCAGCAGCATGAGCGCGAAGGTCTCGGGCGGGCCGAAGGAGAGCGCCCAGCGCGCGAGCAGCGGAGACATGAGCATGAGCAGCACGACGCCAACGGTGCCCGCGACGAAGGAGCCGATGGCGGCGACCCCGAGCGCCGGTCCCGCCCGCCCCTGCAGGGCCATCTGATAGCCGTCGATGCAGGTCACCACCGAGGCCGACTCGCCCGGCGTGTTGATGAGCACGGAGGTGATGGTGCCGCCGTACATGGATCCGGCATAGAGCGAGGCGAGCATGATGATCCCGGACACGGGATCCATGCCGAAGGTCAGCGGCAGGAGCAGGGCCACGCCGGAGACCGGCCCCACGCCGGGCAGCGCGCCGATGAGCGTGCCGAGCGTCACCCCCACCGCCGCCATGCAGAGGTTGAACGGCGTGAACGCGATGGAGAAGCCCAGCGAGAGGTTGGCGAGAAAATCCATCAGAAGCCCAGCACGCCTACCGGGAACGGCACGCGCAGCCAGTAGGTGAAGATGAGGTAGTTGACGATGGCAGTGCCGACGGCGATCGCGACGGTGGGCAGCCAGGCCCTGCGCTCCACGAACCGGAGGATGGCGACGAGGAAGAGCACGGTGCCCATCGCCATCCCCAGGACCTTGAGGAGGGCGATCAGACCGGCGGTCAGCCCCAACACCAGCACGAGGCGGCGCAGGCTGGCCCGCTCCGGCAGCCAGGGGACGCCCGGCTCCCGCGCGCGGCTGGCCGCGATCAGCAACCCGGCGGCGAGGATCGCCATGGCGAGGCCGAGCCAGAACGGCAGGAAGCCGGAGCCGGGGCCTCCGGAGCCCCAGTAGGTGTAGTTCCGGAGCCCCGCCGCGGCGAAGGCGGCACCGAGCACGAGCAACCCGGCGCCGGCGATCTGGTCCGCGCGCCGCACGCGCCGGCTACTTCTTCTTCAGCGCGCCGAGGTCACCGAGCGCCTTCTCGTACTTGGAGTTGAGGCCGTCCAGGTACTTGTTGGCCTCCTCCCCCGTCCACGCGGTGGGCGTGAGGAGGTTGCGCTTGATGTACTGCTCCTGCCACTTCTTGGACTCGGTCACCTTCTTGAGCGTGTCCTGCCACCACCGCACCGCCTCCGGCGACATGTCGGCCGGCCCCACCACGCCGCGCATCTGCTCCCAGAAGAACTCGTACCCCCGCTCGGCGAAGGTCGGCACGTCGGGGGCGTCGGTGAGGCGCTTGCGGGCGGCCACCGCGAGGTTGCGCGCCTTCTTGGCCTCGATCTGGGCGATGATCTCGTTGGGGTTCTCCACCGCCGCGTCGATGTGCCCACCCATGAGCGAGGTGGTCACCTCGCCGCCCGAGTTGAAGGGCACGTACTTCACCTTGATCTTGGCCGCCTGCTCGAAGAGATAGTGGAAGATGTGGTCCTCGGTGTTGGTGCCGGTGCCGCCCACCGTGAGCACGCCCGGCTTCTCCCGCGCCGCCTTCACGAACTCGTCGATCGTCTTGTACGGCGACTCCGAGCGCACCGACAGCATGAGGTCGTCAATGGCCATGATCATGAGGATGGTCATGGCGTCGCGGTGATCGCCGTTGAGGCGCCCCTCCAGCTTGCCGGACACCACCATCGGGGTGGCGCCCGCCACCACGTGGGAGTCGCCCTTCTTGCCGATCAGGTAGGTGTAGCCCACCGCGCCGCTGCCGCCGGTGCGGTTGTTGACGTTGATCGACATCGGCGACCACTTGTTCTCCTCGATGATGCCCGTGATCATGCGCATGAGGTTGTCGGTGCCGCCGCCAGGCGCGTAGGGCACGACCACCTCGATGGTCTTCGTCGGGTACTTCGCCTGGGCGGCGGCGAGCGCGGCGAGCCCGGGGAGGAGCACGGCGAGGGTGCACGCGAGGGCGAGGGTGCGGGTCTTCATTGAGCCTTTCCTCCGGGGTTCGGCCAGCGCTCAACGATGCGCCGGGCTTCGAGGTCTCGGCGCTCGGCCTCGGTATAGCCGAGCTCGACGAGGAGTTCTTCCGTGTTCTGACCGAGGAGCGGCGCCGCGCGGTCCACCGCGCCTGGCGTGTCCGAGAGCTTCACGGGCACGCCGAGCGCCTTGATGGGGCCGGCGCCCGGATGGATGAGGTCCACGATCATGCGGCGCGCCAACGCCTGCGGGTCGGACAGGGCCTCCGCGTAGTCGTTGATCGGTCCCGCGGGCACGCCCTCCTTGTCCAGGCGCTCCAGCCAGAAGGCGCGCGGCTCGGTCGCGGTCGTGGTCTCGATCTCGGCGACAAGGGCCTTGCGGTGCGTCCGGCGTCCCGCGCCGGTCGTGAAGCGGGCATCCGCCCCGAGGTCCGCGCGCCCGATGGCCCGGCAGAGTCCGTCGAAGAGCCGGTCGGTGTTGGCCCCCACCGTGAAGTAGCCATCGGCGGCGCGGAGGGCCTGATACGGCGCCGAGAGCCGGTGCGCCGAGCCGAGCGCCCGCGGCGCCTCCCCCGTCACCCAGTACTCGCTCGCCTCCCAGACGGTGAGCGCCATGGCCGCCTCGAGAAGCGAGGTGTCCACGAGCTGCCCCTGCCCCGTGCGGTCGCGATATTCCAGCGCGCAGAGGATGCCGTAGGCGGAGAAGAGACCCGCGGCGAGGTCCGAGAGCGGCACGCCGGACTTGGCCGGCGCCCCGTCCTCGTCACCCGTGACGCTGATGACGCCACTCATGCCCTGAGCGATGAGGTCATAGCCCCCGCGGGAGGCATAGGGACCCGTTCCCCCAAAGCCACTTACGGCACAGTAGATGAGGCGCGGGTTCACCTGGCTGAGCGCCTCGTACCCGAGCCCCAGCCGGTCCGCCACGCCGGGCCGGTAGTTCTGGACGAACACGTCGGCGGTCTTCACCAAGCGCCTGACGATCTCGACGCCCTCGGGATGCTTGAGGTCCACCGCGAGGTCGCGCTTGCCGCGGTTCATGGTCATGAAGGTCGCGCTGTGGCCCTGCTTCTGGGCGGCGCCGAGCTGGCGGGTGGGCTCGCCCTCACCGGGCGGCTCCAGCTTGATGACGTCCGCGCCCATGTCGGCGAGGTTCATGGTGCAGTACGGCGCCGCCATAGCCTGGGTGAAGTCGATGACGCGGGTGCCGTGCAGTGGCTTCATGCCTTTTGTTGGTCCCTTACGTCCCAGAGCCCGCGGTAGTCGCGGTGCCAGAGGTCGAGGTACTCCACGGCGTTCTTGCGGATGTCGGCCAGCTCCTCGTCGCTCATCTTGCGGACGGGCTTGGCGGGCACCCCCATGACGAGCCAGCCGGCGGGGACGACCTTGCCCGGCGGCACCACCGCCCCCGCACCCACCTGGGCGTCTTCCTCCACCACCGCGCCCGTCAGCACCACCGCGCCGATGCCGATGCGCACGTTGTCCATGATAGTGCAGGCGTGCACCACGCAGCGGTGTCCGATGGTCACGCCCGCCCCCACGACGCAGGGGAACTCGGGCGTGACGTGGAGCACGGAGTTGTCCTGCACGTTCGAGTTCTTCCCGAGGCGCACGTAGTTATCCTGGTCCCCGCGCAGGATGCTGAAGGGCCAGACGCTGGCGCCCTCCTCGATGGTGACGTCCCCGATCACCTGCGCCGCGATGTCCACGAAGGCGTCGGGGTGCACCTTCGGCGCGCGGCCGGGCACGGAGCGGATCATGTAACCTTTCCGGCGCGGAGGGCAGTGATCTCGGCGGAGCTATAGCCGATGCCTGCGAGCACGGCGTCGGTGTCGGCGCCGAGTAGCGGAGCGGCGGCGCGCAGCGCGGCGGGCGAGCGCGAAAGCTTCACGGGATTGCCGAGCGCCTTGACGCGCCCGGCCTGCGGGTGCTCCAGCTCCTGCACCATGCCGCGGGCCTGGGCGTGGGGATCGGCCTGGGCTTCGGGGATGGTGTAGATGGGCCCGGCGGGGATGCCCGCCTGCTCGCACTTGGCGAGCCAGTGGGCGCGGGTCTGACGGCTCGTCACGGCCTCGATCTCCTTCTCGAGGGCCGCGCGGTTCTTCACGCGATTGCCCACGCCCGTGAAGCGCGGGTCGCGCGTGAGGGCGTCGAGGCCGAGGAGGCGCGCGAAGATGGGCCAGAGCTTCTCGTTGGCCGCGCCCACCGTGAAGTAGCCGTCGCTGGCGCGGAAGGCTTGGTACGGGGCGTTGAGGCGGTGCGCGGTCCCCAGGCGCTTGGGGATCTCCCCCGTGTACCAGTACTCGGTGGCCTCCCACGCGGACAGCGCGAGCGCCGCCTCGAAGAGCGAGGTGTCCACCTGCTGCCCGCGCCCGGTGATCCGCCGCGCGCGCAGCGCGGAGAGGATGCCCAGCAGCGCAAAGAGGCCGGCGCCCAGGTCGGCGATGGGCACGCCCACCTTGACCGGCGGGCCGCCGTCGCTGCCGGTGGCGCTCATGATCCCGGCCATGCCCTGGGCGATGAGATCGTAGCCGCCGCGTGTCGCGTAGGGCCCGGTCTGGCCGAAGCCCGAGATGGAGCAGTAGATCAGGCGCGGGTTGATCGCGGCGAGCGTCTCGTAGTCCACGCCGAGGCGCTTGGCCACGCCGGGCCGGTAGTTCTCGACAAGCACGTCCGCCGTCGCGACCAGGCGCTTGAGCACGGCCACGCCCTCGGGGCGCTTGAGGTCGAGCGTGATGCCCTTCTTCCCCCGGTTCACCGCGAGGAAGGAGGCGGCCACGCCCGGCGCCGCCTCGAGACCCACGTGGCGCGCGTGCTCGCCCTCTGGCGGCTCCACCTTGATGACGTCCGCGCCCATGTCCGCGAGGAGCATGCTCGCGAAGGGGCCGGCCATCACCTGGGTCTGATCGACAATGCGAATTCCCTCGAGGGCGCCCGCCATGGCGAGGCGTAGGCTAGCACGATTCCGCGGCCGGATGATATCCTCCGCCCACCACCCGTACCGCGAGGAGGCACCCGTGGACACCCCCGCCGGCAATCCGGACGCGCTCGTCACCCGCGATGGACCGATCATGACGCTCACCTTCAACCGCCCGCAGACGCGCAACGCCATGACGTGGGCGATGTACGAGCGGCTCCTCGAAGTGTGCGAGGAGGTGGACGCCGACGACTCGGTTCGTGTGTTGGTCCTCCGCGGCGCCGGCGGCAAGGCCTTCGTCGCGGGCACAGACATCAGCCAGTTCAAGGTCTTCGAGACGGCGGAGGACGGGCTCGCCTACGAGCGCGACGGCGCCGCGCGATCCGCGCGTCTGGAGCGGGTGAAGAAGCCCGTCATCGCGCAGATCCAGGGCTTCGCCGTCGGCGGCGGCTTCGGCATCGCCGCGTGCTGCGACCTCCGCATCGCCACCCCCGACGCCAAGTTCGGCGCCCCCATCGCGCGGACGCTCGGCAATTGCCTGTCCATGGAGGCCTACGCGCGCTTCGTAGATCTCCTGGGCACGTCGCGGGTCAAGGACGTCATCTTCCGCGCGCGCTTCCTCACCGCGGAGGAAGCCCTCGCCGCGGGCTTCGTGCACGAGATCGTGCCGCCCGAGGAGATCGAGGCGCGGGTGAAGGCGATCGCCCTGGAGATCGCAGACCACGCGCCCATCACCATCCAGGTCACCAAGGAGGCCCTGCGCCGCATCCGGGACCACCGCGGTCTCCCCGACGGCGACGACCTCATCGCGCGGACCTATACGAGCGCCGACTTCCGCGAGGGTGCCGCCGCCTTCGTCGAGAAGCGCAAGCCGCGCTGGATGGGGAAGTGATACGGTAGCGATCGCAAAGGAGCCTGTATGAAGAAGACCGCCACCGTCGAGAGCACCGCCGACGCCTACCTCGAGCTCCTCGCCGCCCGCGGCGTGGACTATCTCTTCGCCAACGCGGGCACGGACTTCGCGCCGCTCATCGAGGCGTACGCGCGGCGCCAGGCCAACGGGCTGGCCTGTCCCCGGCCCATCACCGTCCCCCACGAGATCCCCGCCGTCGCCATGGCGCATGGGCATGCCATGGTCTCGGGGCGCCCCCAGGCGGTGATGGTGCACGTGATCATGGGCGCGGCCAACGCCCTGGGCGGCGTCATCAATGCCGCGCGCTCCCATGTGCCCATCCTCTTCACCGCGGGACGCACGCCCATCACCGAGGGCGGCATGCTCGGCAGTCGCGACCGTCAGATCCACTGGGCGCAGGAGGCGTTCGATCAGGGCGGCATGGCGCGCGAGTTCGTGAAGTGGGACTACGAGCTGCGGAACTTCATTCAGCTTGAAACGGTGGTTGATCGGGCACTCGCCATCGCGCGCAGTGAGCCCGCGGGACCGGTCTACCTCACCTTGCCCCGCGAGGTGCTCGCGGAGCCGCAGGAGACCTTCGAGTATGCCGATCCGCCACGCCTGGCGCCCAACAGCGCCGTCGTCGCGGGGCCGGAGGAGATCGCGGGCGCCGCCCGAGCGCTCGCGGCCGCGGGCAACCCGATCATCCTCACCAAGGCCGCCGGCCGCGACCCGCGCGCGGTTTCCGCCCTGGTCGCGTTCGCGGAGGCCCTCGGCGCGCCGGTGTTCGAGGATCCCGCCCGCACCTACCTCAACTTCCCGCAAGACCACCCCCTCCACGCGGGGTTCGACGCGGGGCCGCATCTGGCCACGGCCGACGCGGTGATCGTCGTCGAGGCGGACGCGCCGTGGTTCCCCGCGGTGAGGATGCCGTCCGCCGAGGCGTGCATCGTCCAGATCGGGATGGACCCGCTCCACTCGCGCTATCCCGTGCGCTGCTTTCCCACCGCCGGCGCCCTCGCCGGCGCGCCCCGGCTCACCCTGGCCGCGCTGGCCGAGGCGCTCCGGCCCCTGATGGACGCGAAGGGCGTCGCCGAGCGGCGCCGGCGCTGGGAGGCGGAGGCCGCGGAGCAGCGCGACGTGGTGGCGACGCGGGCCCGCTCGGTGAGCGGCGACTCGCCGATCGACATGGCCTGGGCCTCGCGCTGCGTGGCCGACTGCGTGGACGACGAGACCATCGTCGTGAACGAATACGACCTCGATTCCGCTCAGACGCGCATGCGGGTGCCCGGGTCCTACTTCGGCTCCTCGCCCGCGGGCGGCCTCGGTTGGGCGCTCGGCGCCGCCCTCGGGGCCCGACTTGCCGCGCCGGGCAAGACCGTGATCTCCTGCGTGGGAGATGGCACCTATATCTTCGGCAGCCCGACGGCCACCCACTGGGTGTCCCGCGCCTATGAGATCCCCGCGCTCTTCGTGGTCTTCAACAACCGCGCGTGGAACGCGGTGAAGCGCTCGGTGGCCTCCCTCGCCAAGGACGGCTGGGCCATGCGCGCCGAGTCGATGCCGCTCTACCAGCTCGACCCCGCGCCCGACTACGAGATGGTCTGCCGCGCCTGCGGCGGCTGGGGCGAGAAGGTGGAGGACCCCGCCGCGCTGCCGGGCGTGCTCAAGCGCGCGCTGGAGGTCGTCCGCAACGAGAAGCGGCAGGCGCTCGTCAACATCATCTGCAAGAAGCCGTGAGGAGGCGACCATGAAGATCCTCGCCACCGGTCCCAGCGGCCCCGCCGAGGAGCTGGACGGCCTCCGCGGGGCCGGCCACGAGGTCGTGATCGGCCGCCCGCTCGACATGCCCGGACGCCGCGCCTGGACGGAGGCCGAGCTGGCGGAGGCCTGCCGCGACGCGGACGTCGTGCTCGCCTCCCATCTCGAGACCTTCTCGGCGGCGGTCCTCGAAGCGGCGCCGCGGCTCCGTCTCGTCATCGTGCCCTTCATCGGCACGGACAAGATCGACATCCCGGCCGCGTCGCGGCTGGGCATCCTCGTGGCCAATAGCCCCACGCCGGAGAACTTCGTGGCGGTGGCCGAGGCCACGGTGGGCCTGATCCTGATGCTGCTCAAGCGCATCAAGCACAACGAGGCCAAGCTGCGCGGCGGCGGATGGGCGAAGCGCGAGGATCGCGGCGACTTCCTCTTCGGCAAGACCGTGGGCCTGATCGGCCTGGGCCGCATCGGCACCCACGTCTCCCGCCGGCTGGCCGGCTGGGACGTGCGCTTGCTGGCCTCCGACCCTTACGTGGCGGCGGACCGCGCCGGCAAGCTCGACGTCACGCTGGTGGACCTCCCTACCCTCCTCGCCGAGTCCGACATCGTCTCGCTGCACTGCACGCTCACCGACGAGACCCGCACCCTCATCGGCGAGAAGGAGCTCCGGCGCATGAAGCCGACGGCGCTGTTGATCAATACCGCGCGAGGCGAGCTCGTCGACGAGGAGGCGGTGGCCCGCGCGCTCGGCGAGAAGTGGATTGCCGGCGCCGCCGTGGACGCCTTCGTCAAGGAGCCGCTACCCGCCGATCACTGCTATCGGAACGTCGACCCCGAGCGGCTCATCCTGACGCCGCACAATATCGCCCACAGCGAGGCCGGCCGGCGCGCCAACCTCCGCCTGGCCCTGGATCAGATCCTCGCGGTGGGGCGCGGCGAGCCGCCCGCGCATGCCGTCAACCCCGACGCGGTCCCGGGCTGGAGGGGCAACCCATGAGCGGCCACGCGATCCTCGATGCCGACGGCCACGTGACCGAGTCGCAGGAGCAGGTGTCGAAGTATCTCGACGACCGGCACAAGCGGCGCCCGCAGACCTTCTCGTTCTACCCCTGGGACGGTTGGGACCGTCGGCTCCTCGGCACCCTCGGTGATTCCGCCGGCAATGCCGAGACCTGGCTGCGCGCGCTCGACAAGGGCGGGATGGAGCTCACCGTGCTCTACCCCACCCTCGGCCTCTTCATGAGCTTCCTGCGCGACCGCGAGTGGGCCGTCGCCCTCTGCAAGGCCTACAACACCATGCTCCACGAGGAGTTCATCAAGGTGAGCATGCGGCTCAAGGCGGTCGCGCTCCTGCCCGTCCAGGAGCCCGCGGCGGCCGCGGTGGAGCTGCGCCGCGCCGTGAAGGAGCTGGGGCTTTGCGGCGGGATGCTCGCCGCCGACGGCACGCATCTTCTGGGCGACGCCGCCTTCGATCCCGTCTACGCGGAGGCGGAGCGGCTCGGCGTCCCGCTGGGTGTGCACGCCTCCGGCTCCCATCTGGGCGGGGCCGGCGTCGACATGTTCCCGCGCTACATACAGGCCCACACCTGCTCGCACGCCTTCGGCCAGATGCGCCAGCTCACCTCCATGATCTTCGAGGGCGTGCCCGAGCGCTTCCCCGGGCTCAAACTCGCCTTCCTCGAGGCGGGCTGCGGCTGGGCCCCCTACTGGATGGAGCGCATGGACGACGAGTACGCC
>JBKPDT010000022.1:0-7178 GCA_046728035.1 Candidatus Methylomirabilota bacterium | reverse complement strand
GTCCTCGGCATGGCCATCGGGCTGGTCGCCGGCTACTTCGGCGGCAAGGTGGACGACTTCTTCATGCGGCTGGCCGACGTGCAGCTCGCCTTCCCGTTCATCCTCCTCGCCATCGCGGTGATCGGCGTCCTCGGGCCCAGCCTGCGCAACATCATCATCGTGATCGGCGTGTCGTCCTGGGTCGTCTACGCGCGAGTGGTCCGCGGCGAGGTGCTGTCCATCCGCGAGCGCGAGTTCGTCCAGGCGGCGGTGGCGCTGGGCAGCCGCGACTGGCGCATCCTCGTCCGCCACGTCCTGCCCAACGCCTTCACGCCCTGGCTCGTGGTGGCCACGCTGGACATGGCGCGCGTCATCGTCATCGAGTCCGCGCTGTCCTTCCTCGGGCTGGGCGTGCAGCCGCCCACGCCGACCTGGGGCGGCATGCTCGCGGACGGGCGGGTGTACCTCTCCACCGCGTGGTGGCTGGCGACCTTCCCGGGACTCGCCATCCTCGTCACCGTGCTCGGCATCAATCTCTTCGGCGACGGGCTCCGCGACACCCTCGATCCCCGCCTGACGGTCTGACCCCGTCCCATGCCGGCCCTCGTCCTCGTCGGCGGGATCCTGATCGACGGAACCGGCGCCGAGCCGGTGAAGGGGCGAGCGGTGGTGGTAGAAGGCGGGCGCATCACCGCGGTGGTGGACGGCGCCAAGGCGCCGCGCGGCGAGCGCGTGGATCTCGACGGTCACACCCTGCTGCCCGGTCTGATCAACTGCCATGTCCACCTCTGCCTCGGCGCCGAGGCGGATCCGGTGCGCCTGCTGCGCGACGAGCCGCTCGGCGTCACCGTGATCAAGGCTCTCCTCCGAGCGCGCGAGACCGTCGAGGCCGGCATCACCACGGTGCGTGACCTCGGCGGCCGCGACTACGCGGAGATGTCGGTGCGCCGCGCCATCCAGGAAGGCTGGGCGCCCGGGCCGCGCATCCTCGCCGCCGGCAAGGCCATCTGCATGACCGGCGGGCACGGCTGGTGGATCGGGCGCGAGGCGGACGGGCCCGACGACACGCGGCGCGCCGTGCGCGAGCAGCTCAAGGCGGGCGCCGACGTGATCAAGCTCATCGCCACCGGTGGCGTGATGACGCCGGGGGTGGAGCCGGGGGCTTCCCAGCTCACCGGCGACGAGATGCGCGCGGCGGTGGACGAGGCGCGCCGGGCGGGCCGGCGGACCGCCGCCCACGCGCAGGGCTCCGAGGGCATCGCCGACGCGGTGGAGGCGGGCATCACCACCGTGGAGCATGGGATCTTCCTCACCGAGGAGATCGTGGCGCGCATGAAGACGCGCGGCACCTATCTCGTCGCCACCCTCAACGCGCCCGCCGCCATCAGCGCGGGCGGGCTCGCCGCGGGAATCCCCGACTTCATGGTGCGCAAGTCGGACGCGGTGGTGCCGGCGCACATCGCGAGCTTCCAGCTCGCCCGGCGCGCCGGTGTCGGCATCGCGGCGGGCAGCGACGCGGGGACGCCGCTCAACCCTCACGGCAAGTACGCTGCCGAGATCGAGCTGATGGTGAAGTACGGGATGTCGCCGCTGGAGGCGATCCGCGCGGCCACGTCGGTGTCCGCCGAGGCCCTGGGACTCGCGTCGGAGACCGGCCGCGTGGCCCCCGGCCTCGCCGCCGATCTCGTCGCGGTCGCCGGCAATCCCGCGGAGGGGATCCAGGCGCTCGGCGAGGTCCGCATGGTGCTGGCCCGCGGCCGTCTGGCGGTCCCCTTCGGCGGCGCGCGCGTCTCCGGCTAGCGGAACAGCGCGAGCACGTCGAGAGGGCGCCACAGCGCCCGCGCCACCAGCCAGGCGAAGAAGAGCCCGCAGGCCACCATGCCCGCTTCCTGCCACAACGCGGGCCGGAACGCCCGCGGCAGGAGCGCGCGGTTGGCCAGGAGCGTGTGCGCCGAGAGCACGACGAAACCGAGCGCGCCCACGTTCGCCCCGATCAGGATGAGGCGTAGAGGGTCTCCCATGGCGAGGGCGAGCGCGCCGGTCAGGGCGAAGATGGCGAGGACGCCGTGATAGAGACGCGGTGCCCGTTCCCCCGCCCAGGACCGCGCGCGGTCGCTGCCCGCCCAGAGGATCTCCGTCACGCTGCGAGTGAATCCCTCGGCGACGCCCCGCTGGGTGGAAAAGAAGATCCAGAAGCCGGCGATGAGGGTGGGGAACCAGAGCCAGAGGTCGCCCGCCTCGAGGAGCCCCCGCGCCAGCGCGATGGGGGCCGCGGTTCCCAAGACATTGGCGCCGCGCGGGACGAACTGCAAGGTGAGAAGGGCGGGCAGCGCCATCGCCGCGAGCGGGCCCAGCACCCAGAGGACGCCCAGGTGGAGGCCGAGGAAGCGCCACCATTGTCGCCACTTCTCGAGATTGTCGGGGCTCGGCTCCACCTGGGCGCCCTCGCTCACGAGGTGAAGGTGGTGCCCGGCGACCTGGATGGGCGCGCCGCTGGCGATGCTCGCCATGCCGAAACCCTTGTCCCGGAGCCAGTGGGTGAGGCTCGCGTTGACCACGCCCCCCGCCCCGGAGTACGCCGCGAAGGCGGCGAGGAGCAGCCAGTCGAGATCACCGGGCGGCGGCGGCTCGCCCGCGAGGGGAGCGACGAATCCCTTGGCGGTGGCGGTCCACGTGGGCCACGGCACCAGCGTGAACGCGAGCGCGGCGAGATAGAGCAGGGTTCCCACGAGGAAGAACCGGTCGGCCCGCCACAGGGCGTCCTGCCCGCGCCGGCCCAGCAATGTCGCGCCGATCGCGGCGCCGAACACCAGATAGCCCAGGAGGAGCACTACCGCCTGATCCTCGTCGCGGGGAGGTCGACCCAGGAAGATCGCGGCGGCGCTGGCGCCGCCCGCGAGCGCCCAGCCCGGCCAGCCGAGCTGGAGCAGGTGAAGCCCCGAATACACCCACGCCCAAAAACCGGGCCCGGGCCGCGTCCGGAGGAAGCCGCTCCAGATGGGCTCGCCCGTCGCCAGGGTATAGCGCGCCATCTCGGCATTGAGCGCGGCCTGGAGCAACACGGACGCGGTGCAGATCCACAGGAGCGAGGCGCCGTGGCGGGTGACGACGACGGGACCGAGCAGCCAGTCGCCCGAGCCGAGCGAAAGCCCCAGCAGGATCGCCCCGGGGCCGATCACCCGCAGGGCGTTCAGGAGGTTGTAGGCGGGGGGGTGCGGCAGCTCCGCGGCCCGCCACACGGGCAGGAGGGTCATGCGCGCGCGCGCCGGCGCCACGCCAGGAGCAGCCAGGCGGCCGGCGTGGAGAGCCAGAGCCAGCCGGCGGGGGCGCCGGTGGCGAGGTCGAGGAGCAGGAGCAGGCTTCCCACCATCGCGGCCGACCAGAGCAGCACGCCGGTGAGCATGTCCACCGTGGGCGCCACGCCCCCCGCAAGTGCCGCGACGGCGAGCCCGGCGCTCGCCGAATCGAGCAGGACGTCGGCCGCGCTGGCGCCGCGGCCGACCGTCACCGCCTGCCGCGTCTCGTCGAGGAAGCCGGTGAGCGCGGCGAGCAGCACAACCGCGCGCCAGCGGCGGAGCGTCCACCACCAGAGCGCGCCGAGGATCGCGTAGGCCGCGACGTGCCCGGCCTTGCGGGCGAGCAGGTGCGCAAGGTCGAGCCCCTCCGGGCCTGCCCAGGGCAAGAGGTGGCGCAGCAGCGGCAGCGCGACGCCGCGGGTAGCATCCGCGCTCCAGTCGTCGCTCCCGAACCAGAGGATGAGGCCGGTCCACACGAGCGGAAGGACGAATCGGCCGACGCTCACGGCCCCAGCCTGACATGAGGGACGCAAAGTTGACAACCGAGAACCGCTAAACATAGGATGAGCCATGCCGCTCCGGGAGCTGCTCGACCAGCTCTTGACCTCGCTCGAAACCGGCCCCCTCATCACCGCCGTGCGGCACATCGAGGCCCGCCCCGCCGTCTTCGCCCCCTTTCCCTCCTCGATGGATCCCCGGCTCGTCGAAGCGCTGCGCGCGCGCGGTATCAGCCAGCTCTACTCGCACCAGGCCAAGGCCTTCGAGATCGTGTCCAAGGGCGAGCACCTCGTCACCGTCACACCGACCGCCTCCGGGAAGACGCTCTGCTACAACCTGCCCGTGCTGCAGAGCCTGGTGCAGCAGCCCGAGGGGCGCGTCCTCTATCTCTTCCCGACCAAGGCGCTCGCTCAGGACCAGCTCGCCGAGCTCACCGAGCTGGCGAAGTCCCTGCCGGATCTCCGCATGTTCACCTACGACGGCGACACGCCCCAGGACGCGCGCCGGGCGGTGCGGGCGCGCGCCAACCTCGTGCTCACCAACCCCGACATGCTGCACTCGGGGATTCTCCCGCACCACACGAAGTGGGTGAACCTCTTCCAGAACCTGCGCTACGTCGTGGTGGACGAGCTTCACGCTTACCGTGGGGTCTTCGGCAGCCACCTCGCCAATGTCCTTCGCCGGCTCAAGCGCATCTGCCGCCACTACGGATCGACCCCGCAGTTCATCATGGCCTCCGCCACCATCGCCAACCCGCGCGAGCTCGCGGAGCGGCTGACCGGCGAGGCGGTGACCGAGTTGAGCGAGAGCGGCGCCCCCGTAGGCGACAAGATGTTCCTCTGCTACAACCCGCCGGTGGTGAACCCGGAGCTCGGCATTCGCGCGCCCTATCTGGGCGAGGCGGCCGGGCTCGCCGGGCGATTTCTCCGTGAGAAGATCCCCACCATCGTGTTCGCGCAGAGCCGGCTCAGCACCGAGGTGCTCCTCGCCACCATCAAGCGGCTGGTCGAGGACAAGACGGGGGACGCCGGCATCGTGCGCGGCTATCGCGGCGGGTATCTCCCGCTTCGCCGCCGCGAGGTCGAGCAGGGGCTGCGCGCGGGGCAGGTGCTGGGCGTGGTCGCCACGAGCGCCCTCGAGCTGGGCATCGACATCGGCCACCTCGATGTGGCCGTGCTCGCGGGCTTTCCCGGGACCATCGCCTCGCTGTGGCAGCAGTCGGGCCGGGCGGGGCGGCGCAGCGGGCCCTCGGCGGCCATCCTCGTGGCGACGAGCGCGCCGATGGACCAGTACCTTGCCGCGCACCCGGACTACCTCTTCGGCGCTTCTCCGGAGCATGCGCGGATCAATCCGGAGAACCCCTTCATCCTCGTCAACCACCTAAAGTGCGGCGCCTTCGAGCTGCCGTTCGCCGCGGACGAAGCCTTCGGGACCGCGATCGCCGAGCATCTCGCCGCGCTGGAGGCGGAGGGGCTCCTCCACCGCGCGGGCGGCGTCTATCACTGGACGTCCGAGACCTATCCCGCCGACCACATCTCGCTCCGCACCGTCACCTCCGACAACTTCCTGGTGATCGACACGACCGCGCGCGACGCCCAGCACACGAAGCGCCGGCAGATCATCGCCGAGGTGGACTGGAAGAGCGCCTTCGCCATGATCTATCCCAAGGCGATCTACATGGTGGAGGGCGAGCCGTTCGAGGTGCAGGAGCTGCACTACCGCGAGGACGAGGAGAAGGTGGCCTACGTCAAGCGCGTCCAGGTGGACTACTTCACCGACGCCATCAGCGCCAAGGGCGTGTGGATGCTCCAGCGGTTCACCCGCCGCGAGACGCCGGGCTGGCAGTCGGAGGGGGGAGAGGTGCTCGTCGCCGAGAAGGTGGTCGGCTTCAAGAAGATCAAGATGGGCACGCTCGAGAACGTGGGCTCAGGGGAGGTGGAGCTGCCCCAGCAGGAGATGCAGACCACCAGCGCCTGGCTCACCGTCGATCCCGCCCTCCTCGCCGCCATCTCTTCGAGCCGCGAGGAGCTGGTGGACGGGCTCCGCGCCCTCACCTATCTGCTCCATCACCTCGCGCCGATCTTCCTTCTGTGCGACGTGCGCGACGTGGGGGCGTGGTTGGGTGACGGCTCTGCCGCCGAAGAGGGCACGGTGGTGACGCGCGAGATCCAGCGCACGCAGCTCCTCGGCGCGGAGCGCTTCACGCCGACGCTCTACCTCTACGACAGCCAACCCGGCGGCATCGGGCTCGCCGAGCGCATCTTCGAGGTGCTGCCGGAGCTCCTCACTCAGGCCCGGGCCACCCTCGAGGCCTGTCCCTGCAGGTCGGGCTGTCCCTCCTGCGTGGGACCGGTGAACGAGGTGGGGCGCCGCGCGAAGCCCGTCGCGCTGGCCATCCTCCAGCGGCTCGTGCCGCGCCGCTGACCGCACCGAGCCGGAAAGCATGGCCATCCCCGCCGAGCTCCGCCAGGTCATCCGCCGCATCGAAGAGCGGGCGCGGGTGGCCGCCGTCCCGCGCCCGGCGCGTCGCTGCGGCACCCTCGAGGAGCTGGTGGAGGGCGCCGTCGAGGAGACCGAGCGCGGGCCGCTGTTCGTCGTGCGGCGTCGGTTCCCGCTTGGTCACGCGCATGGGAGCCAGCCGCTCGCCCCCGCCGGCGACCTGGACCCGGACTCCCTGGCCATGCTCGCCCGCGCGGAGACCCCGCCCGTGGCCCGGCGCCTCGTCTATCTCGACACCGAGACGACCGGTCTCGCCGGCGGCACTGGGACCTACGTCTTCCTCGTGGGCGCGGGTTTCGTGGACGGCGACGAGTTCGAGGTGCGCCAGTTCTTCATGCGCGACCTCGACGAGGAGCCCGCCCTCCTCGCCGCGCTGGAGGCTCTGCTCGCGCGCTTCGAGGGCTTCGTCACGTACAACGGCTCAGGCTTCGACCTCCCTCTCCTGGAGACGCGCTTCGTGCTCGCCCGGCGCCGCTGGCCGGAGGAGCGGTTCCATCTCGACCTCCTGACCTCCGCGCGACGCCTCTGGCGCGAGCGGCTCGCCGACTGCCGGCTCGCCACCGTGGAGCAGCACGCCCTCGGCTTCTACCGCCGCGACGACCTGCCCGGCGCCCTCATCCCCGCCGTCTACTTCGACTATCTGCGCCGCAAGCAGCCGGGGCAGCTGCCGCGGGTCTTCGAGCACAACCGTCACGACGTCCTCTCGCTCGCCGCGCTCACCGGGTGGGTGGCGGAGGCGGCGACGCGGGCGCCCGCCGCCGACATGGGCCCGGACGAGCTGGCCGGGCTCGGCCTTCTGTGGGAGGCGCGCGATGCCGAGCGAGGGGAGGCCTGATTCCGCGAGGCTCTCGCGCGCGGGATCGGCGGCGCCGGGCGCGCGCGTCTCCTCGCGCGGCTGGCCTGGGG
>JBKPDT010000021.1:0-17455 GCA_046728035.1 Candidatus Methylomirabilota bacterium | reverse complement strand
GGAAGGCCGCAAGGCCACCCGCCCCGAAAGGACTCGCCAGCCGTTCTGGGTCAGAGGGAGAACTCGGGGATAGAAACCCTATCCGGTGCACCTTCCCCGCCGGCTGCGCCTCGGCGGCCAGCGGCGCGGCGAGAAGACCTCGTGAAACCATCGCTAGGAAGGTGCGTCGCTCCATCATGGGCCTCCCTCAACTTTTCCAGGGCCGCCTCGAGCAGCGCCCGGATCTCTTCCTTGCGCTTCCGCTCGGCGGCCGCCCGCCGCATTCGGCTGAGCGCCGCCCGGCAGGCGTCGGAGCATGCCGCCCGCTTCCTGGCCGGTAAGGCCCCCGCAGGCTGCACACCGACGCTCGGGCGAGCCTATCACGCCCGAACATTCGGGCTCCGGGCTGCTAAGGACAGAGATTCTTCGGACGCCATGGCTGAACCCTACCCGGAGCCTTGGGAGGGCTGTGAGGGCAGGAAACGCGCTGGCTGGGTCTTCGATGGGGTCCTCCTGTCCGGTTCGTGGACCTGCGGTTCAACGATGCGTTGGCCCCGGGGCGAGATCGACATCCTCGATTCGTGGCGGATCTTCGGCACAACCGCCGACGCCACCGGAGTGCCCGTGCCGGCGACGCTCGGGCTCCTCGCCTCCATCGCCGGCATCGGCGCCGTGTCTGCCTGGAGACGCCGGTAGTTAGGTAGCCGCCGACTCACGCCGCACCCGAGGGCGCCTGGTCACATGGGTGCGGTTGCTGTTTCTGCAGGCCCGTGGTCACCTATCGATGGTTTAAGTGATGGCGGGCGCGTGCTGTACTCAGGGGCGCTAGACCGGAGGTCGCGCCACGAATGATTCCCGTGCCCGTGCCCGTCGAGGTGAATCTCACCGAGGACGAGCTCGTCGTGCTCCTCGCGTGGGCGGGTCCGGAGCTGTTGATTCGCCTCATGGCCGCCCTCCAGCTCGAGCGCGGTCAACGTGTCCGCAGGACGTACTTCTGGTTTACCGGCACGGAGGACGAGGCGCGCGAGCTGCTCGCGCTCGCGACCGCCCGGACCCCGGACGTGGTGCCTCGGGTCGAGGAAGCGCTGCGGCTAGCTCGCGCCAAGGCCGAGTCATAGCAACGGTGCGCAGCGGCATCATTGCGATCATGCGTCGCCTTGGCCCTCCGCCGCGGCGTTCTCGAGAATCTCCGTCACCAAGGTCACGATGTTCTTCTCCTCGCGGATCGCCCGAGCGGCGAGGGCTTCGGCGTGCGGGCGTGCCAACACCACGCGAAAGGTCATGCGCACCTTGTCGCCGGGAAGGGCCTCTTCGCGCGCGATCGCGCCGCGAGCGCGCTCCTCGGGCAATGGCTTGCGCGAGGCCTTCTTGGGCGGGTCGAGCTTCCGCTTTGGTGGCATCGGTCCTCCCTTTCGGCAAGCCGGTGCATCATTGGGCGCGACTTGGTGGCGATCAGCGCAAACACGCTCATTCCGGTTTCCGGCTCTCGGTCGTCTCCGTCTTCTCGAGCCAGTACGTCATGCGCATCTCGCGGTACATCGTCGTGGCCGTCGTGAGGTGCTCGTGCGCCTGCTCGCGCGCGCCGGTGCGCTGATTTAGCCCGGCGAGACCGAGATGGCAATGGGCGACGAGGGGTCGCATGCCACGCGGCTCGGCGAGGGCCAAGGCCTCGCGGTAGGGCTTCTCGACCTGACCGCCCTCGCCGCGCGCGGCGAGGGCGGCCCGGAGGGCATGGGCCTCATTGCCCCGCTGAGTACCCGCCTCGCCTACGGCGCCTTCCAGGTATTGTTCCCGGCCGCGTCGAGGAAGTAGGCGAACGGGACTCCGTCGGAGGCGGCCCCGAGGAGGGCGCGTGTCTTGCCCGCCCGGTCGCGGAAGACGAGGCTAGGGGTCCCGTCGCGGTAGAGCGTGAGCTCGGTGACGGTCCGGCCGGTGGGATTGCCGAGGAAGACGCTGGCCGACCCGTCGGGCATGACGGCGAAGCCGGCCTGGTGCACGCCGGCGCCGTTGTAGAGCAGCAGGCTGGTGGCGCCGTCGCCGCCGGTCCCGAACATGCCGCGGAGGTTGCCGGCGGCGTCGCGCACGTTGAATCGCTCGGCCTCGATGGTCTTCACGGGCCCGAGGGGCGCCGCCTGGCCGAGGAGGGCGGCGGCCACGACGATCATGCCGCCGAGCCCGGCCGCGCGCTTCCACCAGCGGGTCTCGCGCTCGAGCCGCTCCAAGCGGCGGGCGAGGGTTTCCATGCTGGGCTCGCTCATGGTCGTTTCCTCCTCCGCGGTGGCCCCTCAGCGCGCAGGGCCGGGCGGAATCTTCACCGTGCGGACCAGCGACCAGCCGAGCTGGCGGAGCTGGCGCTCGACGTCGGGCCGCTTGCGCCGGTCGTCCTTCCGCCGATCCACCGCGACACTGAGCTCGCGGTGCCGCCGCGGCTTGCGGCGCCGGTCGGTGATGAGCTCCACGTTCTTGAGCTTGGCGATCTCCTGCTCGAGGTGATGGTAGACGCGGAGCTGGTCCATCGCGACGATGAACAGGACGTTGGGCGCCGGCCCGCCTTTCTTGGCGATACGGGTGGGCCCAGCCGTGCGCGGCTTCGACGCCAGGGGCTTGGACGGCAGCGGCTTGGACGGCAGCGGCTTGGACGGCACGACCTTCTTCTTGACCATGGTCCCCCCTTAGAAAAGGTCCGAGGGATCGACGCCGCGGGCGGCGAGCAGCGCTCCGAGGCGTTTGAGGGCGGCGGCCTCGACCTGCCGCACGCGCTCGCGGGTCACGCCCATCTCCTTGCCGATGGCCTCCAGCGTCATCGGTTCCCCTCCACCCAGCCCGAAGCGCCGAGTGATGACCCGCCGCTCTTGGTCCGAGAGGTCCTCGAGCACTCCGGCGAGATCGGCGCGGGCGCGGAGGGCGGCGGCGAGGCCTTGCCCCGGCATGCCGTCGGGATCCTGGATCACGTCCACAAGGCTGCCCTTCCCGCCGGTGCTCGGGGGCGCGTCGAGCGAGAGCGTCCGCTGCTGACGCAGGTACTCGAGCTCCTCGACCTGCTCCACCGTGCGACCCAGTCGCGCCGCCAGCTCCGCCGCCGCGGGCGCCCGTCCTAGCTCCTGGGTGAGCGCGCGATGGGCCTTGGCGTACTGCGAGAGCAGGAGCTCCACGTGCACGGGCAGGCGGACCATGCGCGCCTGGTTCGCGAGCGCGCGCACGATCGCCTGCCGGATCCACCACGTGGCATAGGTGGAGAACCGGGTGCCGCGGTCGGGGTCGAACTTGCGGACGGCGTGCAGAAGACCGACGTTGCCCTCCTCGATGAGGTCGAGGAGCGATAACCCGCGGTTGACGTAGCGGCGGGCCAGGCTGATCACCAGGCGGAGATTGGCCTCGACGAGCTGGCGCTCCGCCTCGGGGTCGCCGGCCCGCGCGCGTCGCGCCAGATCCTGCTCCTGTGCGGCGTCGAGGAGCTTGATGCGTCGGATCTCGTCCAGGTACATCCCGAGCAGCGCGCGGTGCTTCTCCGCTGCCTCCGGCGTCGCCCGCGTCCCCGTGATGGCCTCGTCGCCGGTGGCGAGCAGGTCCTCGAGAGAGGACTCGACGTCCGCGAGCCCTTCCTCGGGCTCTTCACTCGTCTTCATCGTCCTCATCCGGAGCTTCCTGCATCTCGTCCGTGTGGTCCACGATCACGTCGCGCCGGGGGAGAAGGAAGAGGGGGTTGTAGACGAGCTCATCGCGGCGGATCTCGAAGTGGAGGTGACTGGTGGCGGCCCGTCCACTGCGCCCGACGGTGGCGATCACTGTGCCCGCCTCCACCTGATCACCGACGTTGACCAGGTTCTGAAGATTATGAGCGTAAATAGTTGTAAAACCGTTGTCATGTTGGATCTTCACAACTCTGCCGTAGCCACGACCGGACCCGCTAAAGTATACGCTCCCGGGCGCGGCTGCATAGACGGGGGTGCCGATGTCCGCGCGGATGTCGATGCCCGCGTGCCAGACACGGCGCCGCGGGCCCATCGCCGACAGCACCGGACCGATCACCGGCCAGACGAACTCGACCGCCCGATCGGCGAACTCCGGCACCTTCATGAAGAGCCGGGTCGGGATGCGGCGAGGTCCCACGAGGGCCAGGACCGTCCCGTCGTCCTGCAGCACCGGCTTGGCAAGGGCCACCTCGACGGAAGCGCGGGTGCAGCCGGGGATAGTCAGGCGCTGCCCGAGGCGCAGCGCCTCGGGCCGAGCGAGCCGGTTGGCGTCGATGATGCGCTGGCGCGAAACGCGGTAGCGGGCGGCGAGGCGACTCACCGAGTCCCCGCTCCGCACCAGGTGGATGCAGCGTTCCGCGGACTCGGGAGCAGGGGGCGCGCCACGCTCCGCCGGCCTGCCCTTGGGATCGGGCCGCTTGGCGGCGGGCTTGGAGGGGGAGTCCGCCGCGTGGCCGCCCGGGGGCACGAGGAGCAGGCCGGGCAGGAGCAGGCTGACGCCGATCACGCGCCGCGCCCGGTGCCGGCACGGGTTCACGAATCGAACTCGGCGTAGCGGATGCCGAAGCCGCCAAAGCGCCCGGTGACTGGCCGCCAGGTGACCTCGATGTGCTCCACGCGCGACAGCGGCGGGCCCTTCTCGAGCTCGTGGGCGAGCTCCTCGATGCGGCCGCGATGTCCCTCCACGCGCACGCGCACGCGGCCGTCCTTGAGATTCATGACGAAGCCGGCGAGACCGAGCTGGGAGGCCTTGCGCTCGACGAAGTTGCGGTAGCCGACGCCTTGCACGCGGCCGTCCACCACAATCTCGGCGCCCGTCCGGAGATCGCTGCTCGTCATGGAGTCCGGGCCGCGCGACGAGGCCGGAGCGTGGGGCTGCGGGGGGCCCGGGACGTCCCCCTCGAACGGAAGATGGTCGGGGCGACTGGATTTGAACCAGCGACCTCCTGCTCCCGAAGCAGGCGCGCTACCAAGCTGCGCTACGCCCCGTCCTCGCGTGGCCCGCCCAATCCGGGCATCATCCCTGCCACGCGTGCTTTCCGATCAGCGGGACGAACACACATCCCGAGTCCTCGGTGACGCGCATCTCGCCCCGCACCTTCTCGATGAGCTGGAGCTTCTGACCGCCGGCCCCTCCGACCGGCATGATCATCAATCCGCCCTCGACCAGCTGCTCGAACAGCGGCGGCGGGATCGTCGGGCCTCCGGCCGCGACGAGGATCCGGTCGAACGGCGCCTCGTCCGGCCACCCAAACGTCCCATTGGCCGTCCGCACCCACACGTTCGTGTAGCCCAGCTCCTCGAGCGTCTGCCGTGCCCGCCCGGCGAGCCGGGGCAGCCGTTCCATCGTGCACACGCGCGCCGCGCAAAGCGCGAGCACCGCCGCCTGATAGCCGGAGCCCGTGCCGATCTCCAGCACCTTCTCGCGGCCGGTGAGCCGCAACAGCTCAGTCATCCGCCCGACCATGAAGGGCTGCGAGATCGTCTGCCCTTCCCCGATGGGCAGTGGGTAGTCCCCGTACGCGCGATCACGCAACGCCTCCTCCACGAAGCGGTGGCGCGGCACCCGCCGCATCGCCTCCAGCACTCGGGGGTCCGCCACCCCCCGCGCCGCCACCTGTTCGGACACCATGCGTTCGCGCGCCGCCGCGGTGCGGTCGTGCGTCTCGGGTTCCGGATTGCGCCAGATCATTTCCCGCGCCTCCGCAAGAGCGCGTTCAGGCTCGACTCCCACCCCGCCATGCCACGCAGCGCGCCGTGATGCGTGAGGTCGAGATGCAGCGGTGTTACCGCCGCCCACCCCGCATGCACCGCCGCGATGTCCGTTCCCTCGTCCTCCGCCCACTCGGGAGCGCCCGTGCCGATCCAGTAGTACGGCCGACCCCGGGGGTCCACCTCGCGAATCGCCTTCGCGCTGTACACTCGATGGCCGAGCCGCGTGAGCCGGATCCCGCGCGGCGTCCCCGACGGCACGTTCACGTTCAGCAGGGTCTGCCGCGGCAGCGTTTCCACCAGCACCCGCGTCGCCACCGCGCGCGCGACCTCACCCGCCGCCTCGAACCCCTCCACCGCCGGCTCGGCGCGCGACACCGCCAGGGACGGGACGCCGAGAAGCGTGCCCTCCATCGCCGCCGACACCGTGCCCGAGTACGTCACGTCGTCGCCGAGGTTCGAGCCGTGGTTGATGCCCGACACGACCAGGACGGGCGGCTCCGGCAGCAACCCGAGAATGCCCAGGTTCACGCAATCGGAGGGCGTCCCGTTCACCGCGAAGCGCCGCTCGCCGAGCTGCTCCACCCGGAGCGGCCGATGCAGCGTGAGCGCGTGCCCGACCGCGCTCTGCTCGCGATCCGGGGCGATCACGTGAACCTCGCCGAGAGCCTCCAGCGCTGCCGCGAGGGCGGCGAGCCCCGGGGCATGCACCCCATCATCGTTGGTGACGAGGATCAAGCCCGCCATGTACGGCTCTGAAAATGGTCGGGGCGACTGGATTTGAACCAGCGACCCCTTGACCCCCAGTCAAGTGCGCTACCGGGCTGCGCCACGCCCCGACCCACGTCGCATTGTACGGAGAGACGGCGAAAAACTCAAGGCGGGCGCTCACTTTCGGTCCGGCGCGAGCCGGTCCCGGAGCGCACGGAGTCGGTCCCGGGTGCGGCGGAGGGTGTCTTCCATGGTCATGCCCTTGAGGCCGAGGTCCATCTGGTGCGTGCCACGCGCCTCGGCGAGCAATCGCTTCTTGGCTCCCTCGAGGGTCAGGCGCTCGTTGTAGAGCAGGTGCTTGATCCGCAGCACCAGCTCGAGGTCGCGCTTGCGGTACAGCCGCTGTCCCGCGGGGTTCTTTTTCGGGCGCAGCAGCTTGAACTCGGACTCCCAGTACCGCAGCACGTAGGCGGGAACTTCCGTGATCGACTCCACCTCGCCGATCCGGTAGTAGAGCTTGTCTGGGATCGTCTGGGTCACGCGTCCCCCGCGGGCTACTGGTTGAGGCGCAGCTTGAGCCCCTTGCTCGGCTTGAACGTGAGCACCTTGCGCGCGGTGATCTCGATGCTGTCGCCCGTCTGCGGGTTGCGCCCGCGGCGGGAGGCCTTCCGGCGGATCCGGAAATGCCCGAAGCCGACGATCTTGACGTCCTCGCCGCGCTCGAAGCAGTTGAAGATGATGTCGAACAGCGACTCGACCACCGAAGCCGACTGGCGCTTCGACAGCCCGTGCGCGGCCACCGCATTGATGAGGTCATTCTTGGTCAGCGCCGTCACCTCCCCTCGACCGCCACCGATTCCCTCAGCCATTCCACGTAGGCGGGCGCGCCGGCCACCACCGGCAGCGCCAGGACTTCCGGGACCGAGTACGGATGCAGCTCGAGCACCCGCCGCTCGAGCGCGGCATACCGCGTCTCGTCCGTCTTGATCATGAGCAGGCACTCGGAGGTCTCTTCCCGCTGGCCCTGCCATCGATAGATCGACGTGAGCCCGGGCACGACGTTGACGCAGGCGGCGAGCCGCTCGTCCACCAGCACGCGCCCGATCGCGGTCGCGGCCTCCGCGGAGGGCGCGGTGACGAGCACCACCCGCGGCTCGATCACTTGGTGGCGCCCTGGGTGACGAAGCCGCCCACGCCCTTGGCGGCGAGCTCGCGCTTGCCGGCGGCCGCCGCATCGCGCGTGGCGTAGCCGCCGACACGTACGAGATAGACGGTGCCGCCGCCGGCGAGGGGGGCGCTGACGCGGCGGATGCGGACCTCGAGGCCCTCGCCGGCGAGCCGGCGGGACAGCGTCACCGCGTCCTTGAGGTCCATGGAGGGCCGGATCACCACCACGCCCCCGACGGCCTCGGCGGTGCCGGTGCCCTTGAGGGCTGCCGCCACCGTGTCCACGCTGACGCCGCTGACGACGACCTCGTGCTGATTCACCGGCGCGGTCCCGCCTCCGCGCGTCGTCTGCGCGACCTCGACGGAGAAGCGCTCCGCGCGCAGCTCCTTGGCCAGCCGCTCGGCGTTGTCGCCGTTGGCGAAGAGGCCGACCTGCACCCAGTAGTCCCCGGTTCCTGTCGTGGGCGCCGCGGCGCGCTTCGCGGCCGCGGCGGGCTTCGGCGTGGCCGAGGGGGCGGTCTCGCGCGCCGCGACGGGGGGAGATTTCGGCGCGACCTTCGCGGGCGCCCCTTCCTTGGAATCGGACGCGGATGCAGGGGCCGGGGGAGACGAGGCGGCAGGCTCGCTCGGCGGTACGGGCTCGCTCTTGGTGGCCGGCGCGGGCGTGGGGGCGGGCGGCGGCGTGACCGTGAGGGCCGGGGCCACCGCAGGCTCCGACTTGGCCGGCTCCGTCATCGCCGGGCGCGCGCTCGTCCGACCGGGCGGCGCGGGCGCGAGCCATTCGAGGAGATAGGGCACGGCGAACACGAGCACGACGGCGAGCGCGCTCAGCAGGAGGAGCGCGCGGAGCCAGCCGGCGGCCAGAACGCCTCGCGTTCCCTTCCGGCTCTCCGCGTCGTCGTCCAGATAGTCGTCCTGGTCCGGGCTCACGATAACCGCGCCTCAACGAGAATTTGTCAACTGCTGCGCCATCTTAGCACAGCAGCGCTCGGGGCCAAACGATTTCGGGGGTTTATCGGCGGGCCCGCCCCGCCCGCGGAGCGGCGCCCCGGCGCCCCGCGCTCTTCCGGAAGAGGAGCCGGATGGGCGAGCCGGCGAAGCTGTGCGCGTGACGGAGCGAGTTGATGAGGTAGCGCTCGTAGGAGAAATGGATCTTGTCGGGGAGGTTCACACGGAGCGCGAAGGTAGGCGGCGACACCGCCACCTGCTGCGCGGACTGGATACGAAGCGGCGCGCCGCCCCAGGACATGGGTCGACGCTCGAGCGCGGCGCGGAACAGCGTGATGAGCTCACCCGGCTGGACGCGGCGTTGCGCTTCGGCGGCCACCCGATCCACGGTGTCGAACAGATCGCCGAGGCCGGTCCCCCGCACCGCCGACGTGAAGCAGATCGGCGCGTAGTCGAGGAACGGCAGCCGGTCGTGGATCTGGCCGGTCACGTCGGCGCGTGTGACCGTGCCGGGCGGGACGAGGTCCCACTTGTTCACGGCGATGACGAGAGCGCGACCGGCGTCGTGAGCATACCCGGCGATGTGCGCGTCCTGCGCGGTCACGCCCTCGGAGGCGTCAAGGACGAGGACCGCCACCTGACAGCGTTCGAGGCTCTTCAGCGCCATCACCACCGAGAGCTTTTCCAGCGCCTCGGAGACCTTGCCCTTGCGGCGGATGCCCGCGGTGTCGATGAGGAGATAGGGCCGGCCTCGAAAGGACAGCGGCGTGTCCACGCTGTCGCGCGTCGTGCCCGGCGCGGCGTGGACCAGCACGCGCGGCTGGCCGAGGACGGCGTTGACCAGGGACGATTTGCCGACGTTCGGCCGGCCCACGATGGCCACGCGCGGACCCTCGGCGCCGGGCTCGGCCACCGGCGCGGGCGCGGCGGCACGGATCGCCTCGAGCAACTCGGCCACGCCGCGTCCGTGCTCGGCGGACACGGGGGTGACGGTCGAGAAGCCGAGCCGGTACACCTCGCCCACCATGGCTTCCTGCCCCGCGCCGTCCACCTTGTTGGCCGCCACGACCACGGGCCGTCCGCTCCGCCGGAGGATGTGCGCGATCTCCTCGTCGACGGGCGTGAGCCCCTCCCGCGTGTCGACCGTCAGCACGATGAGATCGGCCTCTTCGATGGCCTGCATGATCTGGCCGCGCATGGCGGCGACGAGATCGTCGGTGGAGCCCGGCTCGAACCCGCTCGTGTCCACCACCGTGCCCTGCCAGCGCTCGAAGGTGACGGTGCCGTAGAGCCGATCACGGGTGACGCCCGGCACATCGCGCACGAGGGAGCGCCGGCGTCCCACCAAGCGGTTGAACAGGGTGGACTTTCCCACGTTGGGACGGCCCACGATGGCGATGACCGGGCGGATCATCGGGGGGCGGCCCGCGCCGCCGGCTCAAGCGGCGACGAGCGCATCGAAGAGCGCGCGCGCGCCGGCCTCGACCGGGGTGATGGGGACGCCGAGGGAGACTGCGAGATCGCCCGGCGTGAGGTCGTCCAGGAACACGCCGGCGCCGTCGCGGAGGGCCACCGAGGGGACGAGCACCGCGTCGCCGAGGACCGTCCCCGCCAGCTGGCGCTGGATGTCCGCGCCGGTGAGAAGGCCCGCGACCTGGACGCTCCCGCCGAACCATTCGTTGCGAATCGCGCGCACGCGCGCCTCGAGTCCGCCCACCGCGAGGCCGTCGAGGAGGCGCGCCAGCCGCGGCGCGTACATCTCCCCGGTGACCACCGTAACCGCGCGCGGCCGGGCGAGCCGGGCCGGCGCGCGGCGGCGGGCGCGGACCCAGCCATCCTCGAAGCGGCGGACGAGCCCGATCCCGTCCTCCACAACCGGGAAGCCCTCGTAGGACGCGCGGGACGGGATGGGGAGCCCGGCCTGGAGATAGAGCTCGTCGCCGGCCCACACGAAGCGCGTGCCCAGGCGAGCGCGGAACTCGCCCTGCCACGCCGCGAGCGTCCGCGCGAGCCCGCGCGCCTCGTCCGCGGTCAGCGTCCGCAAGCGCGGCAGACGCTCGCGATGCGCGGTGAGCCCCACCGGCACCACCGCGGTGGTGGCCACCGCCGGATGCAGCGCGGCCAGCTCGCGCACGGACCGCTCGAGGTGGGGGCCGTCGTTCCAGCCCGGGCAGAGCACGATCTGGGCGTGCATCCGGATCCCGCTGCGGCCGAGGCGGGTCATGATCGGCATCAGGTCGCGCTTCACCGCCGGCTCGCCGAGCAGCCGGTGGCGCAGCTCCCCATCGGTCGCGTGCACGGAGACGTAGAGCGGCGAGAGGTGCTGCGTCTCGATGCGCCGGAGCTCGGCTTCCTCGAGGTCGGTGAGGGTGATGTAGTTGCCGTGCAGGAAAGAGAGCCGATAGTCGTCGTCCTTGACGTAGAGGCTCTTTCGCATCCCGCGCGGGAGCTGATGGATGAAGCAGAACACGCACTTGTTGGCGCAGGTGGAGATCTCCGCCGGCGTGGGCGCGACCAGTTCCAGCCCGAGGTCGGGCCCGCGCCGCTCGAGGACGACGCCGGCGGCGGCCCCATCCCGCTCTACCGCGCATGTCAAGCGCGCCTCCCCCGAATTGAAGTGGAAGTCGATGACGTCGCGCACCGGCTGGCCGTTGATGGCCAGGATCCGATCGCCGGGCCGGAGGCCGGCGCGGCCGGCGGGGCCACCCGCCGCCACCGTCCCCACCACGACCCCCTCTGTCTCCCCCCCCTTGCGCCGCGCCATGCCTCAGCTCCGTCCGGGCACGCCGGCGGGCGGATTCAGCTGCTTCATGCCCTGGACCAGGTACTGCAGGCCCGAGACGATGGTGAAGATCGCCGCCACCCACGCGAAGAACCTGGGGAAGGTGGGCACGCGGAAAAAGAAGAATAGCATCGCGGAGAGGACGGCTACCATCTGACACGCGGTGGAGGTCTTCCCGATCCAGGTGGGAGCCGGATGCACCGTCCCGCCCGCGACGTGAATCACGAGCACGCCCACCGAGAGGATGAGGTCGCGGCTCACCACCACCGCGGTGAGCCAGAACGGGATGACCTTGAGATAAGTGAGGGTCACGAAGGCGGAAGTGAGCAGCAGCTTGTCGGCGAGGGGGTCGAGGAACGCGCCCAGGCGCGACTGGCTGCCGCGGCTTCGGGCGATATAGCCGTCCAGCAGGTCGGTGAGGCTGGCCAGACAGAAGACGAGGAGGGCCTCGCCCGCGCGCCGATAGACCAGGAGGGTCACGAACACCGGGATCAGGAGGATCCTGAGGATGGTCAGCCAGTTAGCCAGTCCCATGGATGAGCCGCGACTGCAGCGCGTCGATTGTATCACCAGCCCCGACCGCGTCCGCCGGCAGGGGCCTCCCGGCTCTAGTCGCGGTGGCGGTGGGCCTCGAGCTGGCGCGCGAGGCGCCGGGGGATCTCGACCTCGACGCGGATGCCCTCGGGCAGGTCGGCGCGGTCGAGGACGCGACCACGCTCGTAGCAGAGGGCCAGGGCAGGTCCGTCGCGGTACGGGATGAGGAGTCGCATGCGCTCCGCCCGCGGCCGGAATTCCTGGTCGATGCGGTCGAGGAGCGTCTCCGTGCCTTCGCCCGTGCGCGCGGACAGCGCGACCGCGTTGAGCCGGCTGGTGAGGGCGTGCAGCGCGCCGTCCGCCTCGAGGCGATCCACCTTGTTGAGCGCGACGATGGTGGGCCGCCCCGAGAGCTCCAGCTCGGCGAGCAGGTTCTCCACCGCTGCCATCTGGTCCTCGAGCCCGGGATGGCTCGCGTCCACCACGTGCACGAGGAGATCGGCCTCGGTCAGCTCCTCGAGGGTGGCCTTGAAGGCGGCCACGAGCTGATGCGGCAGCTTTCGGATGAAGCCGACGGTGTCGGTGAGGATGAAGGGGGCATGTCCCGGCGCCGAGACGAGGCGCGCCGCGGGATCCAGCGTCACGAAGAGCCGATCCGCCGCGACCCGCTCCGCCCCCGTGAGCTGGTTGAGCAGCGTGGTCTTGCCGGCATTGGTGTACCCGACGAGGGCGACCACGGGATACCCGGTGGCCTGGCGTCGATCGCGCACGAGCCGGCGATGCACGCGCACCCGCTTGAGCTCGTCGCGGAGCTTCTGGATGCGATGGCGGATCATGCGGCGGTCGGACTCGAGCTGCGTCTCGCCGGGTCCTCGCGTGCCGATGCCGCCCCCGAGCCGCTCCAGGTGCTTCCACTGCCCCACCAGACGCGGCAGGAGATAGGAGAGCTGGGCCAGCTCGACCTGGAGCTTGCCCTCCATGGTCCGCGCGCGCTGGGCGAAGATGTCGAGGATGAGCGCGGTGCGGTCGATGACCTTGAGGCCGAGGCTCCCCCCGAGATTGCGCTCCTGGATGGGCGAGAGCGAGTCGTCGGAGATCATGAGGTTCGCGCCCTGCTCGCGCGACCACTCGCGCAGCTCCTCGATCTTGCCCTTGCCGAAGTAGAGCCTGGGCGTGGGGGCGCGCCGATCCTGGGTCATCCGTCCTACCACCTCGGCGCCCGCCGACTCCGCCAGCCGGCCCAGCTCGTCGAGGGAGTCGTCCACCTCGAAGCGCGGTTGCTTGGGCCGACGCAGCGCGGCCAGCACCGCCTTCTCGCGCGCGCTCACTCGCTCAGCCCCTCCTCGTGGACCCAGCTCTCGATCGCTGCCGCCGCCCCCGCCGGGCCGCCCACGGCGTCCACGTCGAGCCACCGGATCTCGGGATCGCGCGCGAACCAGGTCATCTGGCGCTTCGCGTAGCGGATGGTGTCACGGATCATCAGGCGTGTCGCCTCGGCCTCCGGCATCTCGCCGCGCAGCACGGCGCCGAACTGCCGGTACCCGATGCCGCCCATGGCGGGAAGCGTGTTGTCGTAGCCTGCCGCGGAGAGCCGTCTCACCTCTGCCATCATGCCACGGGCGACCATGGCGCGCACGCGTTCGGCGATGCGGTGGGCGAGCGCCTCGCGCGACTGGCGAAGCCCCACCATCAGAAGTCGGAAGGGCGGGACGGTGGCGCGCCAGTCCGCCTTCGCGGCGCCCGGTCCACCCAGCACATCCACCTCGAGCGCTCGGACGATGCGGACCCGGTCGCGCGGATGGAGGCGCGCGGCGGCGCCGGGATCGCGCGCCGCCAGCCGCCGGTGCAGGGCCTCGGGACCAAGGGTCGCGAGCGAGGCCTCGAGCTCCCGACGGAGCGCGGGATCCGCGGGCGGCGCCGGATGCAGGCCCTTGAGTAGGGCACGTACGTAGAGGCCCGTGCCACCGACCACCAGGGGCAGCCGTCCGCGGCCGCGGATGGCCGCGATGGCCTCCAGCGCTTCCCGCCGGAAGCGTGCCGCGTGATAGCGCTCGGAGGGATCCACGACGTCGAGAAGGTGATGGGGCAGCGCCGCGCGCTCCGTCGCGGTCGGCTTGCCGGTCCCGATATCCATGCCACGGTACACCTGCCGCGAGTCGGCGTTGACCGCTTCCAGCGGCAGGCGCGCGGCCAGGCGCACCGCCACATCCGTCTTGCCCACGCCCGTCGGGCCGACCAGCACGAGCAGCGGATCGCGGGTCGCGTTCATTTCATCCATCAGATCGCTCGCTGTCGGCTCGGCTCGCATGCCTCGCTCCGCTCGGCAGCATCCATTAGATCGCTTGCCTCGCCTTCGGCTCGGCTCGCACTACCACGTCCGCCTCAGCTCCTTGCGGATCTCGCGGAGCGAGAGGCGCGAGACGATGGGACGGCCGTGCGGGCAGAAGAACGGCGTCCGCGTGGCGGAGAGATCGGCGAGGAGCCGCCGCATCTCCTCGCGCTCGAGGGGCGCCGGCGCCTTGATGGCCGCGCGGCACGCCACGAAGGCGAGCGCGCGGTCGAGCAGCGGCGCCTCACCCTCCTTGCCGGGGCCGGCCAGCTCGTCCAGCATGCGCGTGATGAGGCGCCAAGGCTCCCGGCGCGCGAGGAGCGCGGGGACAGCCCGCACCAGGCTGGTGCCGCCGCCGAAGCCCTCGAGCGCGAAGCCCAGCCGCTCCAGCGTGGCCGCCCACTCGGCCAGCCGCTCCTGCTGTGCCGGCGGGAGCTCGAGCGTCTCCGGGAAGAGCAGCTCCTGCGAGGCGAGCGGGCCCGCCTCGAGCTCGGACTCCAGGCGCTCGAAGAGCACGCGCTCGTGAGCCACGTGCTGGTCCACGAAGAAGACTTCGTCCTCGGTGGCGGCGACGATGAAGGTGTCCTGGAGCTGGCCCACCACGGCGCCGAAGCGCTCCCCGTTCCAGCGCGCCGCCGCCTCGTGGAAGAGGCCCGGCTGATTCGCCGCCGTCGACGCTCCTGCCGCGGTCGGCATCGTGAACGCCTCCCCGCCCTCCGGTGCGACCACCATCGGCGTCATGCCGCCCTGCCGCTGAACCACTTCCGCCGAGCGCAGGGCCTCCTGCACGGCGACGAAGAGGATCTCCTGCACGAGCCGCGGGGCCCGGAAGCGCACCCAGGCCTTGGCGGGGTGCACGTTGACGTCCACTTCTTGCGGCGGAACGTCGATCCAGATCACCGCCACCGGATGCTGGTCCCGCGCGAGCATGGGCCGGTAGGCGTCGAGGAGCGTCTGCGTCAGCGCGGTGTCGCGCACCGGGCGCCCGTTCACCACCCAGGTGATCTCGTCGCGGCTCGCGCGCGCCTGCTGGGGCGGCGCGATGAGTCCGACCATCGCCAGGCCGTGCTCGGCCCGGCGGAGGTCGAGCATCTTCGCCGACAGATCCCAGCCGTAGAGGGCCCCGACACGATCCCGAAGACTGCGCGCCCGTGGCGCGGTGAGGGCGGCGCGGCCGTCGTGGGTGACGGCCAGGTGCAGATCGGGATGTGCGAGGGCCACGCCCTGCAGCAGCCGGAGCACGAGGGCGAGCTCGGTGCGGGCGGCCTTGAGAAACTTGAGCCGGGCGGGGGTATTGAAGAAGAGGTCCTGCACCTCCACGGTGGTGCCCGGGGGCGCCGCCACCGCGAGGGTGGGCTCGGGGGCGCCGCCGGCGCCGCGGACGAGCGCGCCCTCGCTGGCGCCCTTTGGGCATGAGAGCAGCGAGAATCGGCTCACCGCCGCGATGGCCGGCAGGGCCTCGCCCCGGAAGCCCAGGGTCTGGATGGCGTCCAGGTCCGCGTCGGTGGCGATCTTGGACGTCGCATGCCGGGTGAGCGCCCAGCCCAGCTCTTCCGCCGTCATGCCGATGCCGTCGTCGCGCACGCGGATGAGCTGGCGGCCGGCATCGCGGAGATCGACGGTCACGTGCGCAGCCTCGGCGTCGATGGCGTTTTCCACAAGCTCCTTCACCACCGAGGCGGGACGCTCGACCACCTCGCCCGCGGCGATCTTGTTGACGAGGTGCTCGGGCAGCGGCTTGATCCTGCTCATGCGGTCCTACCGCTCCCGCAGCAGGCGCTGCCACTCGGCGAGGAGGTTGAGGGCCTGGAGGGGGGTGGTCGAGCCCACGTCCAGCGCGGCCAGGTCCTTGAGGATGGGATCTCCGCCGGGCGGGAAGAGACCGAGCTGCACGGGCTCGGCGGCGACGGGGGCACCCGCGGCGGCCACGGCGGCCCGCTCGCTCTCGAGATCGGCGAGGATGGCCTTGGCGCGGGCGACCACCGCGGCGGGCAGACCCGCGAGCCGGGCGACCTGGATGCCGTAGGAGCGGTCGGTGCCGCCCGGGCGCACCTTGTGGAGAAAGACGATCTCGTCGTTCCACTCGCGTACCGCGACGTGGAAGTTCCGCACCCTCGGCAGGCGCTGGGCGAGCGCGGTGAGCTCGTGGTAGTGAGTGGCGAAAAGCACCTTGCCGCCCCGCCCCGGCGCGCCCCCATGATCGTGCAGGGCCTCCGTCACCGCCCACGCGATGGCGAGGCCGTCCAGCGTGGACGTTCCGCGGCCCACTTCGTCGAGCAGCACCAGGCTCCGGGGCGTGACGTTGGCGAGGATGCTCGCCGTCTCCACCATCTCGACCAGGAAGGTGCTCTGTCCACGCGCCACGTTGTCCTGGGCGCCCACGCGCGTGAGGATCCGGTCCACGAGACCGATGCGGGCCACGCGCGCGGGAATGAAGCTGCCCATCTGGGCGAGGATCACCAGCAGGGCGGTCTGACGCATGAATACGCTCTTGCCGCTCATGTTGGGCCCGGTGAGGATCACCACCTGCGTGGTATCGGGGTCGAGACTCACGTCGTTGGGCGTGAAGGTCGATCCCGCGGCGGCGTCGAGGACGGGATGCCGGCCCTCCGCGATGTCGAGCGTGCGACCGTCGTCGACCACGGGACGAGTCCAGCCGCGGAGGTGCGCCTGCTCGGCGAGCGCAGCGATCGCGTCCAGGCTAGCCAGCGCCCGCGCGGTGCGGAGGAGCGCTTTCGCCTCCGCGGCGACCCGGGCGCGGATCGCGACGAAGAGCTCGAACTCCAGCCCCGCCATGCGCTCCTCGGCCCCCAGCGCGCGGCTCTCGTGCTCCTTGAGCTCGGTGGTCACGTAGCGCTCGGCCCCCACGAGCGTCTGGCGGCGCATGTAGTCTGCGGGGATCTTGGCGGCGTGGGCATTGCTCACTTCGATCGAGTAGCCGAAAACGCGGTTGAAGCGGACGCGCAGCGAGGGAATGCCGGTGCGCGCGCGCTCCCGTCCTTCCAGCGAGGCGATCCAGCTCTTGGCCTCGCGCGCGGCCCGCCTCAACTCCGCGAGCTCGGGACTCCAGGTCTCTCGGATCAGCCCACCGTCCTTGAGCTCGCGCGGCGGCTCGTCCTCGAGCGCCTCCTCGAGGACGCGCGCGAGGTCGGGCAGGGCGGTGATGTCCACGGCGAGCCCGGCGAGGAGCGGCGCCGCGAGGCCGTCCAGCTCGTCCCGCACGCCCGGCAGCTCGCGGAGATAGCCGCGCAGCGCCACGAGGTCGCGGGCGTGGGCGACGCCGAGCGCAGCCCGGCTCGCCAGCCGCTCGACGTCGCCGAT
>JBKPDT010000020.1:0-9241 GCA_046728035.1 Candidatus Methylomirabilota bacterium | reverse complement strand
GGTCGGGCTCGCGCGCGGCCTGGATCGTCTTCGAGGGTGGGCTGGGCGGCGGGCTGCGGCTCTGCTCGCTCATTCTCAACGACGAGGCGGGCATTCTCGAATCGGCAGGTGGACCGGTCACCCGCAAGCGGCTCGAGGCGGAGCAGCGCGCGCTCCGCGAGACGCAGAAGCTGCCCTGGGTGGCGACGGCACCCGAGCGCGCGTCCGCTCTGGTGGCCGAGGCCCTCGCGCTCCACGCCGCGGCGAGCACCGCGCCGCCTCCCGAGTTCGCACGCTGGCGCGCGTCCTTCCCCGCTCGGCCGACGCCCGATCCCCTGCTCGCCGACGCCGCGCCGTCCGCGCCGGCGGATCCCACCCTCGCGGATCAGGCGGTCTCGCTTCTCGACTTGCCCGAGCTGGGTGGCTGGTTCGCGGATCCCGCGGGCATCCGCGAGGATGCGGTGGCCCTGCTCGAGATGCGCGACAGCCGACTCGTGGTCTCCGATCAGATCAAGGCCGAGCGCGAGGCGGCCATCGTGGACGCGGCCGTCGCGAAGTCCTTCCCGTCCGCAGCGCGGCGACGGTGGGCGCGGCGGCTGGGCGAGATGGCCCTGGTCTTCGAGGCGACCGGGCGGGCGGATGCGGCGGCCCGCGCGCGCGCGGCTGCCGCCGACTTCGCGGACGAGGGGCGGCGCGCCGAATCCATCGCCTTCGCGCGCGCGCTCGCCTTGCGCGGGCTCGAGGTGGCGGGCGAGGTGACCCTCGGCCGCGCGAAGATCGAAGACGTCAGCCGCGCCCCGCGGCGCCCGGACGCATGATCCACGGCATCCGGATCGGCCACGCTACCGATCCCGCCGGGCTGACCGGGTGCACCGTGATCCTCCCCGAGACGCCTGCGGTGGGCGGCGTCGAGATCCGGGGCTGGGCGGCCGGCGTGCACGGACTCGAGTTCCTCGACCCCCGTCACCTGGTCCCCACCGTGGACGGCGTGGTGCTGGCGGGCGGAAGCGCCTATGGCCTCGAGGCCATCTGGGGCGTGATGCAGTACCTCGAAGAGCGCGGCGTGGGCTTCCCCGTCCCGCGCACGGTGGTGCCCCACGTGGCCGGCGCCATCCTCTTCGACCTCGGCATTGGCGATCACCGCGTCCGCCCCGACCGGGCCATGGGGCATGCTGCGGCGAGCGCGGCGCGTCCCGGCCCGCCCGCGGAGGGCAATGTCGGCGCGGGCACCGGCGCCACCGTGGGCAAGCTCCACCGTATCGAGCGCGCGATGCGGGGCGGTCTCGGCTGCGCCGTGGTCGAGGGTGCCGGCTTCGTGGCCGGGGCCGTCATGGCGGTGAACGCGGTAGGCGACGTGCGCGATCCCGAGGATGGCCGGCTCATCGCAGGCGCACGCGACGCGCCCGATGGCCACCGCCTCGTCGACACTGCCGCGGCGCTGGCTGCGGGCGTGCCCCCGCCTGCCTTCCGCCCCGCCACCACCACCATCGGCTGCGTCGTCACCGACGCCCGGCTCTCCAAGGCGGAGGCTGCATGGGTGGCCGCCCTGGGCATGGAGGGCTTCGCGCTCGCGCTCTCGCCGCCCCATCTGGCCACCGACGGCGATACGCTCTTCTGCCTCGCCGTCGGCGAGCGTCCCGCCGATCCCGCCGCGGTGGGCAAGGCCGCCGCGCTGGCGGTGGCGCGCGCCATCGTGCGCGGCGTGCGCGCGGCCACGGGCTTGCCGGGCCTCCCGGCGGCCCGCGATCTCGACGGGGCAGCGCCTAGCGCGGGGGGGAGCCGTCTATGAGGGCGCCGAGGCGTTCTGGATCCGCCGGCTTGACGAGGTGGGCGTCGAATCCCGCCTCGAGCGCCCGCCGCTGGTCCTCCGGCCTGCCGAAACCCGTGAGCGCCACCAGGAAGATGCGGTGCCCGTCCGGCCGGGCACGAATGGCCTCGGCGAGCTCGTACCCACTGAGCCCGGGAAGACCGATGTCCACCACCGCCACGTCCATCCGCTCGCGGGCCAAGATCGCGAGCGCCGCGCGGCCATCGGCGGCGTCCCATACCTGATGGCCCGTGAGGGTCAGGACCATCCGGAGCATCTCGCGGGCGTCCTCGCTGTCCTCGACGACGAGGACACGCCGGGTGGTGGGGGCGGCGCGCTTCTCGGGTGGCGACGGCGGCGTCGCGGGCGGCTCGGTACGAGGCAAGGTGACGGTGAAGACGCTTCCGGCCCCGATGCCGCCACTCGCCGCCTTCACCGTGCCCCCGTGAAGCTGCGCGAGGTGACGCACCAGGGTCAGGCCGATTCCCAGCCCCCCGCGGCGGTCGCTGGGATCCGCCCGCACCTGGTAGAAGAGATCGAAGACCCGGGGCAGCGCTGCGGCGGGAATGCCCTCGCCGGTATCGCGAACGACGAGTCGGGCCTGGGCTCGGTCGGACTCCACGCTGACGCGGATCTCGCCGCCGTCCGGCGTGTACTTGACGGCATTCCCGACGAGATTGGAGACGATCTGCTCGAGGCGCGCGGGATCCGCCTCCACCCAGACGGGCGCGGCCGGAGCGACGCTGACGCGGTGCAGACGGGTCAGCCCCGCCGCGCCGAGCATCGACACCGCGCGGGCAACCGCGCCCGCCAGCTCGAGGGGCTGGCGCCTCAGCGTCACCTGTCCCCGAGTCACCCGGCTCACATCGAGCAGGTCGTCGACGAGGCGGGCGAGATGGTCCGCCTGTCGGCGGATCACCTCGCGGGCGGCGCCGTCGCCGGCGCGCGCGTCGAGGACCCCGATGGCGCTCCGGATGGCGCCGAGGGGATTGCGCAGCTCGTGCCCGAGCATGGCGAGGAACTCGTCCTTGGCGCGGTTGGCCTGCTCCAGGTCCCGCTTCGCCGCCTCCATCTGGTCGAAGCTGGCCTTGAGGTCGGCGTGCGCGCGCCGCTCCGCCGCGCGGGCCTCCCGAAGCTCCGTCTCCGCCTCGACGCGTTCGGTGATGTCCTCGGCGATCCCGCCGAGGCGATAGATCCGGCCGCTTGCGTCGGCGATGGGGAAGCCCCGGTCTCGGATCCACCGGATCCCCCGCGCGGGCGTCACCATGCGGTACGTCTCGTCGAAGGCGTGCTGGCGGGCGCGCTCCACGAAGGCCGCCTCGGCGCGGCCGCGATCGTCCGGATGCACGGAGGCGGCCCACAGCCCCGGATCACGGTAGAACGCCGCGCGGTCGAAGCCCCACAGGCGCTCGATCGCCGGGCTGAGATAGAGCACCCTACGCGTCTCGAGGTCGGTGATCCAGAACACCGCGTCGATGTGCTCGGCGAGCTGGCGGAGCCGGTCCTCGTTCTCCCGGAGCGCCTTCTCTGGATCCATGGGTGGAGATGGTATCAAGCCACCGAGGCGGCGCAAGCGCACCCCCTACCCCCAGGAGGATCCCATGAGCCAATACGGCCCCACCGTCCTCAGGCTATTCCTCGGCGTCACGTTCGTGATGCACGCCTACCTGGCCCTCTTCGTGTTCACCCCGACGGGCACCGCCGCGTACAACGCCTCGAAGGGCATCCCGCTGCCTGCGGTGGCGGCATGGTTCCTCATCCTGGCGCATGGGTTGGGCGGCATCATGATGATCGTGGGGCTCTGGACGCGCTGGGCCGCGCTGGCGAACCTGGTAGTGATGCTGGGCGCGCTCGTCTTCGTCCACCTCAACCAGGGCTACTTCGTGCGCGGCGTGCTCGAGGGCGGGCGGCCGCAGGCGGCCGGCTTTGAGTACGTGCTCGTGCTCGTGGGTGCGACGATCGCGCAGGCGCTGCTGGGCGGGGGCGCGCTCGCGCTGAAGCGGGACTGAGCGCTCAGGCCGGTCGCTCGGCCCGCGCGGCTCACCGCGCGCTCGTCTCCTCCTGCCAGAGGCCGAGCGCGCGGACGGCCGGCTCGTCATTCATGTGGAAGAGGGTTGCGGGGGACGCGGGCGACGCGTTCCGATGTTCGACCCATTGCCAGGGCGGCGCCGCGAAGCAGTCGCCCGGCTCCCAGGTGAGGGTGGTGTCGCCGACGCGGCTCTCCCCCCGGCCCTCGATGACGTGGAACACCCCGCTCGCGGTGCGGCGCTCGGCCCGCGTGCGCTCGCCGGGCCGGAGCCAGTGCGCCTCGCTGCCTATGGTGGCGAGGGGGGACGCGCCGGTGGTGGGGTTCACGTAGCGCAGGATCACCGGCGCCCCCGGCGCCGCCGTCTCTCCCATGCGCGCCAGCGCGGCGCGCACGGTGCGCCAGGGCCAGCGCACCTGCGGATACCCCGTCTCCGGATAGCGCGAGTCGCGCGGAACGAGACCCGCCGCGGTGAATTCGTCCTGCGAGGAGTCGGTGGCAGTGGCGGGCGCGGCGGCCGGCCGCATCTTCGACGCCCACGAGGCCTCGAAGGCGCGGACGAGCGGGATGTCGAGGCCGTCGAGCCAGATGACCGGCTCGGTGCCCTCGTGGCCATGGTCGTGCCAGCGCATGGACGGCGTGATGATGAGGTCGCCGGGCTCCATCTCGCAGCGGACGCCTTCCACGGTGGTGAAGGCCCCGCGGCCCTCGACGATGAGGCGCAACGCCGCCGGCGTATGGTGGTGGCTCGGGGCCTTCTCGCCGGGGAGAATGATCTGGAGCCCCGCGAAGAGCGTGGCGGTGGCGGCGTAGGCGCCGGCGAGTCCCGGATTGCGGAGGACGAGCACGCGCCGCTCCGCCTGCTCCATGGGAACCAGCCGCGCCGCCTCGAGCAGCGGCGCGCGCACCTCGGCCCAGCGCCAGCGATGGGCCACCACGCGCGTCTCGCGCTCGGCGGGCAGCAGCTGGTGGAGCGCGGTCCAGAGGGGCGCCAGGGAGAGGCGCTCCAGTCCCTCCGAGTAAGCGGCGGGGAGATTCTCGTCGCGGGTGCGGAGCGCGCTCACGGCCATATTCTAGTGCCGGCCCAGCTCGCTTCGCCATACTTCGTTCTCGGTCGGAGGCCGTCGACACCGGCCTACGCCGCGTGTCGCTAGCGCCGGGCGCCCGCCCAGTTCTCGACGAGGCTCGCGAAGTCTGCGGGCTGGTCGAGGACGAGGTGGTGGTAGGCGCCCTTGACCTCGGCGAACTGGCCCTGCCGCACCGCCGTCGCCACCCGGAGCATCTGATCGCGATCCATGAGCGTGCTCTGGCTTCCGCGGACGACGAGCGTGGGACAGAGCACGCCGGGCAAGAAGGGCCATGGATCCACCGGCGGGTGGAGGAAGACGCGCGGGTCGAAGGCCCACTCCCATTGCCGGGGGCGGCGTTCGACCACGCCGGCGGCGGCGAGATGGGCCAGGCGCTCCGCGGGGGCGCGCGTCTCGGGCGGGACGAGGCGGAACCCGGCGGCGGCGTCCGCCGGGCTCGCGAAGACGGGTGTCGGGCGTTCGGCCTGCCGCTTGGCGCGCGCCTCCAGGTCCTCCGTCCAGCCGGTGAGCATGTCGGCGATCACGAGCGTGCCGACGCGCATAGGGTGGAGCGCGGCGAGGTTGGCGCCGACGAAGCCGCCGAGCGAGTGGCCGATGACGAGCGGCGCACGCCAGCCGAGCGCGTCGAGCGTGGCAAGCGTGTCCGCCACGTGATCGGCGAAGCGGTAGGCGGGCGGCTCCGCCCAGGCGCTGCTGCCGTGACCGCGGAAGTCGAGCGCGATCACGTGTGCGCGGGCGGCGAGGAGCGGCGCCACCCAGTCCCACCAGTGGCCGTGCGCGGCGAGGGAGTGAAGGAGGAGGGCGGGTGGATCCCCCGCCCGGCCCCACTCGTGAAGCCGGAGCGCGCGCCCGTTGGCTTCGATCGCGCGCGGCGCCCCGCAGCTCAGCTCAATAGCTGAACCCCATGGTGCGCGCGTGGTAATGCAGGCCGCCGTCCTGGACGATGAGGAACCGAGCGAGGTGGTCGCCGTCGTTGTGATGCGAATGCATCTCCGCGGGCGGCGTGATCATCACCGTCCACGGCTGCCAGTCCGCGCGCCGGCCGTCGATCATGGAGTAGCAGCGCTCGCCCTGGACGATGAGGGTCACCGCCACGGCGTTGTGCTGGTGCGGCCGCTGCATCTCGCCGGGCGAGAGCGAGTTCATCGAGAAGGTGAAGGACGGCAGGGCCACACGATCGGCGTCGAGCCCGGCAGTGCCGAAGCTGATCGACTTGCCGGGCAGCTCGGTGCTGGCGGCGAGGCGGTGGATCTGGTCGAGCTGGCGCTGGATCTCGTCGGCGGGGTAGTGCACGGCCTCGATGGGCGCGCGGCCCGGTCGGGGCGGCTCGAGCCGCTCGAAAGCGAGCAGCGGCTCGTTGGTGACGACGTAGAGGAGGCAGTCGCCGGTCCCCGCGATGTGGGCCGCCTCGCCGCCGCCGGGCAGGCAGAAGGCATCGCCCTCGTCCCAGGCGATGGCGTCGGGGCCCTGCACGGTCTCGCCGGAGCCCGCGATCACGTAGTAGAGCGCGCCGCTCGCGACGAAGCGCGTGGTCAGCCGCTCCCCGGCCCGGATCCGGGCATAGCGCGCCAGGACGAGGGGGGCGGTGGCGGGAAAGCCGATTCCGAGCGTCCGCGAGAGGTCGCAGGGGATGAGCCCGGTCGGGGCGGCGGGATCGAACGCGCGGTCGCGCTCGGCGACGAAGACATGGGCGGGGATGGCCGGCTTCTTGATGTTGAAGCCGTCCAGCGAGGAGTAGTAGCGCGCGCGCTGCGTGTACGCCGTCTCGATCCGGGTAGCCATCGCGAAGATCTCCTGGCCGGGTCAGGACCCGAGCCGTGGAAGGACGTGACGCGCCATCAGCTCCATCGAGCGGAGCACCCGCTTGTGCGGGAGCCCGCCGAAGTTGGCGATGGCGAGGAAGTGGGTGAAGCCGGCCGCCTCGTAGCGGCGAGCGACGCGGAGGATCTCGTCGGGATCGCCGATCGCGACCACGTCCTGCTCGACGAGCGTCTCGAACGGGCGCTGGACGGCGTAGAGGCGCGTGCGCACGTAGCGCTCCATGAAGGGCCGGGCCTCCGCGCGCGCCTCCGCGGTGGACTCCGCACAGTAGGCGTGAAACCCGAAGGGGGCGGTGGCGTCCTCGGGGCGTCCGCCCGCCGCCGCGAACGCGGCGCGATAGTCGCGGAGGCCGTCGCGCATCTGCGGCAGCGTCTCCGCGGAGGCGTAGGGGATGAACATGGCGGGGAGCCCGCGCGCACCGACCCGAGCGCCGCCGTCGGTGCGGAGGGTCGCCACCCACAGGGGCGGTCGCGGCTGCTGCACGGGCCGGACGTTCAGCCGCACGTCCTCCACGCGGTGATAGCGCCCCGCGTAGGAGACGCGCTCGCCCGTCCAGGCCTGCAGGAGCACCTCCAGCGCCTCGTCGAAGCGCGCGCGCTTGTCCTCGGGATCCACGCCGAAGCCGGCGTACTCGTGCTTGAGGTAGCCCGCCCCCACGCCCAGGTTGAGGCGCCCGCCGGAGAGCACGTCCACCATGGCGTAGTCCTCGGCTACGCGCAGCGGATGGTCGAAGGGAAGTACGACCACGCCGGAGCCGAGACGGATCCGGCGCGTGCGCTGGGCCGCCGCCGCGAGGAGCACGGGCGGGCGCGGGACGGCCCCGTACTCGTGGAAGTGGTGCTCGGCCACCCAGAAGGAGTCGAAGCCCCACTCCTCCGCGGCCTCCGCCTGCTCGAGCAGCTCGGCGTAGAACTCTCCTGTGGTCCGCCCAAGCTCGGCCGGGTAATGATCCACCACCGAGAAGAGGCCCAGCCGCATCAGGGGGCGGCACCCTCGTCGCCACTGGGCGGGCGCATCTCGTCCCGGACGTCCGCGAGGCGCTCACCGAGCCCCCGCACCTCGTCGAGGCGCGTGGCGCTCCAGCCGAAACGCGGCTCGGTCACGTAGCCGCCCCAGGACGCCATGTACCCGGGTCGCGAGAGGCCCAGCGCGAAGTCGGAGATCTTCGCGGGATTGGCGAAATCGGCCATGATGCCCACCTCGTCGAATCGCTCGGGACGCTTGCCGTCGAGGAAGGGCTTGAGCGCGCCGGGCTTGGGCCCATGCGGCAGCCCCACCGGGTGCACGGTGACCATGCCCTGCTGGACCACGCCGCCGGCGCTGAAGAAGTCACCGTAGTGGTAGCCGAGCGTCTCGAGGTAATCGAGGTTCTTGTGGAAGAAGGGCACCCACATCCCGTCCCGCTCGGCGCGGCGCACCGTGAAGACGCAGAGGTAGCAACCGGGCAGCTTGAAGACGGTGTGACCGGAGGGCGGCACGTGCGAGCGGTCGGCCATGAGGGGCCGCACGTCCTCGACCGCGAACTTGTACGGGAGGTAGTCCCCCCGCCAACCCACCGCGTCGAAGGGATGCGTGGCGTGCACACGGCGCGTGTAGATCCCCTCCACCTTGGAGACGATCTCGAAGCGGCCCGCCTCGTTGCGCGTGTCCAGCGTGCGCGGGAAGCGGTAGTCGCTCTGGCTATGCGTGAGGAAGCGGCCGGTGGTGGCGGATTCGCCCTTTTCCGGATCACCCGCGAAGCTCTCGTACATCCAGTAGTACTGGGGCCCCGGCGCGATGGCGAAGCGATGGGTGATCCCCTTGGGCACGATGAGGAAGTCACCCTTGCGGTACTCGATGGGCCCAAAGGTGGTCTCGAGGGTGCCGCCGCCCTGGTGCACGAAGTAGACGCAGGTGGCGGAATGGTGCTCGAAGAAGTAATCCATGGAGGCCTGTGGCGCCGTCACGTTCATGGCCACGGTGGCATTGGCGACCAGCCGCGCCATGCCGCGATACACGTCCGCGGCGGCGGCCGGATGGACCATCTCCAGCGCGTGGTGCGTGCCGCCGACGGGCCGGAGCGGCGACTCCCAGAGGGGCGCCCACGCGGCCCCGTCGAGCACGCGGGACTCGTCCGCCAGCCAGTTGGTGGGCGGATAGAGATGGTAGGTGTGGCTCACCTTCCCGGCAAAGCCGCCCCGGCCGTGCTCCTGCTCATAGACGTGACGGAGGAGCGGGCCGGCATGGGGCGCGCGGGGCACGATGCCGACCTCGGGAATGCCGCCGAAGTACTCGTATTTCTCCACGGCTGACCCTCCTCGGGCGGGGTGACTACACCCGTGATTCTAGCCCATGCTCCGGGGGCTCAGACTAGCACCCACGCGCGGCGTGTGCTATCCGTCCGGGGGAGGCATGGCATGAGGCTCGAGGACAAGGTCGTCATCGTGACCGGCGCCGCCAAGGGGATCGGCGCCGCCATAGCGGACGCCTGCGCGCGCGAGGGGGCGCGGGTGGCCGCGCTGGATCTCGACGGCCCCGGCG
>JBKPDT010000019.1:0-9001 GCA_046728035.1 Candidatus Methylomirabilota bacterium | reverse complement strand
GAGCGACAGCTCGCTACCTCCTCGCGGTCGAGCCCGACGCCGTCGGCCAGGCGCAGCCAGAGCTCGAGCCCGGCCTCGCCCCCCTCGTCGCCGTCGTGGTCGCGAATGCGACGGATCCACATCCGCCGGAACGCCGGGTCGTCGGACTTGGACAGGATGATGGCGTCCTTGATGGGGATGCGCGTCTGGTAGTAGAAGCGGTTGAGCACCCACTGCTGGAGCTGAGGCCGCGTGAGCCGTCCCTCGTGCATGAGCGCGTGGTAGCGGTGATGGTCGTGGTAGCGCGCCTCGCCCTCCTTGCGCACCCAGGCGATGAACTCCTCGCGCGGCAGCGGCGCCCGGAGCGCGGAGGTCGTCACAGGTGCAGCTCCATGCCGTCCCAGGCGATGACCCAGCCCGCGGCCTCCGTCTCCCTTCGCTCGGGCGAGTCCTCGCGCAGGACGGGATTGGTGTTGTTCAGATGGATGTAGACGCGGCGCGCGGCCGTGAGCCCGCCGAGGACGGCGAGGCTGCCGTCGCTTCCGCCGATGGGCAAGTGCGCCATGTCCGCCGCGCGCTTGGTGCCCAGCCCCTGCGCGGGCAGCTCATCGCTCGACCAGAACGTCCCGTCGAAGAACACGCAGTCGGCGTCCTCGAGGGCTTCGGCCACGGCGGGCGTGACGCCGCCGGCCGCGGGGAAATAGGCAAGGCGGCGCCCCGTGGCGGCCTCGCGGATCCGCAGGCCGATATTGTCCTCGGGATCGGGCGGGGTCCGGGCCCCCCCGCGGTTCTCCAGATGAATGGGCGGCTTGCCGGGCACCGCTACCGCCTCGACGAGCAGGCCGCTCGAGCGGCCGTCGGCGCCCACGAGCGCTTCCTCCCGCCCGAGCTTGAGCGGCCGCCACGTGACCTGCTCGGGGAAGCGCTGAAGGGTGCGATAGAGGACATTCCCTTCGGTGAAGCCCTCGCGCATCCGCTCGGTGGCGTACACGACGAGCGGGTGAGACTCGCGGAGTGACAGGAGGCCGAGCACGTGGTCGAGATCGCCGTTGGTGAGGATGACGGCGGCGATGGGCGAGTGCCGGGGCGCACGAGGGTGCAGCCCGTCGAAGCTCTCGATCTGCTGCCGGATCTCCGGGGAGGCGTTCAGCAGGAACCAGCCGGAGCCATCCGCGCTGATCGCCACCGACTCCTGGGTCCGTGCCGCCGCCCGAAGCGTCCCCGCGCGGACGCCGCGACAGTTCGGGCAGCCGCAGTTCCACTGCGGGAAGCCGCCGCCGGCGGCCGAGCCCAGCACCCGGATGCGCACGATAGGTCCCCCGAAGACGCGACAGCCCCCGGGCTCGGCTCACGGGCCGAGAGGGGGCTGAGGGGTCTCCTGCGGCAGCCGCCGCCTAGAAGCGGTCGTCTTCCTGCCGGTCGAAGTCGTCCTGGTAGGAGTTGATCTCGGCGTCCATCTTCACTTCGATGAAGTCCGGCGCTTCCCAGGTCATACGTTCACCTCCGATGGCGAGGGGCAGGGACTCTCGATGACTGGCCCGATAGTACCCAAAGGCGCGAGGGGGCGTCAAGCGCATGGTGCCGGCCCCGGCGCGAACGTATACTAGCGGCCCGGAGGGATCCTGCCCATGTCAACCAGCGTCGACGAGCTCCTCTACGAGGTGAAGGACAAGATCGCCACCATCACCCTCAACCGGCCCGACAAGATGAACGCCTTCACCGGCCCGATGATCGACGCGTGGGCGCGCTCGCTCGCGGAGGCCCAGCGCGACCCCGACGTCAACGTGGTGGTGGTGACGGGATCCGGGAAGGCCTTCTGCTCGGGCGGCGACGTGGGCCGCATGGGCGAGGGGCGGCCGAGCCCGCTCGACCACAAGAACGGCCTCTGGGAGAACATCCACCGCGTGCCCAAGGCCCTCGAGGTGATGGACAAGCCCGTCATCGCCATGGTCAACGGCGTGGCGGTGGGCGCCGGCATGGGCATGTGCGTGATGTGCGACGTGCGCATTGCCGCCGACACCGCGCGGTTCTCCACGGGCTACGTGCGCGTGGGCCTCGTCCCCGGCGACGGCGACACGTATTTTCTCCCGCGGCTGGCCGGCACCGCGAAGGCGCTCGAGCTCCTGTGGACCGCGGACTTCATCGAGGCGCCGGAGGCCCTGCGCGTGGGCATCGTCAACCGCATGGTCCCCGCCGCCGAGCTACGCGAGGCGACGTACGCCTTCGCCGCGCAGATCGCCAACGGGCCGCAGGTGCCGATCCGGATGATCAAGCGGCTGGTCTACCAGAGCATGCGGCTCGACCTCCGCACCCATCTCGATCTGGTCTCCTCCCACATGGCGGTGGTGCGGGAGACCGCCGACCACAAGGAAGGCGTGAAGGCCTTCATGGACAAGCGCCCGCCCCAGTTCACGGGACGCTGAGCAGGCGCGCATGGCCGGGACGCCCGCCCAGGACGCGATGCCCGCCACCCGCGGGCTCAACTTCTTCCTCGCCGACGGGAGCTTCCAGCAGCTCTGCGAGTCGGTGATGGGCGCCGCGACCTACACCCGCGCCCGCCCGCACCTGGTGGCCATGGGCGAGGTCGCGGGGGGCGAGCTGGACGCGCTCGCCGATGCCGCCGACAAGCATCCGCCCGTCCTGCGCGGCTGGGACGAGCGGGGCCAGCGGATCGACGAGGTGGTCTTCCACGCTTCGTATCGGCGGATGGAGGAGCTCGCCTTCGGTCGCTTCGGGCTGGCCGCCCTGTCCCACCGGCCGGGCGTGCTGGGCTGGCCGGGCCCGGTGCCCCACGTGGTCAAGTACGCCCTCACCTACCTCTTCGGCCAGTCGGAGTTCGGCCTCCTCTGCCCCGTCAACATGACGGACTCGGGCGCCCGCATGCTCCGTCACTACGGGAGCGCGGAGCTGCAGGCGCGCTACCTGCCCGGTCTCACCGCCACCGAGATGACCGCGCTCCGCCAGGGCACGCAATGGATGACGGAGAAGACCGGCGGCTCCGACGTGGGCGCCGCCACCACGGTGGCACGGCAGGGCGCGGACGGTGTGTGGCGCCTCTGGGGCGACAAGTGGTTCTGCTCGAACGCGAACGCCGACATGGCCTTCACGCTCGCGCGGCCCGAGGGGGCGGCCGCGGGCACACGCGGGCTGGCGATGTTCCTCGTGCCCAAGGTGCTGCCCGACGGACGCCGAAACGACTTCACGCTCAACCGGCTGAAGGACAAGTTCGGCTCGCGCTCCATGGCCAGCGCCGAGGTGACCTACGCGGGCGCGGTGGCCTACCCCGTGGGCTCACTCGACCAAGGCTTCAAGCAGATGATGGAGATGGTGAACGTCTCGCGTCTGTCCAACGCCCTCCGGTCGGCCGCGCTGATGCGCCGAGCCGTCCTGGAGGCGCTCACCCACGCGCGGGCGCGCATGGCCTTCGGCCGCCCGCTCGCCGAGCTGCCGCTGCTGCGCGCTCAGCTCCTCCAGATGGTGGTGGACACGGAGGCGGCCGCCGCCGTGGTGCTCCACGGCGCCACCACGCTCGACCGCTGGGACGCGGGCGAGGCGGCGGCGCGGGCCCTCTTCCGCCTCACCACGCCGCTGGCGAAGTACTGGATCACCCAGCACGCCCGGCTCGTGACCGCGGAGGCGATGAACGTGCGCGGCGGCAATGGCTACATCGAGGAATGGGTGAACGCGCGGCTGGTGCGCGACAGCTATCTCGGCGCGATATGGGAGGGCGCGAGCAACGTGGTGGCCCTCGACGTCCAGCGCGCCATCCTCCGCGAGGCCGCCCACGAGCCACTCCTCGCCTTCGTGGCGGAGCGGCTCGGGCGTGTGAGCGAGGCCGCGGCCAAGCCCTGGGTGGACGTGGCGCGCGAGGCGCTCGAGGCGGCCCGGCGGCGCATCGCGGGCTGGCCCGCGCTGGCGCGGACGGAGCAGGAGCTCGAGGCGCGGCCCGTGGCCGATGCGCTCTACCATCTTCTCGCCGCCTCCCTTCTCCTCGCGGAGGGACAGGCGCTCCTCGAGCGAAAGGCCGACGCCCACCGGCTGCTGTCCGGCGCGCTCTACCTCCGGCGCTGGCTCTCCCCGCGCGATCCGGGAGCGCCGCCCTTCGGGACGCGCGAGATCGAATGGCTCGACGCGCTCGCCGACTTCCAGCCCGTCCCGCTCACCGCGCTCGGCTAGTCGCACGCCTCGACCTGCACCCTCGAACCGACTGCGCGCGGGTCGTCATGGGAGTCCGGCGGCCACCTCGGCCGCGATCTCCGCGGCGCGGACCATGAGGGACAGATCCATGCTCGGCTCCTCCAGGGCGTGCGAGGCCACCATGGATGGGAGGTACGGGAGATGGATGAAGCCGGCGGGAACGCGCCGGCCCCGCTCCGCGAGCGCGTGGAGCGCGGCGTAGAGCGTGTAGTTGCAGAGGAAGGTCCCCGCGGTGTTCGACACGTAGGCGGGAATGCCCTCGGCGGTGAGCGCCTCCAGGATGGCGGGCAGCGGGAGGGTGCTCCAGTACGCGGTGGGTCCGCCGGGGACGCAGGGCGCGCCGCGCACCACGTCGCCGCGATTGTCGGGCTCGGGATAGTCCATCACGTTCAGCGCCGCGCGCTCGAGCGCCACGCGCATGCGCCCGCCCGCCAGCCCCAGCAGCACGGCCGCGCGAAGGCCCGGCTCGGCGAGCGCGGGAAGGATGGCCGCGCGCGCCTCCTCGTGCTGGACGGGGAGGACCAGGCCGCGGATGGCGGCGTCGCCGACGCGGCGGCCGTCGAGGGCCTTGGCCACTTCCCGGGAGGGGTTCGCAGTGTCGCTCCCGAAGGGCTCGAATCCCGTGACGAGGACGTGGCCGCCGCCCGCCATCGGGCTAGATGGGTCGCGCGCCCGCGCGATGGCGCTGGGCGAGGGCCTGGTAGCCCGCCGGGTTCATCTGCACCCAGCGCTCGGCGGGCGTGCCGGCGAGGGGACCGCGCACCTTGCAGGGCGCGCCCATGGCGAGGACGCCCTCCGGGATGTCGGTGCCCGGCGTGACGAGCGAGCCCGCCGCGATCATGGAGCGCGCACCGATCTTGGCGCCGTCGAGCACGGTGGAGGCGTTCCCGACCAGGGCCTCCTCGCCGATGGTGGCGGCGTGGACCATGCACAGGTGGCCGATGGTCGCGCCCGCGCCCACCTCGCTCCCGCCCGCCGGCGTCACGTGGATCACCGAGCCGTCCTGCACGTTCGCCCCGCGCCTGATGACGATCGGCGAGAAGTCAGCGCGAAGCACGGTCCCGTACCACACCGAGGCGTTCTCCTCCACCGTGACGTCACCGATGATGCTGGCGGTGGGGGCGATGAAGGCGGTGGGGTGGATCTTCGGCGTCTTGCCCTCGAACGAGAAGAGCGGCATGGGGGCTCCTTTGCCGCCACGCTAGCATCCGTCCGCTGGACATCGCAACTGGTGGGGCGTACGCTTCCCCGCCATGAGGGCGCTGCGATGATCACGCCCAAGATCGCCGCCGTCGCGACGGCCACGCCGCCTCATCGCTTCGACCAGGCCACCGTGCTCCGCATGGCCGGCTACGGCGACGCCCAGCGCTCGGGATTCTTCGCCAATAGCCAGATCGAGGGCCGCTACCTCTATTTCGATCCCGCCGCCTTCAAGCCCGACGAGACGCCCCGGGAGACCATCGACGAGCTGGCCGATCGCTTCCGCCGCGGCGCCATCGAGCTATCGGCGGAAGCGGTGCGGCGCGCGGTCGGGCGCGCGGGCTGGCGGCTGGAGGACGTGGACTTCCTCGCCACCACCACCTGCACGGGCCGGCTCTGCCCGAGCCTGGACGCCCATCTCGTGAACGTGCTGGGCCTCCGGTCGGACATCCAGCGCGTGCACGTGGGCGACACCGGCTGCGCTTCCGCCATGGTCGCCCTCCAGCAGGCGTTGAACCATCTCCGGGCCTTCCCCCGGCACGCCGCGGTGGTGGTGGCGGTGGAGCTCTGCTCCGCCGCCTACTATCTCGACGATCGCCTGGAGAGCGCGGTGGCCCACGCGATCTTCGCCGACGGCGCCGGCGCGGTGGCCCTCTCGGCCGACGGCGCCGGCCCCGCCATCGTCGAGCACAAGACGCTCTTCCGTCCCGAGCACCTCGGCGCCATGGGCTTCGAGTATCCGGGCGGGCGGCCGCGCGTGGTCCTCTCCAAGGAAGTCCGCCGTATCGGCGCCGGCATGATGCGGGAGATGGCCGATCTCCTGATGGCTTCGCACGGGCTCAAGAAGGGCGACGTGCGCCACTTCGTCCTGCACTCGGCGGGCCGCCGGGTCATCGAGCAGGCGAGGACCCTGCTCGACCTCACCGACGCGCAGGTCGCGCACTCCCGCCACGTACTGCGCGTCTTCGGCAACATGTCGTCAGCGACCGTCCTCTTCGTTCTCGACGAGGTCCTGCGCTCGGGCGCGCCCCAGCCCGGCGACTGGGGGCTCATGATCGCCCTGGGTCCCGGCTTCGCCGCCGAGGGCGCGCTGCTCCGCTGGTAGATGGGGTTCCTCCCGCCGCTCGCGCGCGCCGCCGGAGCCTTCGAGCTCCTGGACGGGCCCGCGCCCTTCGCCGAGCGGGCGCAAAGCCTCGCCGACGTGGCCCGCCTCAACGGCGCCTTCGGCGGTCGGCTCGTGACCCTTCGTCACGTCCGCCGGCTGCTCGCCCGGCTCCCCACGGGGCGGATGGCCACCGTGCTCGACCTCGGCACCGGCGGCGCCGACGTGCCCCGCGCGCTCGTCCGCTGGGCGCGGCGCGCCGGGCGCCCGATCCGCGTCTTTGCCCTCGATCTCGACGGCGCCACGCTCGCGGTGGCGCGCGGGATGGTGGCCGGCTATCCGGAGATCACGCTCCTTCAGGCCGACGCCCTCGCCTTGCCCTTCCGGCGCGGCGGGGTGGACATCGCCATCTCCGCGCTGACCCTCCATCACCTCGAGCCCGCCGCCGCCACTGCTCATCTCGCCGCCATGGATGCGGTGGCGCGCGCCGGCGTCGTCGTCAACGACCTCGCGCGGAGCCGCTCGGCCTGGGCACTGGTCTGGCTCGTCACGCGGCTCCTCGGCTGCGGGCGCATGTCCCGCCATGACGGGCCGCTGTCCGTACGCCGGGCGTATACCGCCGAAGAGGTGCGGGGGCTGTGCGCGCGTGCCGGCCTGGAGCGCGTGGAGGTCCGGCGCTACGTCCCCCTTCTGCGGCTCTGCGTCGTCCGGGTGAAGGACGGAGCCGCCGCCGAAGGCGAGGCGACCATCCCGTGACGGCGCGCTACGACGCGGTGGTAGTCGGCGGCGGCCCCGCGGGAAGCGCGACCGCCATCCTCCTCGCCGAGCGCGGGTGGTCGGTGCTGCTGCTCGACAAGGCCGCGTTTCCGCGCCCCAAGATCTGCGGCGAGTATCTGTCACCCGAGTCGGCGCGCATCCTCGATCGCCTCGGCGTCCTCAAGGACGTGGACGCGGCGGCGCAGCCCGTGGCCGGCATGCTCATCGTGGCACCCGACGGCCGGCGTCTCGAGGGCCGGTATCCGGCGGGCGGGCCCTGGCGCGGCTATCGCGGCCACGCGCTCGCCATCCGGCGCGAGGTCCTCGACCGCATCCTGTTCGAGCGCGCGCGGCTGCTGCCGCTCGACGCGCGCGAGCGTCATCGCGTCACCGGGCTGCGCATGGAGGCCGGCGCGGTCGCGGGCGTCCGATACGAGGACGCGCAGGGCGGCGCCCTCGAGGCGCCGGCCCGGCTCGTCGTCGGCGCCGACGGGCGCGCGTCGGTGGTGGCGCACGCGCTCGGCCTCCTGCGTCCGCACCGCCTCCGGCGCATGGCGCTCATCCAGCACGTCAGTGGCCTCGAGGGACTCCGCGACCTCGGCGAGATGTACGTGGACCCGCCGGACTACGCCATCCTCAACCCGGTGGCGCCGGGGCTCGCCAACCTGGGCCTGGTGGTGCCGCACGCCCACGCGCGCGCCTTCCGCGGCCGGCTCGAGACCTTCTTCGCGGCGCGGCTCAAGCAGCTCCGCCATCTCGCCCCGCGCCTCCGTGACATGCGGCCGGCGGGCCCGCTGATGGCGATGGGCCCGCTCGCCTATCGCGTCGCCGAGCCGCGCGTGGGCGGGGTGGCCCTGGTCGGCGACGCGGCGGGCTTCTACGATCCGTTCACCGGCGAGGGGCTCTACACCGCGCTCCGGTCCGCCGAGCTCCTCGCCGAGGTGGCGCACACGGCGCTCCGCGCCGGCGATTGCTCCCGCGCCGCGCTCTGGCCCTACGCGCGCGCCCGACGCCAGGCCTTCCGCGGCAAGGCGCGCCTCACCCGCGCGCTCCAGGTGGTGATCGGCCGCCGCCGCCTCGCCGATCTCGCTGGGCACCTCCTCGCGAGCCGGCCCGCCCTCCTCGACATCGTGATGGGCGTGCTCGGAGATTTCGTCCCGCCCGGCGCTCTTCTCCGCCCCTCGGTACTCCGCGCGACCCTGCGTCGCGGTTGACACCTCGGTCCCGCCATGACAGGCTCCAATTCGGTCATAGGACCCGCGTTCTTCTATGCGAACCTCCGAGCCACCGCCGGGAGCAGGCGCTCCGCGTCCTCGTGACGCGGGGCCGCGCGCGATCGGGCGCGTGCTCCAGGCGCTGGAGATCCTCGCGCGCGATCGCGGGGGCCAGACCCTCAGCGAGCTGTCGCACCGTCTCGCTTCACCCAAGTCGAGCCTCTTCTACCTCCTCCGCTCGCTGACGCGCCTCGGCTACCTCGTGCGCGGGGAGGACGGCCGCTACCGCCTGGGGCCGGGCGCGTTCACCTTCGCGATGGCCGCGCTCTCGAACCGCGAGCTGCCCGAGATCTCGCGTCCCTTCCTCGAGGATCTCGCGGCGAAGAGCGGAGAGACCGCGCTCATCGGCACTCTCGGCTCCGACGGCGCCGCCGCCGTCTACATCGACAAGGTGGAGAGCCACAATCCAGTCCGCTACACCGTGGCCGTCGGGGATCAGCGACCGCTCTACTGCTCGGCGCTGGGCAAGCTCTTCCTCGCCTACATGTCGGCG
>JBKPDT010000018.1:0-12586 GCA_046728035.1 Candidatus Methylomirabilota bacterium | reverse complement strand
GCCGCCGCCGCCTTCGTGCCCGCCGAGGCGGTCGTCTACTTCGTGGGGATCAGCAAGGTCTTCGTGGTGATGAACGGCAAGGTGGAGGAGCGCGTCGTCAGGGCGGGCTCGCGCCAAGGCGCCCTCGTGGAGATCCTGGATGGCGTGAAGCCCGGGGAGACGGTGGCGGTGTCGAACCTTTCCCAGCTCTTCAACGGCGCCCCGGTGACCTTGGTGGACGGCCGGACCACTCCGCCGCCGCCCGCCCGCTGATGGGTTTCCTCGAGGTCTTCGTCCGCCGTCCCGTCTTCACCACCATGCTCATCGCCACCCTGGTGGTGCTGGGACTGGCCTCCTTTTTTCAGCTGGGCGTCGACATCTTCCCCAAGGTCGATCTGCCGACCATCACCATCACCACGCGGCTCCCCGGCGCCTCCCCGGAGGAGATCGAGAGCCAAATCACCAAGCCCATCGAGGAGGTCGTCAACACCATCAGCGGGCTCGACGAGCTCCGCTCCTCCACCATCGAGGGGCAGAGTCAGGTCTTCGCGACCTTCGTGCTCGAGCGCAACGTGCAAGAAGCGGCCAACGACGTCCGCGAGAAGGTGGGCACCGTCCTGTCGCGGCTGCCCGCGGGCACCGACTCGCCCATCGTCGAGAAGGTGGACCCTGACTCCGCGCCCATCCTCGCCCTGGTGGTGTCCGGCCAGCGCTCCGCGCGGGAGATCACCGAGATCGCGGACAAGCGGATCAAGCGGGCGCTGGAGACGGTGAAGGACGTCGGCGCCATCACTCTCGTCGGCGACCGCAAGCGCGAGATCCAGATCCTCGTCAATCCGGACAAGCTCACCGCCTTCGGCCTGTCCGTCCAACAGGTCAAGGACGCGCTCCTCCGTCAGAACGTCGAGATCCCCGGCGGGCGCCTCACCGCGGGAGGCAACGAGGAGGGCCTGCGCACGCTCGGGCGCATCGAGTCGGTCGAGGCCTTCAACGAGCTCATCGTCGCCGACTCCAAGGGGAGCCCGGTCCGCGTGCGCGACATCGCCACGGTGGCGGACGCCGAGGAAGAGCCCCGGACGCTGTCGCGGCTCAACGGCGCCAACGCGGTGTCCCTCCTCATCCGCAAGCAGTCCGGCACCAATACGGTCGCGGTGGTGGACCGCGTGAAGGCCCGCCTCGCCGAGGTGCAGAAGGGCCTGCCCCAGGACATCCAGTTCCAGGTCGTCCGCGACCTCTCGCGCTTCATCAAGCGCTCCTTCCACGAGGTGCAGGACCATCTCCTCCTCGGCGGGCTCCTCGCCAGCCTCATCGTGGCCGCCTTCATCGGGCGGCTGCGCTGGTACGAGAGCATGGTGCTCCTCGCCATCGTGGCGGCGGTGGCGGCCGCCTTCCTGCAGGGCGACCCCGAATTTCTCCTCAAGGTGACGGGGGCCTCCATCCTCGCCACCATGATCTTCTTCCTCTCCGTGAAGAAGCTCCGGCCCGCCTTCGTGGCGGCGCTGGCGATCCCGGTGTCGATCGTCGCGACCTTCACCGCCATGCGCATGGCCGGCTTCACCCTCAACAACCTGACCATGCTCGGGTTATCGCTCTCCACCGGCATCGTGATCGACGACGCCATCATCGTGCTGGAGAACATCTTCCGGCACACGGAGGAGGAGGGGCAGCCGCCCTTCGAGGCCGCCGTCAGCGGGACCAGGGAGATCTCCCTCGCGGTGACCGCCACCACCGTCTCGCTGGTGGTGATCTTCCTGCCCGTCGCCTTCATGGGCGGGCTCGTCGGGAAGTTCTGGAACTCCTTCGGGCTCACCGCGACCTTCGCGATCATGGTCTCGCTCGTGGTCGCCTTCACCCTCACCCCGATGCTCGCCGCGCGTATCCTGTCCGCCGCGACGCCGGGCGAGGGCGGGGCTCACGGCAGCGGCCCCTCCGGGCCGGCCTCGAAGGCGGCCGGGTTCTACCATCGGATGGAGTCGGCTTACGAGTTGGCGCTGAGCTGGTGCCTCCGGCACCGCGCCATCTGCTTCATCGGGATCGCCGCCATCCTCGTCGCCGGGTACTACCTCCTCACCACCTCTCGCCTCGAATTCGTCGTGGACGACGACATGAGCGAGTTCGAGGTGATCGCGGAAGCCCCGCCCGGCTCTTCGGTCGACCGCAGCGCGCTGATCAGCCAGGCGATGGAAGAGGAGATCCGCAAGGTGCCGGAGGTAGTGACCCTCTTCACGACCATCGGCGTTCGCGGACAGTACCAGTCCAACGTCACCGACATCTCGACCTATGTCGGCCTCAAGCACCTCTCGCAGCGCAAGCGGAGTCAACCCGACCTGATGCAGGACGTGCGCCGCCGCATGACCGGCTTCCCGGGGATGCGCGTGAGTGTGCAGAACATCAGCCTCATCGGCGGGGGCGGCTTCCGGCAGACGCCGTTCAATCTCATCCTGCGCGGCCCCGAGCTCACCCAGCTCGAGCGCTACGCGCAGGGCGTGATCGGCGTCCTCAAGACCAAGGACGGCTTCGTGGACCTCGATACCGCCCAGGCCCTCCGCCAGCCGGAAGTACAGGTGCGAATCGACCGCCAGAAGGCCTCCGATCTGGGCGTGCGCGTGGATACGGTGGCGGCGGCGCTGCGGACCATGGTGGGCGGGGAAAAAGTCGGCTTCTACCGGGAGGCCGGCGAGCAGTACGACATCCGGATCCGCCTGGACGAGGGCTATCGCAAGGACGCCTCCGGGCTGCCCGCCCTCATAGTACCGGCCGCCAATGGCTCGCTGGTGAAGCTGTCCAACGTCACCTCCTTCGGGGCCGGCATGAGCCCCGGCCAGATCGAGCGCTACGCGCAGGAGCGCTCCATCACCATCATCTCCAACCTCTACCGGAAGCCCCTCGCCGAGGCCTTCCGCGAGGCGTACGCCGCGGTCGCCAGCCAGCGGATGCCCCCCGAGTACGGCATCCTCGCCACCGGCCGCGGCAAGCTCCTCCAGGAGGCGCTGGGGAATTTCCTCATCGCCTTCGTGCTGTCGCTCGCCTTCATCTACATCGTGCTCGCCGCGCAGTTCGAGTCGTTCGTGCACCCCCTCACCATCATGGTGTCGATGTTCATCGCCATCCCGTTCGGCCTGCTCACGTTGGTCCTCTGGCGATCCACCCTCAATATTTACTCGATCATGGGACTCTTCCTGCTGATGGGGGTGGTGAAGAAGAACGCCATCCTCCAGGTGGACTACACCAACGTGCTGCGTGAGCGGGGGATGCCGCGGACGGAGGCGCAGATGGAGGCCGATCGCGCCCGGCTCCGGCCCATCCTCATGACCACCCTCGCCATCATCGCGGGCATGCTCCCGGTGGCGCTCGGCTCGGGCGACGGATCCGCCTCGCGCGCCTCGCTCGCCAAGGTGGTGGTGGGTGGCCAGGCGATGTGCCTCATCGTCACCCTCCTGATGACTCCGGTGATCTACTCGACCTTCGACGACATGCGCGGCCTGCGCGTCTTCGCCCGCATCCGTTTCCCGCGCTGGAAGACAGCGCTCGCCGACCGACTCGCGTGGGGCGGGAGCCGCTACACCGGCCGTCGCGGCGAGCCCGAAGCCCCCTAGCCGGCGCTCCCCGCCTCGAACCCCGCCACGAACTGCTGCTGCGCGGGGCTCTCCACCGCGCCCGTTCGATAGCAGCCGCGCACCGCCGCGACGGCATCGCGGGCAGACTCGCCCTCCAGCGTGAAGAGACAGGCCAGCACCGTGCCCGTGCGCCCGAGCCCCGCCAGGCAGTGGACGTACAGGCCCTCTCCCGCGCGGAGCCGATGGAGCAGGTCGGCGAGGAAGAGGCGGAAGGCCCCGGCATCGATGGGAATCCCGAAGTCGATGATGGGGAAGCGGACCACGGCGAGGCCGGCCCGCGCGTAGGCGGCGTTCAGGTCGGGCGGCGTCTCGTCCCGCTCGAGGAGACAGGCGACGGTGGTGACGCCGGCGGCGCGAAGGGCGGCGGCGTCCGCGTTGTAGGGGGGCGCCGGCATCGGGCCGGCGAAGAGGCGGCCGGGACCGGGCAGCCGCTGGTGGCGGATCTCGATCACGCCGGCACGCCGGCCGCGCGGGCGCGCCGCCGAGGGGGCGCCGGCTTGTCCATGGCGCGGTGCCCTACCGACCCGTCGGTGAGGCCTGGCTGCTCAGCTCGATCTTGGCCGACTCGCTCAGCCCCCGCACCCACGACTCCCAGGCCTGGTTCCGCTTCTGCTCGAGCACTTGCTTTCCAAGCTCCTCGCGCTCGGTCTCCAGTCCCCTGGGATCGGCGGGCTGTCGCTCGAGGGTCTTCACGATGTAGACGCCGGCCGGCGTCCGGACGGGCTCGGCCACCTGCCCCGTCGGCGTCTGGAGCGCGGCCACGAGCACGGTGCCGGGCAGCAGGGTCCTCTCCTTCGGAGGAGGGTCGGCCCGGGAGAAGAACTCGGTCTCGCCGGCGCTGAGGCCCTCCTTCCTCGCGGCCGCCGCAAGATCGCCATCTCGCCCCGCCGCCGCGGCCAGGCTCTTGGCCTTCTCCATCGCGAGGGCCTCAGCGCGCTCACGCTTAACCGACTCGACCACCTCGTTGCGGATCTCCGCCATCGGGGGCACGCCCGCCGGTACGATCTCCGCGACCTTGACGACGATGTAGCCGCCGGCCGTCTTGAGCGGGCTCGACACCCCGCCGACGCCGAGGCCGAACACCGCGTCCTCCACCGCGGGGTCGCGGCCGATCCCCTCCAGCCCGTCGCCCCGCGCGATGGTCGCGGAGCGGGCCTCGACTCCGAGGGTCTTCGCCTCCACGGCGAAGTCCTTGGCAGCCTGCAGCGGCCCCCGGATCTGATCGGCCTTGGCGGCGGCCGCGCGCTCGCTGCGCTCGGTGAGAAGCTTCTCCTTGATCTTGGCGGCAACCTCCTTGAACGGCTGTCGGCCCCCCTCCTGCTGGTCGAAGATCTTGATAGCGTGGTAGCCGAAGGGCGTGCGGACGGGCGCCGGCGAGATCTCGCCCTTCTTCAGGGCGAACACCGCCTGCTCGAACTGGGGCACCATCTCGCCCGGCCCGACGAAGCCGAGGTCGCCGCCCTGGCTGGCGGTGGCGGTGTCCTCGGAGGTCTCACGCGCGAGCTTGGCGAAGTCCTCGCCGGCCCGCGCCCGCTTGATCACGTCCTCCACCTTGGCGCGCGACTTGGCCTCCGCCTCGCTGCCGCCCACCGCGGGCACCCGGACGAGGACATGGGAGGCGCGAAGCCGCCGGGGCTTCTCGAATTCGGCGGGATGCTCGGTGTAGTAGGCCTCGGCGGCGGAGTCCGGCACCGGCTCGGCGAAGGCCTTGGAGCTGAGCGCCGCGTACTGGATCTTCCGGCGCTCCGGGCGCGTGAACTGCGCCTGGTGGGATTTCACGTAGGGCTCGAGCTCGCCGTCGGCCACCGTGACGGAGGACATGAGCGGCACCGTGTCGACGCTCGCCCACACCGCCCGTACGCGGTCCTTGCGGAAGGCGTAGGCCTGCTGGAGCTCGTCCGGCGACATCTTCACGCCATCCTTGACCAGCCCTTCCATCTTCCGACGGACCAGGTCACGGCGCTGGTCGGCCTCGAAGTCAGCGGGATCGATGCGGACCTGACGGAGCACCGCGAGGTACCGCTCGCGCGAGAACCGGCCGTCCTCCTGGAACGCCCGCACCTGCTGGATGCGGGCGCGGAGCTCCTCGTCGGAGACGGTGACGCCTTCGCGGCGCGCCTGCTGGACGATCAGCGCGTCCTGCACGAGCTCGTTGATCACCTGCTGGGTGATGCCGAGACGCTCGGCCATCTCGGGCGTCATGCGGTCCTTGTACATCTGCCGGTAGAGTTCCATGTACCTGCTGTAGGCGCGGCGGAACCGCTCGACGGAGATCTCCTCGCCGTTCACCGACGCCACCGCGTGGTCGCTCACACCTCGCCGGCCGATGGCGTCAGAGCCGAAGTACACGACCGAGGTGGCCACGAAAGCGACGATGACGAGCAGGAGGACGAACTTCAGCCCCCTGAAGTATTCGCGCATGGCGGTGATCAAGAATCAGACCTCCCGGAAGAGTCGAGCCGGCCGGAGGCCGGGCTTCCTAGCGTACCACGGGCCCCCCGGGCTCGCCGATCAGAACCCGAACGCGCCCCGGAGACCGGGCAGCGCGAAGTAGATCACGAAGGCGGCGGCCGCCGTCCACATCATCGGGTGCACGGCGAGCCCCTTGCCCCGCACGAGCTTGATGAAGCAGTACGCGATGAAGCCGGCGCCGATCCCGTTGGTGATGGAGTAGGTGAACGGCATCAGGGTGAGGGCGAGGAGGGCGGGGAAGCCGTCCTCGATGTCGGTGAAGCGGATCTCACGCACGAGCGCCATCATCAGGTAGCCGACGATGAGGAGCGCGGGCGCGGTGGCCTGGGCGGGGACCACCGCGGCCAGCGGCGAGAAGAAGAGCGCGAGGAGGAAGAACAACCCCGTGAACACCGAGGTCAGCCCCGTGCGCGCCGCCGCGGAGACACCCGCCGCGGACTCGATGTAGGTGGTCGCCGAGGAGGCGCCGGCGGCGCCTCCCGCCATCGCCGCCAGCGAGTCCACGAGGAGCACGCGGTTGAGGCGCGGCAGCCGCCCGTTCCGGTCGAGCCAGCCCGCCTCGCCGCCGATGCCGATCACCGTGCCCATGGTGTCGAAGAAGTCCGACAGCATGATGGAGAAGATGGTCACGAGGGCGGTGATGACGCCCACCCGCACGAACACCTCGATGTTGATGCCGGAGCCGAGGCTCGAGAAATCGGGCCACGCGACGAGCGCGCCGGGAATCACCGCCTGCCCGGGAATGGGGAAGGCACGGCCTCCGGTGGCGAGGTTCACCGCCACCGCCAGTGCGGTGGTGAGGAGGATCCCGATGAGGAGGGCGCCGGTATTGCCTCGCGCCTGGAGCCACAAGGTGATGAGGAGCCCGGCGATGGCCACCGCCACCGGCGCCGCCGTCACGTCGCCGAGAGTCACCGGCACGCCGGGAGGTCCGGGCTTCACGATGCCCGCCGACACCAGCCCGATGAAGAGGATGAACAGGCCGATGCCCACGCTGATCGCCTGCTTCAGCGCGAGCGGGATGGCGTTCATGATCGCCTCGCGAAAGCCGGTGAGGACGAGCACGGTGATGGCGAGGCCCTCGAGGAAGATCACCCCCATGGCGGCCTGCCAGGGCAGCTTGAGGCCGGCGATGAGCTGGAAGGCGACGACGGCGTTGAGCCCCATGCCGGAGGCCAGGGCGAGCGGATAGTTCGTCACCAGCCCCATGACCAGGGTCATCACGCCCGCCACCAGGCAGGTCGCGGCCTGGGTAGCCGCGAAGGGCGCCCCCTGGCCCTCGAGTCCGGGGACGCCCGCGAAGGAGAGGATGGCCGGGTTCACGAAGATGATGTAGGCCATCACCATGAAGGTCGTGAGGCCGGCGCGCGCCTCGCGTCCCACGGTGGTGCCCTGGGTGCTCAGGCCGAAATAGCGCTCGAGCATCTCATTCCACTTCCGGGATCGTCATGCGGGGCTGGAATGGAGCGTCCTCGGGCACCACGCGTCGGGCCACCGTGATGAACCCGGTATGCGCGACCATCCGGTGGAACGGGCGCACCGAGGTGTTCTCGATGTTCCACGGCCGGAACAGGGTCTCGAAGGTCTCGACCAGGGTATAGCCGGGATGGCGACGCAGCACCTCCGACAGCTGATGCGACTGGATGATGGTGGGGACGTAGGAAAGGAATATCCCGCCTGAACGTAGCACGCGCGCCACCGGCTCGACGAGACGCCAGGGCTCGGGGAGGTCGAAGACCGCGCGGTCCACCCGCTCCTCTTCGCCCAATCCCTCCTCGACGGGGCGGAGCCGTACCGCGAGATTGGTCACCTCCCCCATGCGCAACTGGATGTTGGCGAGCGCCCGGCGGGCGAAGTCCTCGCGCTGCTCGTAGCTGATCACCTTGCCCCCGGGGCCGACGGCGCGGAGCAGGGCGAGGGTGAGCGCGCCCGAGCCCATCCCCGCCTCGAGCACGCGGGCGCCGGGATAGATGTCGGCCCAGACCATCACCATGGCGAGGTCCTTGGGATAGATGACCTGGGCGCCGCGCGGCATGTCGAGCACGTACTCGGACAGGGTGGGGCGGAGCACGACGTAGCGGGTGCCCTTGGAGGTACGCACCCAGGAGCCGTCGGCCTGGCCGATGATGGTATCGTGCGCCACCCAGCCGCGGTCGGAGTGGAAGGTCTCCCCCTTGCGCAGCATGAAGAGGTGGCGCCGGCCCCGCTGATCGATCAGGAGGACCTGCTCGCCGTCCTGGAGGCTATCGAGCGTCACGCGTCTTGGGCTCGGGCAGCGCGAGAGCGACGAGGAAACCCGCGAGCGGCATCAGCGCGGAGATCCACAGCGCGCGCGTGAGCCCCCAGTGATCCGCGATCCAGCCCAGCGCGCTCGCGCCGAGCCCGCCCGCGCCGATGGCGAAGCCGACGATGAGCCCCGAGGCCATACCGGGATTCCTCGGCAGGTACGCCTGGCCCAGGACGACGGACACCGTGAACGTCGAGACGAGGACGAAGCCCAGGAGGCCGAGCAGCACGAAGACGAGGATCCCCTGCACGAAGAGGAAGGCCACCGCGATCGGCACCGCGAGGAGGAAGACGCTCACCACATAGCGCCGCACCCCCATGCGGTCGGCGATGGGCCCGGACACCAGGGTCCCGACCACTCCCGAGCCGAGGAAGACCGCGAGCAGGGTCCCGACGAGCCGCGGATCGCCGTGCAGCACTTCCTTCCAGTAGAAGGGCATGAAGGTCGTGAAGCCGAGCTGGGTCCAGGAGCGGATCGCCACCACCAGGATGAGGAGGCTCATGGCGCCGACCATGGTCTCGGCGCCTCCTCTTGTGGCTTGAGCGCGCGCGGCCGTCGGCGCGGGCGCGGAGAGCGACGGCAGCACGGCGAGGAGCAGGGCGGACACGAGCACGCCCGGCACCAGCATGCCGAGAGTCCCCGGCATCCCGAAGCCGGTCAGGAGCGCGGTGGCCAGCGGGGGGCCGAGGGCGATGCCGATATTGCCGCCGGTGGAGAAGATGGACACACCCGTCGCCTTGCGCTCGCCCGCCACCGCGGTGGCCGTCCGGTAGCCTTCCGGGTGATAGGCGGCCACGCCGAAGCCCGTGATCATCACCAGCAGCAGCACCACCTCGTAGGACGGCGCGAGCCCGGTGAAGGCCAGGCCGAGCGAGGAGAGGAAGACGGAGAGCGGCAGCAGCCACCGGCGCGCCGTCTTGTCGGCGAGGAAGCCGAAGAGCGGCTGGATGATGGACGAGGTGATGTTCGCCATGAGCACGATCGCGCCCGTCGCCGTGTAGGTGAGCCGCAGCGAGTCCTTGAGGAACGGCAGGATCACCGCGAGGGAGCCCTGGTTGATGTCGATCACCATGTGCCCGAGGGCCAGGAGGCCCAACAGGCGCATGTCGGGCTTCGCCACCTCGGCGACGGGAGCGACGCGGGGCGGGAGCGCGACGGCGGTGGCCGCGGGATCGGGCGGGGGCATGCGCCTATGCTACACTACGCGCGCTGTGAAGGTCAGCGAGCTCGGGCACGTGTCGCTCTTCGTCCGCGACCTCGAGGCCTCGATCTGGTTCTACCGCGATCTGTTGGGTCTCGCGGAGTCAGGACGCGGCAAGGACGGTCGCATCGCCTTCCTCTCCGCGGGCCGCCATCACCACGACGTGTCGCTCGAGCGTGCGCGCGTGGACGGCGCGCTCGCGCCCAAGGGCGCGCCCGGGCTCTACCACCTCGCCTTCCGGATCGGCCGCACCCACGAAGACCTTGCCGAGGCCCGGCGCGCCGTCGAGGCGGCGGGGCTCGTCCCCTTCGGCGAGATGACGGGCGCCACGCCGTGCTTCTGTGTGCGCGACCCGGACGGCCACGAGATCGAGCTCTACGTCGATCCCTCCGGCTGATCAGATCCCGAAGGCGTCGAGCCCCGTGATGTCGCGGCCCACGATGAGCACGTGGATGTCGTGGGTGCCCTCGTAGGTGTTCACCGTCTCGAGGTTCATCATGTGGCGCATGATGGGGTGCTCGTCCACGATGCCGGCCGCGCCCAGGATGTCGCGGGCCAGCCGCGCGGTCTCCAGCGCCATCTGCACGTTGTTCATCTTGGCCAGCGAGATCTGCTGCGGGCGCGCCCGCCCGGCGTCCTTGAGCCGTCCGAGCTGGAGGCACAGGAGCTGGGCCTTGGTGATCTCGTTGATCATCCACACGAGCTTCTGCTGGACGAGCTGGAAGGCGCCGATGGGCTTGCCGAACTGAATGCGCTGCTGCGCGTACTGCAGCGCCCAGTCGTAGCAGCCCATGGCCGCGCCGATGGCGCCCCAGGCGATGCCGTAGCGCGCCTGCGACAGGCACGAGAGCGGCCCCTTGATTCCCTTCACACCGGGCAGCTTGTTCTCGAGCGGGATGCGGCAGTCCTGGAAGGAGAGCTCCGAGGTGATGGACGCGCGCATCGAGAACTTGCCGTGGATGTCCAGGGTGCCGAAGCCGGGGGTGCCCTTCTCGACGAGATAGCCGCCGATCTCCCCGTCGTCGCCCTTGGCCCACACCACCGCGACCTCCGCCGCCGAGCCGTTGGTGATCCAAAGCTTGGTGCCGTTGAGGACGTACTCCCCGCCCTTCTGCACCGCGCGGGTCTTCATCGAGCCGGGATCGGAGCCGTGGTCGGGCTCGGTGAGGCCGAAGCAGCCGATCGCCTCGCCCGACTGCAGCCGCGGCAGCCACCGGTCCTTCTGCGCGTCGGAGCCGTAGGAGTAGATCGGGTACATCACGAGCCCGCTCTGCACGGAGGCGAAGGAGCGCAGACCGGAGTCGCCGCGCTCCAGCTCCTGCATGATGAGCCCGTAGGCGACGTTGTCGAGTCCCAGGCAGCCGTAGCCCTTGAGGGTGGCCCCGAACACCCCCATCTCGCCCAGCTCCCCTGCCAGCTCCAGGGGGAAGGTCTCGTCGCGGTGATGCTGGGCGACGATGGGCAGGAAGCGCGCCTCCACCCAATCTCGCACGGTGTCCCGGATCATCCGCTGCTCGTCGGAGAGATGCTCCTCGATGCCGTAGTAGTCGATGCCCCTGAATTTCTCCATGGCCCGTCCTCTGCGGTGTGCTCGCTCAGCCGCCCGTCAGCAGGGCGAAGATGCGGCGGATCAGCTCCTCGTGGTCGGCCACATTGTGCGCGAAGATGCCCATCTCTTCCACCTCGGCGAGGTCGAGGGTCTGGCACGGGGCCCCCGGCGCCCACCCGGCGAGGTGGAACGCCTGGAAGCAGGACCGGCCGGGCTCGGGCTTGTCGCTCACGAGCACGAAGTAGAGCTCCGGCCACTGCCGCCGCGCCATCTGGAAGAGCGACCGCTCGCTGCGCTGGCTCTCCACGGCGAGAAACTGCCCGATGTGCGGGTGGTACTTCACCTCGATGAGGAAGTCCTTGGTGCCGCCGGTGCCGCCCGGCCCGGCCTCCCCCGACGGCTTCACCCAGAAGTCGGGCGAGAAGTCGTCGCGGCCCACCCGCAGGCCGGCGGCCGGCGAGCGCCGATAGGGCGTGATGTCGTAGCGCGCGCGCCGGAAAATGGACTCGACGAGCGCCTCGGCCACCCGATTCTTGGCTTCGAGCAGGTCCATATTCCCTCGTTAAAGGATCGCGCTAGAGGTTGGTGGAATGCGCCGGGCGCTCCTCGCTGAGCGCCCATTCGAGCGCCTGGGCGAGCGCGGCGTCGTGCTCGTGGGTGGCCGCGAAGATCCGGCATTGGGCGACCTTGCCCGGCAGGTATTTCAAGAGCTCCTTGAGCGGCTCCGCGGAGACTACCCGCGACGCCGAGTCGTAGACGTAGATCTGGCGGTCGCGCATCCCGATGGGATTGAGGGGCCGGGGGTCCTGCTGCGCCATGTCGATCTTGAACGGGAGGGACCGCAGGGCGGCGGGCAGGGCCTCGCGCACCCGCGCCTCCAGCTCTTCCGCCTTCATGAAGGCGTGTCCGCGCCGGGGCTCGAAGAGGTCGAGGACCACCTCGTGGGCCATGCGCCACTTGAGCCGCCGGTCGAGGATCTGCCGCCACTCCGCGCCGAGGGCGCGCCGCTCGGGATCGTCGGAGTCGGGCCACCGCTCGACCTCCTCGAGGAGCGTCCACTCCGTCAGGCCCAGATACGGCTTGAGGGTCTTGGTCAAATCGAACGGGAAGACCAGCCGCATGGTGTCGCGGAAGATCTCCTTCAAGTGCAGATCGATGCCGCGGGTGGTGCGGTGGTAGTACACGTTCGTGTACATGTAGAAGCGCGCGTTGAGGAACATGATGAAGGCCTGGATGCCCCCGCGGTCCAGGGTCAAGCCCTTGTCGCTGAAGAACGAGTAGTACATGATCCGCTCGACGTCGATGGGGCCCACCGCCACTCCGCACATGTAGGAGTCGCGGAGCACGTAGTCCATGTTGTCGGCGGTATAGATGCCGGAGAGCAGCGGCTTGAGGTGGGCGAGCCAGCGCGGGTGCCCGGCCTCGGGCTCGGTGCGATGCTTGCCCATGAGATAGCAGATCCACTCGGGGTCGATCGTCTC
>JBKPDT010000017.1:0-10144 GCA_046728035.1 Candidatus Methylomirabilota bacterium | reverse complement strand
CCCGAGCGGCGCCGCGTCGACGTCCTCTCCGCCCATGATGGACCACGTGCGGTCGCGCGAGGTGGGGGCGAGCACGAGCATGCCCCGCGCGCGGGCCTCGCGGAGCCAGACCCAGAGGTAGTCGCGGCCGTGGCCGTGCCCGCCGTGCAGGGCCACCACCATGGGCATGGGCGTCCGCCCGTCCCAGCCCTCGGGCACGTAGAGGGAGAACCCACCGCGCTGATCGCGCTCGTTGGCGGCGTGGAGCACGCCCACCCGCACCTCGTCGTCCCGCAGCGCGGCCGCACGGAGCCGCGCGACGAGGGCGTCGTCGTCGCGCCGCGCCGGCTCGAGGAACCAGCGGCTCACCGGGTCGAGCGCGGGCGCCAGCGGATAGAGAGCCTCCTGGATCGACGCGAAGCGCCGCAGCGCCCGGAAGAGGCCGATGGGCTCGTCGGGAATTTTGGCGGCGGCGACGAAGGCCTCCAGGAGGGCCAGCGTCAGGCGCGCCACCTCGGAGAGCCGCTCGCGCATGAAGCCGAGGGCCTCCGGCCACGCGCGCGCCTCGAAGTCGCGGAGCGCGTCGGCGAGAGCGGCCTGCTGCGGCTCGAGGACCGCGCCCAGCCGCTCCGCCATCGGTGGGAAGAGATGGCGCTGCACCCAGCCCACGCGCTCGAGCGTGCCGAGGAGCGGACGCAAGAGACCGTCGAGCGTCCCGCTCACGTCGGTCGGCATGGCGCCATTTTCCCCCGTGACATCTCCGGAGGTATCGAGTAAGGTTCGAGAACCAAATCGAGAAACGCGTTCGTAATCCGGAACGGCAGAGCCGTTCGCGCGGGAGCCCCTCATGACCGCCTGGGCCGACGAGACCGTCACCGTCGCCGGCACCGCCCTGCATCTCCGCACGGGCGGGACCGGCGCTCCTCTCCTGGTGCTGCACCACGATATCGGCAGCCCCGAGCAGCCGGCTCTGCACGAGGCGCTGGCCGGGCGCTTCTCGGTGCTGGCGCCCTCGCATCCCGGCTACGACCAGTCGCCCCGTCCCGCCTGGCTGCGGAGCGTGCGCGACGTCGCCGTGATGTACCAGGCCCTGCTCGCCGAGCGCGGCCTCTCCGGCGTGACCTGCGTGGGTCTCGGCTTCGGCGGGTGGATCGCCGCCGAGATGGCCACCATGGCCCCCACCCAGCTGCGCCGTCTCGTCCTCGTCGGGGCCATGGGCATCAAGCCCGAGCGTGGCGAGATTCTCGATCAGGCGCTCGTGAGCTACATCGAGTACATCCGTGCCGGCTTCCACGACCCGCAGGCGCTTCCGCGCGCCTTCGGCGCGGAGCTGCCGACGCCGCTGCTCGAGCAGTGGGACGTCAACCGCGAGACAACCTTCCGCATCGCGTGGCGCCCGTACATGCATAACCCCACCCTGCCCCATCTGCTCGGCAGCGTGCGGACGCCCACCCTCGTCGTGTGGGGCGCGGAGGATCGCGTGGTTCCCCTCGAGTGCGGCGAGCGCTACGCCAAGGCCCTGCCCGCGGCCCGGCTCGTGGTCATCGAGGGAGCGGGCCACCTCGTGGACCTGGAGCGCCCGGCCGAGCTGGCGCGGGCCATCATCGAATTCGCGGGAGCCTAGGAGCGCCCATGCACCTCATGTACTTCAGCGAGCAGCCCATGTCGGCGTACCCCGAGGACGAGGGGCGAAAGTTCGGCGCCACCGCCCTCATGTTCTCCAACCGGTTCTTCGATCCGGTGGCGGGGAGCCGCCTCTACAACCAATACATCGAGCACTACCGGCTTGCCGAGGCGGTCGGCTTCGACGGCATCATGCTCAACGAGCATCACAACGCGCCCTTCTGCATGCAGGCGAAGTGCAACGTCTTCGCCTCCATCCTCGCCGCCATCACCGAGCGGGTGAAGATCGTCCTGCTCGGCAATCCCCTGCCCCTCGCCGAGGATCCGCTGCGGCTCGCCGAGGAGCTGGCCATGATCGACATGGTGTCCAAGGGGCGCCTCGTCTCCGGCTTCGTGCGCGGAGGCGGGCAGGAGCAGCTCGCCACCGGCGCCAACCCCGCCTTCAACCGCGAGCGCTTCGAGGAGGCCCATGACCTCATCGTAAAGACGTGGACCAAGGCGGGGCCGTTCCGGTGGGAGGGCAACCACTACCATCACCGCGTGGTGAATCCGTGGGCGCTGCCGCTGCAGACGCCGCACCCCCGCGTGTGGATCCCTGGTGTGTTGAGCAAGGAGACCGTCATCTGGGCGGCCAAGCACCGGTACCCGTACATCGCGCTGTCCACCGCCATTCCCGCCACCAAGAAGATCTGGCAGCTGTACGACGAGGCGGCCGCCGAGGCCGGCTATGTCGCGGGCCCCGAGAACCGCGGGTACCTCCAGCGCATCCACGTCGCGGAGACCGAGGAGCGCGCGCTCGCCAATGCCCGGCAGTTCATGTGGATGCAGGGTGAGTTCACCGGGCTCGCCCACCCCGTCTGGTCGAGCCCCTCGGGCTACTTCTCGCCCTCCAACCGCACCGCCTTCGTGGAGTTCGCGGTGGGACGGCGCGACAATCCCCGCGCGGCCGCCTTCGAGGACCAGCTCGCCGACCAGCAGATCATCGCGGGGACGCCCAAGACGGTGATCCCGCGACTCCGGCGGCTCCTGGAGGAGACGCGGCCGTCCATCGTGGGCTTCTGGGCGAGTGATGGCTTCGTGAGCGACGCGGACTCCCGCACGTGCATCCGGCTCCTCGGCGAGGAAGTGCTCCCCGCCGTCCGCGAGATCGGCAACGGGCTCGGACTCGCCGATCCCTTCGAGGCCAAGGCGCCCGTGAGCCTCGCCCACCCCGCGCCCGCCGAGCTCCGGGTCCCGCGGGCGTGACGGGGCCGCTGGACGCGGCGCGCGCCCTCGCGCCGCGCGTCCGCTCCGGCGCGGAGGAGATCGAGGCGGCGCGCGAGCTGCCCCGGCCCCTCTTCGAGGCCCTCGCCGACGCGGGACTCTTCCACCTGCTGATTCCGCGCTCGCTGGGCGGCCCCGAGCTGGATCCGCCCACCTATATCCAGGTGATCGAGGAGCTGGGCAAGGCCGACGCGAGCACCGCGTGGGCGGTGAACCAGGGCGCGGTGTTCGCCACGTACTCCGCCCGCATGCCGCGGGAAGCCGCGCGCGAGATCTGGGTGGACACACCGCGCGCGGTGGTGGCCAATACGCCCGCGCCCACTGCGACCGCCGTCCCGGTCTCCGGGGGCTATCGCGTCACCGGCCGTCAGGGCTTCAGCACCGGCTGTCGGCACGCCGCCTGGCTGGCCGCGCACGCCACCGTCGTGGAGAACGGCGAGCCGCGCCGGCTCCCCGACGGGCAGCCCGATGCGCGCTACCTTCTCGTGCCGGTCGCCGAGGGGGAGCTGCTCGATACCTGGACGGTGCGGGGCATGCGCGGCACGGGCACCCACCACTTCGCAGTCACCGACGTCTTCGTGCCGGAGTCGCGCACGGTGCTGTCGGTCAATCCGCCCTTCTACGAGAAGGGCCCGCTCTACCAGATCCCGCGCACGCTGCTCTTCGCCTCGGGCGACGCCGCCGCCGCGCTGGGCGTCGCGCGCGCCTGCCTGGACGCCTTCATCGAGCTGGCCGGGGCCAAGAGCCCGCGCGGCATGGCGCTCCTGCGCGACCAGTCGATGATCCAGTCCACGCTCGGCTATGCCGAGGCCGACCTGCGCGCGGGGCGGGCCTTTCTCACCGAGACCGTCGGCGAGGTCTGGGCGAAGGCGACCACCACGGGCGCCCTCACCCTCGACGAGCGCGCGGCCTTGCGGCTCGCCACGACGCACGGCATCCGGCTCGCGGTGAAGGTGGTCGACGCGGTGTACAACGCGGCCGGCGTCACCGCGATCTACGACGGCACTCTCCTTCAGCGCCAGTTCCAGGACATCCACGTGATCAGCCAGCACCTGCAGGGACGCCTCGCCCACTACGAGCTGGTTGGCCGGCACTGGCTGGGCCTCCCCGTCGACGAAGCCCGCCTCTAACCGGCCGGCGGCCGGCTACTTCTTCAGGCGCACGTCGTCGAGGGGCGCCGACCACGGATAGGGATCGATGAGCATCAGCGCCGGCTCCGCCACCCGGGGCCCGATCCCGCTCGGCCAGATGTACTCGTAGATGGGCCCCATGCGTACGCGCTCGTGGATGAGGCGCTGGATCTGGTGCAGCATCGCCTCCCGCTTGCTCCGGTCCGTCTCGCGCGACTGCTGCTTGAAGAGGGCGTCCAGATCCGGGTAGCCGCCGTAGGCGAAGGCGCCGTCGCTCGGCAGCACCTCCGACAGCCGCGACGCCGCGTTACCGTAGAGCGCGCTCGAGCAGACGCACACGCCCTTGAGCTTCTTCGACTGCACCGCGGCAAGGAAGGCGGCCCGTTCCATCGGACGCATCTGCATGCGGATCCCCACCGCCCGGAAGTAGTTGACGATCGCCTCGCCGAGCGAGAAGTACGGCGGGAGCTGGTGGAACTCCCCCGCGTCGAATCCGTTGGGATACCCGGCCTCGGCAAGGAGCGCCCGCGCCTTCGCCGGGTCATAGGGGTAGGGCTCGATCGGCAGGGCGAACTCGAAGGTCCGCGGCACGAAGTTGCCCGCCGGCCGTGACGCCCCCAAGGTCTCGGCTTCGCTGAGCGCCTTCCGGTCGATGGCGTAGTTGGCCGCCAGCCGGACGCGCCGGTCGTGCCACGGGGATTTGGGATCCCACTGCTCGAAGAAGTCGAGGTAGAAGACGGCGATGCCACCGGAGAAGGCGAGGCGGAGATTGGGATCGCGCTTCACCTCCTGCGCCTGCGGCCCCTCGAGGAGATGCGCGATGTCCACCTCACCCCGCTTGAGCATGGCCAGGCGGGTGTTGGACTCCGGCACCATCTTCCAGACGATGCGCTTCACCGAGGGGACCTTTCGCCAGTAGCCCTCGTTCGCCTCCATGACGAGCTCGACGCCCGGCGAATGGCTCACGAGCCGATAGGGGCCGAGCCCGACCGGGTTTCGCTTGAAGCCTTCCGGCCCCACCTGCTCCACGTACTTCTTGGGCACCACCCATCCCGCGCCCGACACGAGGCTTCCGTAGTAGGTGAGGAAGTCCGGCCAGGGCTCGTGGAGCACGAACCGCACGCGGTAGGGCCCGACCACCATCACGTCGCGGACCCGCTCCTGGATGGCCTTGGCGCGCGCGCGGTGGAAGCTGAACTTCACGTCCTCCGCGGTGAAGGGATCCCCGTTGTGGAACTTGAGGCCCTCGCGGAGCTTGAACTCGTAACTCCTCGCGTCCGCGCTCACGGTCCAGGACTCGGCCAGGTTCGGCGCCAGCAGGTTCCCGGGCAGCGGCTTGATGAGGGCGTCGTGCAGCGCATAGAGCACCCAAAAAGGTGTGAGCTGACCCACCGCTTCGGCGGGATCGAACCAGTTGGGGGACAGCGTGATGTAGAGGGCCCAGCGCATCTCCCCCTCGGGACGGACGGGCTGGGCCCGCGCGGGGAGTCCCGCGCCGGACAGAAGCAGCGCGCACAGGAAGAGGAGCGAGCGCCGGGCGAACTTCATCGGGCACCTCCGCCGCGACACGTATATCATGAGAGCCGATGAGCCACGAGGCCCTTCACAAGCTGGCGCTTGGGGTCAGGAACTGGGGCCGCTGGGGGCCCACCGACGAGATCGGCACCCTCAACTTCATCACGCCCGAGGCCATCGCGCGCGCGAGCCGGCTCGTCACCATGGGCAAGGTCTTCGCGCTCGGCATCCCCCTCCAGCGCGAGGGCCCGCAGAGCGGCACCCGGCAGCGCTTCAACCCCATCCACTCCATGTTTCGCGACGGCGGCGATCAGCCGCGCACCCCCGCTGAGGTGGAGGCCATGCAGGGCTACGGCGGGTCCGACGACTGGATCGTCATGCCGCTCCAGTGCGCCACCCAGTGGGACAGCCTCGCGCACATCTTCTACGAGGGGAAGATGTGGAACGGCTACGACGCCACCCTCGTCACCAGCAGCGGCGCCGCGAAGAACAGCATCGACAAGACCAGCAACAAGATCGTGGGGCGCGGGGTGCTCCTCGATGTGGCGCGCTGGAAACGTGTGCGCGCGCTCGACGCCGGATATGCCATCACGGTGGATGATCTCGAGGCGACCGCCGCCGCCGAAGGCGTGGAGGTGGAGCGCGGCGACATCCTGCTCATCCGTACCGGGCACATGACACGCTATCTCGACCGGGACGACTGGCACTACTTCGACCTCGACCCCTTCCCCGGCGTGTCGGTGCACACCGCGCTCTGGATGTACGAGAAGGAGATCGCCGCGGTGGCCAGCGACAACTACGCGGTCGAGGTCCGGCCGTCGGAGATCATCGGCTTCCGCAACCCATTCCACGTCTGCGCCATCCCCAACATGGGTCTCACCCTCGGCGAGATCTTCTACCTGGAGGAGCTGGCCGAAGACTGCGTCGCCGACGGCCGCTACAGCTTCTTCCTGGTGGCCCCGCCGCTGCCGGTGACGCATGCGGTGGGCACGCCGATCAATCCCTACGCGCTGAAGTAGCGTCGCGCGCAGCTCCGCGCGCCTAGCCCGGCATGCCTTTCATGTCGACCGGCGCGTAGTAGCGCCGATCGCCGAGCGCGTCCACTCGCTCCCAGAAGTCCGGCTGCGCGGCCAGACCGAGCTCGGTGACGCCCGCCCGCTGCCGCCACATGCACCAGGAGTCGGGGTGGAGGCGACTGGCCTCGGCCAGCCATCGATCTCCTTCCTCGCCGCGCCCCTGCCGGATCAGGTACTGGCCGAGACGGAAGGCCACGTGCGCGCGAGCCGTCTCTTCGGAGACGGCGGGGAGATGGGCGCGCGCGCCGGCCCCGTCGAAGACGTACTCGCTCGCTGCGCCCCGCTCCACCCAGTCGCGGATGGCCCGCACGTAGGTCGCCTTGGCGTCCGCGGTGGTCTTGGCCACGTCGGCAGGCAGCTCCCGTGTGGCGCGGTCCATCTTGCGAAAGCCCTCGAAAGCCCCCGCCGACTCGGTGGGGCGGACGATGCGGCCCTGCTCGTCGATCCACACCGCCTGGGGCACGTTAACCATGCCGTAGAGCTCGGCAACGCGGTGGTCGCGATCGATGAGGCACGGGTAGGTCGGGCGGGCCGCCTCGATCCACGGCAGCGGGTCGCGGGGCCGGCTGTCGAGCGCCACCGCGATGACCACGAACCCGCGCTCCTTCAGGCCCTCGTACAGCTCCTGCCACACGGGCAGGTCCCGACGACACCCTCACCACGAGGCCCACGAGACGAGCAGCACCTTCTTGCCCCGATAGTCCGACAGCGAGTGCAGCCGGCCGGCGGGATCGGGCAAGGTGAAGTCCGGCGCCTCGAGCGAGCGCAGGGCCGCCGCGCGGTCTTCTGCGCTCCCGCCGAGGGCCCACACCTCGCCCGAGGCATCGTGGACGATGGGCTTGCCCAGATGTCGCCACAGTGCGGCCAGGTCCACCTGGTCGCCCTGGACGAACTCTGCCTCGCGGCCCGGCGGCAGCGGCACGCACATTCCCGAGCGACAGAGGCCCTCCGGGGCCAGCGACCAGCCGGTCGCCGCTTCGAGCGCCGCGCCGTCGATCCAGAGCCGCTCCCCCGCCGCCCGGGCGGCCGGGAACGCCTTGTCACCGTCCTCCGTCAAGAGCATCGCCATGGTCTCTCCCTCCTCCTGGCCGCACTGTATACTAGCGCCGCCGTGCGACGCCCCCACCTCATCGTCGGCGCATTGCTCGCCGCGCTTGGCGCCTTCTCCATCATCGAGGCGGGGCGGCTTCGCGACGAAGATCCGCGGGCTCGCCGTCGTGCATCCGGCCCGGCTGCCCGGGCTTGCCGAGGTGCCCACCGCCAAGGAGGCCGGCTTCCCCGATCTCGACGTGGTCGGCTGGCAGGGGTTGTCCGGCCCCAAGGGATTGCCCGCTCCCGTCGTGGCGCGGTGGAACGCCCTCCTGGAGGAGGCGGCGAAGGACTCCGCGTTCCAGGAGCAGGCGGCGAAGGTCAACAAGGTGCTCGCCTACAAGGGACCCGAGGCCTTCTGGAAATTTCAGGAAGAGGAGCTGAAGAAGTATCTTCCGCTCGCCACGAAGATGGGAATCCGAAAGTAGCGCGGCGAGCTCGCCGCGAGGAGGATCAGATGGCTACGAGACGGCGGATCGGCGTGATGGTCCCTTCCACCAACACCACGTGCGAGGCGGACTTCCAGATGGTGGTTCCCCGCCCCTTCACCGTGCACGGCCAGCGCCTCTGGCTCACCAACGACGCCCTCGGCGAGGAGGGCATGATCCGGATGAACGCCGAGATCGAGAGCGGGGCTCGCTATCTGGCGACGGCCCGGGTGGACGCCATCTCCTACGGCTGCACGACCGGGAGCTTCTTCAAGGGCCCGGGCTGGGACCGTGAGATGATCGCCCTCATCGAGCAGACCGCGGGCGTGCCCGCGGTGGCGACGAGCCCCTCGGTGGTGGAGGCGCTCCGGTCGGTCGGGGCCCGGCGCCTCTCGGTGGCAACCCCCTATCCCGAGTGGAACAACCAGCGCCTGCGCGCGTATCTGGCCGCCCAAGGATTCGAGGTGTTGAACCTCGAGGCCGAGCCCCAGGCCGCCCGCGCCGGGAATCAGGGGATCAACGACCAAGACCCCGCGGTGATCGTGGAGTTCGCGTCGCGCGCCTGCCGCCCCGACGCCGACGCGCTGCTCTGCTCCTGCACGGCGTGGCGCTCGGTCGAAGCGGTGGAGGAGATCGAGCGCCGGACGGGGAAGCCGGTGGTCACCTCCAACCAGGCGAGCATCTGGATGACGCTGCGCCGGCTCGGCCACCGCGCCCCGATCGCCGGCTTCGGGCGCCTGCTGCGCGGCTTCTCCCCAATTATTGCGGAGTCCGTGCCGCCTCGACTATAGTGGCGCGACCGGATCGGTGGCGGGCGCAGGCCTGAGAGGATGAGAATGGTTCGGAGGATACGGCGTATCGTCACTGGCCACGATGGCCGCGGCAAGTCGATCTTCGTGAGCGATGGCCCGTCGCCGCACGTGCTGACCATCGGCGGCAGGCCCGACTTCGCGCTCACCAATCTCTGGGTCACCGACTCGACGCCCGCCAGCAACGCGGGGAGCGCCGACGCGGCCGCGCGGCCGGTGGTGCTCGAGCCGCCGACCAATGGGACGATCTTTCGCATAGTCGAATTCCCACCCGAGAGGACGGGCGCCGCCTTCGACCGCAAGGCCGCCTTCGCCGCCATGGGCGCCGATCACGCGCTGGATCCGGACGCCGCGCGCCATCCTGGCATGCACAGGACGAGCACGGTGGACTACGCGATCGTGCTCTCCGGCGAGATCTGGGCGCTGATGGACGAGGGCGAGACGCTCATGAAGGCGGGGGACTGCCTCGTCCAGCGCGGCACCAATCACGCCTGGGCAAACCGCAGCGACGCCCCCTGCCTCGTCGCCTTCATCCTGGTAAGCGCAAAGCCGGCGTGATGGCGAGGCTCCCGGCGAGACTCGCCCGCTTGTGCGCGGCCGGCTGCTTCGCGACGGCCCTGTGCGGCATCACCGACATCGCGCTGGCCCGCGACGGCGACGAGCCCCGCGGCTACCTGGGCATCCGCGGGTTCGGCTCGAATCCCGCGACCGGTGTCCACGACTACTGGGGCGTTTCGCTGGGCGGAAACTACAACCGCTATGTCGGAGGCGAGCTGTCCGCCGACGTCTTCGAGCGCCGGATCAGGGTCGGCGGCTCCTCCGCCTTGGGCGAACACGGCATTGCGGCGCTTGTGCCCCAGATCCGCCTGCGCTATCCCCTCTTCGAGGGCCGGCTGACCCCGTATTTCGTGGCGGGCGCCGGGGTCGCCTTCGGCGAGTTCAACGACCGGAAGGCCAGCGCCTTCGGCAGGTCGGTCGACGTGGAGCGCACGATGCCCGTCGGGACCGTGGGCGCCGGGATCGAGTACTTCATCGCCGATACCGTCGCGGTCGGCGTCGAGCTCAAGTACCTGATCGCGGGCAGCCAGCAAGTCCGGATCGACGGCGTATCGCATTCGAACTCGATCGACTCGCTGCTCGGGTCGTTCGGCTTGCGGCTCTTCTACCCCGAGCGCTCGACGGCGCCGCCGCTGGAGCCGGCGGACGGGCCGCTCCGGCGCTTCTACGTTTCC
>JBKPDT010000016.1:0-25729 GCA_046728035.1 Candidatus Methylomirabilota bacterium | reverse complement strand
GGCCCCCGCTCCGGTCGCGCCGCCGCCTCCCGCTCCCGCGCCGGCTCCCACGCCGCCGCCCCCGCCGCCGGCCGACTACGCGCCGAACGAAAATCTCAGGGACGTCTACTTCGACTTCGACAAGGCCAATATCCGGCCGGCCGACGCGAAGACCCTGGATTCGAGCGTGGCGTATCTCAAGGCAAATCCCAATCAGCTCGTGCTGATCGAGGGCCACTGCGATGAGCGCGGCACCGCCGAGTACAACATCGCGCTGGGCGAGCGCCGCGCCAGGGCGGCGATGAACTACCTGGTCGCCCAGGGACTGGATTCGAGTCGCTTCAGCCTCGTCTCGTATGGCAAGGAGCGTCCGGTGTGCACCGAGCACAACGAGGCGTGCTGGGCTAAGAACCGTCGTGACCGCTCCCTGAGCAAGCCCCAGTGATCATGGGGCTGACGCGCAATAGTGAAGCGGCTGGCGGTCCGGGCTCGATCGCCCGGGCCGCCGTCCTCCTCCTCGCCGCGTTGGTCCTCGGGGCCTGCGCTTCCTCGCCCCCGCCGGCCCCGGCCACGCCGGTGCCCATCACCGACTACAAGATGGTGGCCGGCAAATGGGCGGGCCACGTCATAGGGCTCGCTGGACCACGCGACGACGGAGACTGGATCGAGATGACCATCGGCGACAATGGCGCGTACGAGTTCGGGATCGCCCGCACCATCGGAGTGCTCGCCGGAAAGGGAAACTTCACGCTCGAGGACGGGAAGCTCTCCATGAAGGGGGAGCGGGGACGGCAGGCAACCTTCGCGCTCTTTCAGCGCGAGAGCGCCCGGTTCCTCCGCGGCACTGGCATGCTGCACACCGGCACCGCGATGTCTGGCGATCTGACGTCCGTCCGCTAGGCGCCGAAAGACCCGAGGTGCCCGGCTTTCGGCGGTACGCCGGCTTCGCGCTTGGCTGGGTCGCGGCCGCCCTCGCCGCCCTGTCGGTTTCTGCGTGCACGCCCTTCGTCAGCGTCACTCGCGTGTCGCCGCAGACGGTGGGGCGCGCGCTGGCGGCGAGCACGCTCAGCGGGGACCGCCCCAGCACCCCGACGCGCAACGTGCTGCTCGAGCATGGGCTGTTCGAGGCCTTCGACGCGGATCCATCGAGTCCCGGCCGCGGGTTCCTGGCCCGGAGATCCGGCTCCCCGGTCACCCTGCTCCTGAGGGTTCCGGTGGCGCGCCGGATCCTCGTCCAAGGGACCGTTCTCTCAGGGACGCTCGATCTGTATCTCGTCGCCGAGCCCGAGGCGATCACCATCGGAGGCGAGCGCGTTCCGCTCGAGGTCGAGCCCACCGCGGCCCTCGCGCTCGCGCGGCTCTCGCCCATGATCCTGATCGGACAGGGTGGGCTTCTCGTCAAGATGATGGTCGTCGAGAGCGGCGACGCGATCTGGAACGTGGTCAGCCACGTGCCCTCTACGATTTCCGGATCTCGGCGGAGACGCGCGAGACGCTCCGAGTAGGGCTCTTCGTTACCCCGCATTCTCCCCACTCCACCCAGGCCAGGCCGGCCACGATCGAGGAGGTCCGCCGCATCCTGCGCCTTCATCTCTTGGTGCGGTGATCGCCTCATGAGCGAGCGGGTGGCCGCCGCGCGCGCCGCGGCGGGATGGCTTCCGTTCCGTGTGGCCATCCTCGCCGTGGTGGTGGGCCTGCTCGTCGTGACCTGCGGGTTCCTCCTCCTTTTCGCGTTGCACCGCGGCCAGCGGCCGGTCGAGATCCTCAAGGGCGAGTACCTCGACCAGGTGGCCGAGATGACCGCGCGCGAGGTCACCAGGCTGCCTCGCGTGGCCACCCCGGTGCTTCACGTCCAGCGGCGCCAGATCGAGGCGGGCGTCTATTCCGCTGCCGACCCGACCTTGATGGCCCGGGCTCTGGCGGGGGCCCTGGAGGCGGACCATCGGATCAAATGGGTGAGCTACAGCGAGGACGGGCCGGTACTTCGGATACCGCGAGCGTCGAGATCGGCGGGGAGAGCTGGAGCGTCGCCGCGATGAGGGTTCCCGACGCGCGGGGGCTCGAGTGGGTCGCCGCCGCCGTGCCCGACAGCGTGACTCTGGGGCCGGTCTATGCCAACCGTCGCGGCGCCATCGCCATCGCGCGATTCACCGGCGTGGACTGGGAGATGCGGGCGCGGATCGAATCCCTCGTCGCGCGCGCCGGCGGGTCCGCGCGTCCGGCCTGAGCGCCCTAGAGCCCGCCGCGTACCGCGAAGTGCTGCTCGGGGGCGGGGAAGCCCGCCTCGCCGAATGCCTCTCGGATGGCCCGGTTGGTGTCGAAGTACACCTGCCAGTAGTGCGCGTTGTTGCAGTACGGCCGTACCGCGAGAACGGGGCCGGCCAGGGTGAAGGTGAGGATTTCCACGTCGGGCGCCGGCTCGGGAAGCACATTGTGGATCTTGGCAAGACGGTCCTTGAGGCGGTAGGTAGCCTCGCGATAGTCCACCCCGTGGTCGAGCTGGGCGACCAGCTCGACACGCCGATAGGGATTAGCCGAGAAGTTCTGGATACTGTCGGCAAACATCTTGCTGTTGGGCACCAGCGTCCGCACATTGTCGAGGGTATCGACGGCGGTCACGAAGAGGCCGATCTCCTTCACCGTGCCGGTGACGCCGCCGGCGGTGATGAACTGCCCCACCTTGAACGGTTGCAGGACGACGAGAAAAACGCCGGCGGCGAAGCTCGAGAGGAGTCCACCCCACGCCACGCCGATGGCCACGCCGGCGGCGGCGGCGAGGGCGGCGAAGGTCGTGGTCTCCACGCCGAAGATGCTGAGAATCCCCATCGCGAGGGCGACGTTCAGCACCACGCCGAGGATATTCGAGAGGTAGCGCGTGATCGTCGCGTCCACGTGGCGGAAGGTCAACGCGCGGGAGACGAGCCGCACGATTACCGCGATGATCATGCGCCCGATGATCCAGAGGATGATGGCGCCTAGGACGCGCAGCCCGACCTGGGTCACCATCGCGACCGCTACCTGCCTCATCGCGCTCCAGTCCATGCCTTTGTTCTCCCTTCATGGGGACCACTTCACGATCGAGTATCGGCGATGGAGGGCGCCCGTCGTATGGGACGAAGGTCTGATGGCGGCGCCCGGACCGCCGCTCGAAAGTGGGAACCCAGGAGGCAGGACGCCCATCCGACGCTTCATGCTCTTCCGCCGCCGCGCGGCGTCATCGGAGACGACCGACCGCGCCGAGCCGACGTGGGTAAACCTCAAGGGCTTCTCTCTCGTCGCGGGCGGGCCGCTCTACTTGCTCATGCGGAAGGCCGGGTTGCCGGAAGGCACACGTGGGCTCTTGCGGCTCGGGCTGGTGTTCGTCGCCCTCACCTGGCTCCCCCTCCTCGTGCTGTCGATCGCCCAGCACCTGGCCCTGGAAGGGTCGACGGTCTCCTTCCTGGCCAGCCTCGGCACGCACGCCCGCTTCCTCCTCGCCGTCCCGCTCTTCTTCGTCGCGGAGGCGTGGTTCGACCGGCGCGTCCGGGACGTCGTGTACGAGGTTCTCGAGTCCAATCTGGTGAAGCCGGGTGAGGTGCCCCGCTTTGCACGCGCGCTCCAGAGCGTCGTCCACTGGCGCGACTCCTGGCTGATCGAGAGCGGCCTCGTCGCACTTACCGCCGGCCTACTCCTGGCGGGAATCCGCTCGGATCTCCCCTTCAACGTCACGACCTGGCGAACGATCGGCGCCGAGACACCGGCGCACCTGACCCTTGCCGGCTGGTGGTACGTCGCGGTCAGCCTTCCCGTGTTCCAGTTCCTCCTGTGGCGCTGCTGCTGGCGTCTCCTCATCTGGTACGTGTTCCTGTGGCGGCTGGCGCGGCTCGATCTCCAGCTCATCCCCACCCATCCCGACGGCGCGGGTGGGCTCGGCGGCCTCGGCGTCGCGCATACCTCGCTCAGCGCGCTGAGCTTCGCGGTGTCCGCCGTGCTCGTGGCGAGCTTCGCCGAGGAGATTCTCTTCGGCGGCGCCGAGGTCCAGACCCGGGTGCTCCAGCTCGCGGGCATCGTCGTCGGCCCCACGCTCGTATTCCTCGCGCCGCTCATCTTCTTCATGCCGAAGCTCGTGGCCACCAAGCAGAGAGGCCTCTTCGAGTACGGATCGCTCGCGTCGGCCTACACGTGGGCCTTCGATCGCAAGTGGCTGCGGGGCGGGGCGGAACCCGAAGAGAGCCTCCTCGGAACCCCCGAACTCCAGTCGCTCGCCGACCTCGCGAACAGCTTCGTCTCCTGTGCTACGGTGGAAATGGGTGGGTGTGGCGAGTATCGGGCCCGGAGCAGGTGAGTCGCCGTCGGCGTTGCACGTGGCGGGGGCGGCGCTCGCCGTCTGTGTAGGATACTTCGTTGGCGCGAATATCGGCTTCATCCTCCGGCTGCCGCCGGCGACGCCGTCCGTCCTCTGGCCGCCCAATTCCATCCTGACTGCCGCCCTTCTCCTCACGCTGCCGCGGCGGTGGTGGATCTATCTCCTCGCGGCGCTGCCCGCCCACCTGCTCGTCGCGCTGCCGGTGCTCTCGCCGCCCTCGCTCGTCTTCGCGCTCTTCGCGACCAACTGTCTCGAGGCCCTGATCGGGGCGTCGATCGTGCGGGCCTTCAGCGATGCGCCCGCGCGCTTCGACACGCTCCCCCGCGTGGGTGCCTTCGTGATGGGCGCGGGCCTCCTCGGCCCGTTCCTCTCGTCGTTCGTGGACGCCGCCGCGGTCGCGCTGCTCGCCGGCGAGCCATATGCGCAGGTATGGCGGACGCGTTTCTGCTCCAACGTGCTGACGGAGCTGACGTTGGTTCCGGCCATCGTGTTCGTCGTCCGTTCGGCGTGGGGCCGGATGCGGCAGGCGAGCCTCGTACGCCGGCTCGAGGCCGGGCTTCTTACGCTGTCCCTCGTCGCGGTGGCGGTCATGTACTTTCACGCCTTTGCGGAGGAGCCGAGCCCGATGCCGGGCTCGCCCCATACCCCGGTGGCCTTCTTCGTCCCGTTCGTGCTCTGGGGGACGGTCCGCTTCGGCCCCGCCGGAGCCGCGCTCACAATGCTGCTGACGACGTTGACCGTGATCTGGGCGGCCACTCACGGGTACGGTGGATTCTCCACGCCGCCAACTCAAGAGAGCGTGCTGGTCCTCCAGATCTCATTGAGCGTGAGCGCGATCCCGATCCTCGGCCTGGCCGGGCTGATCGAAGAGCGCTGGCGCGATCGAATCGCCCTCGCCGATCGGCTCCGTTTCGAGGAGCTGCTGTCCCGGCTGTCCGGCGCCTTCGTGCACCCGCCCTCGAACCACATGGACGACACCTTCGAGACCTGGCTGGAACGCCTGGGCCGGTTCTTCGATGTCGATCGCGTGATACTGCTCCGTCTCTCCCGGGACGGGCTCCTGTTCACACTCGGGTCGTCCTGGGCGACGCCGGGACTCCCGCTGGTGCCGACGGCGAACATGAGCGAGATGTTCCCCTGGGCGGTGGGCCGGCTCCTTCGCGAGCGGCCCGTAATCTTCCAGAGCGCGATCGAGCTGCCCAGAGAAGCGGTACGCGATCGAGAATCGCTTCGCGAGGCGGATATCGCCTCCACGCTCGCGCTCCCTCTCGTCGCCGGCGGCCGTGTGCTGGGCGGCCTCTCGATCATGACGGTGGGGCGCGAGCATCCGTGGTCCGACGAGCTCGTGGGCCGCCTCCAGCTCGTCGCGGAAGTCTTCGCCAACGCGCTCGCTCGCAAGGAGACCGAGGACGCGCTCCGGGCGAGTGAGCTCATGAAGTCCGCGATCCTCGCCTCGCTGAACAGCAGTGTGGCCGTGCTGGATGGCGAGGGGAGGATAATCGCCGTCAACCGAGTTTGGGCGCGTTTCACGCCGGACTTCGACCAGGTGTCGGGCGATCGGATCGGCGTGGGTGACAACTATCTGGACGTCTGCCGCAAGGCGGCCCGTCGCGGCGAGCCGCATGCGGACCACGCCCTGATCGGGATCGAGTCGGTGCTCGACGGATCCCGCGCTGGCTTTTCCTTCGAGTACCCGGCGGGGACGGCGGGGAGCGAACGGTGGGTTGCGATGGTGGTGGTCCCCCTGAGCCGGCCCGAAGGCGGCGCGGTAGTGTCGAGCACGGACATCACCGAGCGGAAGCACGCCGAGCTGGAGGCGCAGCGGAGCCGGCAGGAGCTCGCGCACTTCACGCGCGTCTCCACGATGGGCGAGCTCACCGCCTCCCTCGCCCACGAGCTGAACCAGCCCCTCACCGGTATCTTGATCAATGCCCAAGCGGCGTGCCGTCTCCTCGAAGGCGGCAAGCTTGCCCCGGCCGAGCTTCGCACCATCTTGACCAACATCATCGAGGACGATCGCCGCGCGGGCGACGTGATCCAGCGACTGCGGGACTTGCTCCAAAAAGGCGAGTCAAAAATGGCCCTGCTCGATCTGAACGCTCTCGTCCATGACGTGCTCAAGCTGCTTGGAAGCGACATCGTCATCCGCAACGTCAGCGTGACGCTCGACCTCGACTCGCCATCGCCGATGGTGAACGGGGACCGAGTGCAGCTCCAGCAGGTGCTCTTGAACCTCCTCCTCAATGCCATGGAGTCGATGTCGGAGCGCGCCGCGGGCGATCGGACCATGACCGTGCGCACCCGAAGGAGCGACGAGCACAGCGTTCAGACGTCGGTGGAGGATGCGGGCTCGGGCCTCCACCAGGGGACGCAGGAGATCGTGTTCGAGCCGTTCTATACGACCAAGGCTTCGGGCATGGGGATGGGGCTCACGATCTCGCGCTCGATCATCGAAGCGCATGGCGGAGCGATCTGGGCGGAGAACAATCGCCGTGGCGCGACATTCCATTTCCGGCTGCCGCTGGACGGAGGGGCCGCGTGACGCATTCCGACGCAATCGTGTTTGTGGTGGATGACGATTTGTCGGTGCGTCGCGGGCTCGAGCTGCTCCTCCGCACGGCCGGTCATCGCGTCGAGAGCTTCGTGTCGGCGCGGGAATTCCTGGCGCGGGCCGAGCACGAGGGCCCACGCTGCCTCGTGCTGGACATCCGGATGCCCGGGCAGAGTGGCCTCGATCTCTACGAGCGGTTGGTGGCGTCGGGCCGCGACATTCCTGTCATTTTCATCACCGGGCACGCCGACGTCCCGATGGCGGTCCGCGCCATGAAGGCGGGGGCCGTCGATTTCCTGACCAAGCCATTCGAGGCCGAAGAGCTTCTCAGGGCGACGCGCCAAGCCCTGGAGGGTGATCAGCAGCGGGCGGCCGGTCGGCCACGACGCGGCTACCGTTAGGCGGTTATTCGGGCAGGCCCTCGATCGCGTACATTCCCAGCGTCAGTGCGTTCGGCGCGCCCCACTCGCCGAACCAGCGGCGGTAGATCTCGAGTACCTGCTGCGAGCGGTACAGGCGCGCCAGCGCCCGGTTCACGGCGAGGCGGAAGCCGGGATCGCCGCGCCGCAGCATCAGCGCGTACGGCTCATAGGACAGGTACCGGTCGAGCACGGCGAAGCGCCGGGGGTCCGGCGCCGCCATCACCAGTCCGATGAGAATGGCGCGGTCCGACGCGTAGACGTCGGCGGTCTTGTTCATCAGCGCGGCGAGCCCGTCCGCGTGATCCTTCACCGCGAGAAGCTGGACCGTGCCCGTGCCGCCGCCCCTCGCCATGGCGCCCTTGATCAGAGTTTCCGTCGTCGTGCCCGGGATGACGGCAATCCGGATCCCGCTCAGCTCAGTACTCACGTCCGTGCCCACCATGGCGAGCAGGCTCGCCCCGGTGACGAAGGTGGTCAGACTGAAATCTACCTGCTCCTGGCGGGACAGGGTATTGGTGGTCGACCCGCACTCGAGGTCGATGTTGCCGGCCATGATGGCGCCCACGCGAGTCTCGACGGTGACCGGCACCCACTTCGCCTGCAGATCGGGCATCTTGAGGTCACGCCGCAGATCTTCCACCACGCGATGGCAGAGATCCACCGAGTAGCCGGCGGGCTGCCTGTTCTGGTCAGCGAACGAGAAGGGAACGGAGGAGTCCCGATAGCCCAACAGGATAGTCTTCGACGCGGCGATCTTCTCGAGCGTCGGCGGCGACGCCGCACCCGCCCCCGTGGACGCGCAGCCGGCCAGCAGCGCAGCGATCGTTAGCGCCATCAGCGAGAGCGAGAGTTTAGGCTTCGCGAGCTCCATTGCGTGCCTCCTTGTTGCGGGCGGGCATCCGCCCCGACACGACTATCGGGGTAAGCGCGCAGGCCCGCGAGCTGAGCGCTGACCTGGTCCCCGCCCTCCGGCAGCGGCTCGGCATCGGGCTGGAGCGCGAGGACGCCGTTTGGGCCGGAACCGCTGCCGGGGCGGCGAGGCCTGCAAGCGCCCCAAGCGCAACGATCGCCAGTCGTGCGAGCGTTCCGTGCATGGCGCCTATCGGAACTCGGCGCCGGCGAAGGCGGCAATGAGACCAAGGTCTGATATCACAACGCCCCGGCTCAGGGCCTTCTATTTCTCGGCGCATCGCCGCGCCAGGGAGGCCGACATGAGAATCCTCGCGCTCGTCGGGATCATCACACTGGCGGTCGGGCCTGCGGCCGGAAGGCCCGCAAAGGCTCAGACAACCTCGACTCCGCCGGGGTCGGCTTCATCCAAGCCGGGGGCGGTGCGCGTGGAGACCATGGAATTCAAGGCCAAGGTGGACGCCGTGGACCAGGAGAAGCGGCTGGTCACGCTCACCGGCCCGCGAGGTAAGACGGTCACGGTGAAGGCCGGGCCGGAGGTCAGGAATCTCGCCCAGGTCAAGCCCGGGGACGTGCTCACCGTGCGCTATCTCGAGTCGGTGGCGCTCTTCGTGCGGAAGAGCAGCGAGCCGCCCGCCGCCACCGAGGCGCAGGCGGTGGAAGTGGCGCCGAAAGGGGAGAAGCCGGCCGGCCTGATCGTCAACACGGTGGAGGTCACCGGCACGGTGGAGGCCGTGGACCTCGCCAACCGGACGGTCACGCTCAAGGGTCCCGAGGGCAAGAGCCGGACCATCAAGGTGGATCCGAGCGTGAAGCGGCTAGCCGACGTGAAGAAGGGCGACCAGGTGGTCGCCCGCCATACCGAGGCGCTCGCGCTGTCCGTCGATAAGCCCTGAAGCTCGAGTCCGATGAAGCTCGCCGGGCTAGGGGGCCTCATGGTCCTGGCCGTGTCGGCTCCAGCGCTTGCCCAGGAGAGCGCCGAGGACCTGGCCAAGAAGCTCCAACTTCGACTTCGGCCAGGGCCATGACGACAAGGGGTTCAGGTACCTGGTGAACGTCCAGCCGGTCATTCCGATCAAGCTGGGCGAGCGCTGGAACCTGATCTCGCGGACCATCGTGCCGTTCATCCACCAGGACGACGTGGTGGGCGAAGGCAGCCAGGGTGGCCTCGGCGACATCACGCAGAGCTTCTTCCTGGCGCCGAGCGCGCCGGGGCCGGGTGGGATCTTCTGGGGTGTTGGCCCCGTCATTCTCCTCCCGACCGGTACGGACAATCGCATCGGCGCGGAGAAGTTCGGGCTGGGCCCGACCCGCGGTGGTCCTCAAGCAGGATGGGCCGTGGACGTACGGCGCGCTCGTCACTCACATCTGGTCGGTGGCCGGCAAGAGCAGCCGGGCCGACATCAGCTCGACCTTTCTCCAGCCGTTTCTCAGCTACACCACCAAGACCCACACCACGTTTGCTGTGAACATGGAGTCCACCTACGACTGGGAGGGCGAGCAGTGGACCGTGCCCATCAACGTCACCGTCAGCCAGCTTCTCAAGCTCGGCCCCCTGCCGATACAGCTCACCCTGGGAGGCCGCTACTACGCGGAGCGGCCGCAGGGCGGCCCGGACTGGGGCTTCCGCTTCGTGGTGACGTTGCTCTTCCCGACGAAGTGAGCGGCGCCGTACGACCTTCGTCCCATGGAACACGGGCAGCGTACGCGCCATGGTCGCCGCGGAGCCGGCCCTGCGGGACCGCCGGCCGTACAAGGCCGCGCTGGAGGGCGACTTCGAGTCCCTCATGCGGGATGGCGGCAAGGGGCTCCTGGAGCTCTTCACCGTGACCCATAGCAACCTGAGCCAGGAGAACTACGAGGCGGCGGTCCGCGCCTTCTTCCGGGAGGCGCGCTACCCCAAGCTCGGCCTTCCGATCGCGCAGGTCACCTACCGCCCGATGGTTGAGCTGCTCGAGTACCTGCGCGCCAACCGCTTCAAGACCTATCTCTGCTCGGGGAGTGAGATCGACTTCATGCGGATGATCCCCCGCAGTTCTACGGGGTCCCGTCCGAGCAGGTCATCGGCACCCAGCTCAAGAAGGAGTGGATCCAGCGGGACGGGCGCTGGGTGATCGCGTACCAGGAGGCCGACGATGGGTCCCTCAAGGTGGCCCGGGACAATGGGTGGACGGTCGTGAGCATGAAGAACGACTGGAAGCAGGTCTTCTCCGCGGGGGGGCGGTGATGACAAGACGGCACGTCACGCTCTGGCTCATCTGCGCAGTGCTCCTGACGGGGTGCGCGAGCGCCCACTACTTTCCCGTGCCGCGGGCGGACGCGATCGGCCCCTGCCGGATGACGCCACCCGACCGCGATGTCCTCCTCGGTGTCGCACTCTCCGGTGGAGGAAGCCGCGCGGCGCTCTTCGGCTCGGCGGGTCTGGAGGCGCTGGCGGGTGTGCGGATGGCGGACGGCACCTCCCTGATCGAGAGGATCAACCACGTGTCGAGCGTGTCGGGCGGCAGCATAGCCGCCAGCTACTACACGCTCAAGAAGCCCGGCCGCGACGTGAAGGTCCTCAACCCCGACGGCACCCTCTCCGACGCGTATCGAGCCTTCTTCGATCAGTACCGCGCCGATCTCAGCCAGAACTTCGAGACGTCCCTGATCTGGCGCCAGCTGCTGTCCTTCCGCTGGATCAATTCGGCCCTCGCCGCCAAGACCCTCGCCGAGATCCTCGCAGAGCGGCTCTACGGTGGAGCCCGCCTGGAGGACATCGCCGCGCGGGAGAAGGCCGGCGACGGCCCGGGGCTTATCGTCAACACCACCCTTTACAACAACGGTCGTCGCTTCGCCGCGACGGTCCTGCCTCCCGAATCCTTCGACTACGACTTCTTCGGCGATCTGGAGCGCTCGCTGCAGCGGCGCGGGCAGATCATGGAGCCGGCGCCCTACATCCGCGAGCGCTGGAAGCTGCTCCGGCCCATGACGCCGATAGACATCCACATGGACCCCTGCAAGATGACCTTGACTGGGGTGACGACGGCGTCGGCGTCCTTTCCGCCACTCGTGGGCCCCATCTCGCTTCGGATTGGTGACGAAGAAACGTATTGGCACGCCGGCGACGGCGGCCTCTACGAGAACTCGGGCGTCGAATCGCTCCTCTTCCTCCACCTCACGCAGCTTCAGGCGAAACGGTCGAAGCGCGCCTTCATCATTGCTTTCGACAGCTCGTTTCCCTTCTCCGTCGGCGAGCGGAAGCTCAGTCGCCTCCCCCTGCCGTTCACCCTCCTCACCTTCGACTTCTCGCGAATCCCCAGCATCATGGAGGAGCGGGCCGGCACCTACCAAGCGCTGTTCTTCCGAAGCCTTCAGCTCGAAGGCGTGCTCCCCGACTCGAAGACCGTCAGTATCACGTTGCTCCGCCATACCGATGCCAAGTGGGCGGCGGACATGAGCGACCTCCCGCCAGCGTGCAAGGCGGAGCCGAAACCGCTCAAGACTCCCGAGGCGGTGCGGGAGCGAATCGCCGAGATCCCGACGCGTCTCGTGATCGCGTCGGAATGCGACCGGCAGCTCCTCGCGACGGCGGCGGCCAAGCTCGTCGCCGAGCACCGGGCAACGATCCTCGAGTTCCTGAACCGCCAGTAGGTCAGTAGGCCAAAGGTCCCATTGTCGGGTCGGTGGCGACGCGGGCAGGGTAGGGCGCGAGATGGGTAACGTCCAGTCCAAGCTGCGTCTCGTCACCGACACGCCCCACGCCACTGGCAAGGCGCCCGGCCCGCCGCCTTTCCCCGACATGATCTGGATCCCCGGCGGGACCTTCGCCATGGGCTCGGACGCGCACTATGCCGAGGAGCGTCCCGTCCATCGGGTCACCGTGGACGGGTTCTGGATGGACCTTTACCCCGTGACCAACGAGCGCTTCCGTCATTTCGTGGACGCGACTGGGTACGTCACCTTCGCCGAGCTGCCGCCCCGCGCGGCAGACTACCCGGGGGCAAAGCCCGAGATGCTCTACGCGGGGTCCATGGTCTTCGTGAAGCCGAAGGGGCCCGTGGACCTCGGCAACTTCTGGAACTGGTGGGACTTCGCCCGCGGCGCCGATTGGCGCCACCCCACCGGCGCCCAGTCCTCGATCGGCGGGTGCCAGCGCTTCCCGGTTGTGCACGTGACGTTCAGTGACGCCGAGGTGTTCGCGAAGTGGGAAGGCAAGGCGCTGCCCACGGAGGCGGAGTGGGAGTTCGCCGCGCGCGGCGGGCTGGAGGGCGCCGAGTTCGCCTGGGGGGACGAGTTCATTCCCAGCGGGCAGCACATGGCCAATACCTGGCAGGGCGAGTTTCCCTGGCAGAACCTGGGGTTCGATCGCTTCGAGGGCCTGTCGCCCGTGGACGCCTTTCCGCCCAATGGCTATGGGCTCGTCGACATGATCGGCAATGCCTGGGAGTGGACGACCGACTGGTACCGCCCGGCGCACGATGCCGAGCCCGCCGAGACCGGCTGTATCGCCCACAACCCGCGCGGGGGAGCGGAGGAGGAGAGCTACGACCCCTGCCTCCCCGCGGTGAAGATTCCCCGGAAGGTCCTCAAGGGCGGCTCGCATCTCTGCGCGCCGAACTACTGCCGCCGTTACCGTCCCGCCGCCCGATTCCCCCAGCCCGTCGACACCTCGACCTCGCACATCGGCTTCCGCTGCATCGTACGGCCGAAGTAGGCAGCTACCTGGCCGCCGGGGGGAAGAGATGAAAACGTGGCCCAAGCATCCGGTCATCTATGAGATCAACACATGGGTGTGGCTTGGCGATTTGAGCCGGAAGTATCAGAAGGTCGTGGACCTCGCCACGGTGCCGGAGGGGGAGTGGGATGTCATCGCCTCGTATGGCTTTGACGCCGTATGGCTCATGGGTGTCTGGGAGCGGAGCCCTGCCGGAATTGAGATCTCCATGCGGAACACGGGGCTCCTTGGGGACTTCAAGCGAGCCCTTGCCGACTTTTCGGCGGAGGACAATGTCGGCTCGCCATATTGCGTGCGCCGTTACGTCGTTGCTGAACACCTCGGCGGGGGGAAGGGACTCGCAGCCGCACGAAGCATGCTCCGTGAACGCGGGCTGCGGCTCATCCTTGACTTTGTTCCCAACCACGTCGCGCCGGATCACCCCTGGGTCACCGATCATACGGAATACTTCGTGCAGGGGGACGCTGACGATGCGAGGAACGATCCGGCGTCCTTCGTTGAGGCGGGGGGAAAGGTGTTCGCCTGTGGCCGAGATCCCTACTTCCCGGCATGGCCTGATGTGCTCCAACTCAACGCCTTTCAGCCAGGGCTCAGGCAGGCGGCGATCGAGACGATCTCGGAGATCGCCGAACAGTGTGACGGTATCCGGTGCGACATGGCCATGCTGATGCTGAACGCTATCTTCGAGCGTACCTGGGGGGCCCGTGCGGGAGTCAAGCCGGTCAACGACTACTGGACGACGGTGATCCCGGCCATCAAAGGGAGGGATCCGGAGTTCAGGTTCATCGCCGAGGCGTACTGGGACCTCGAGTGGGAACTGCAGCAGCAGGGTTTTGACTATTGTTACGACAAGAAACTCTATGACCGGATGGAACATGGAGACCCGGAGAGCGTGCGTCTGCACCTCCTTGCCGATCTTTCTTACCAGCAGAGAATGGTCCGGTTCCTCGAGAACCATGACGAGCCCAGGGCGGCCGCAACGTTTCCCTGGGGAAAAGAGCGCGCGGCGGCGGTGGCGATCCTCACACTTCCCGGGGCCAAGCTGCTGCATGAGGGGCAATTCGAGGGAATGAAGGCGAGGCTGCCTGTCTTTCTGGGGCGTCGCCCGGCAGAGGCGGCCGATGGTGACCGCGTGGCCTTCTACGGACGTCTGCTGAAAGAGAGCAAGCGTGATGTCTTTCGGAATGGTGAGTGGCGTCTCTGTGAGCGGAGCGGCTGGCCCGACAACCAGAGCTGCCTGAATATTCTGGCCTGGTGCTGGGTCAAGGCGGACGAGCGCTACCTCATCGTCATAAATTTCCGGCAAGACACCGTCCAAGGGCGTGTGCATGTGCCGTGGGATGAACTGAGCGGAAAGACGTGGCGCCTCGAAGATGTTCTGTCCAGTGAATCCTACGACCGAAGCGGGAGCGAGATACGGGATGCCGGTCTGTACGTCGAGCTGAAGCCGTGGGGATGCCACGTGTTCCGGATGCGGGCAGTGTGAGCGATCAAGCAGGAAACGAGGAGGCAAGCGATGGCACCCTTGGTGGATGTGACTGAGCAAAAGCGGTTGAACGACGCGCGCGAGGCGCAGATTCCCTGGAAGAAATGGGGACCCTACCTCAGCGAGCGGCAGTGGGGTACGGTTCGCGAGGACTATAGTGAGGACGGCAACGCCTGGGACTATTTCACCCATGACCAGGCGCGCTCACGAGCCTACCGGTGGGGGGAGGACGGGCTCGGAGGCCTCTCTGATGACAAGCAACGGTTGTGCTTCGCCCTTGCGTTGTGGAACGAGCGGGATCCTATCCTGAAAGAGCGCCTGTTCGGACTCACCAACAGTGAGGCGAACCATGGCGAGGACGTGAAGGAGTACTACTTCTATCTCGACAGCACGCCCAGCCACTCGTACATGAAATATCTCTACAAGTACCCGCAGCGGGAGTATCCCTACCGGGACCTGATCGAAACGAACCGGAGAAGATCGCGGCAAGAGTTTGAGTTCGAGCTGCTCGATACCGGCACCTTTGACGCCGACCGGTACTTTGACGTTGTTGTGGAATACGCGAAGGACGGACCGGAAGACATGCTGGTTCGCATCACCGTGCACAATCGCGGGGCCAAGGCGGCCCGGCTTCGTGTCTTGCCGACACTCTGGTTCCGCAACACCTGGTCTTGGGGCGAGGATCAGCCGAAGCCCTCGCTACGCGAAGTGGGCCCAGGCGCGATTCAGGCCACACACCAAGAGCTAGGCGAGTACTGGCTGCATTGCGAGGGAGCCGCGGAGCTGCTCTTCACCGAAAATGAGAGCAACGCGTCTCGTCTCTGGGGCCAGCCCAATGCGTCTCCCTACGTCAAGGATGCGTTCCACGCTTACATCATCTCGGGCCGCGGCGAGGCGGTCAACCCCGCCAAGGTCGGGACCAAGGCGGCGGCCCACTATGTCCTCGACGTGCCCGGCGGCGGAAGCAAGACCGTCCGACTCCGTCTGGCGGCCGCCAGGGTAGACGATGCCTTTGGCGGTTTCGAGAAGATATTCAAGAGTCGGATCGCAGATGCCGACGAATTCTACGATCGGATTTCGGCGAAATCATTGAACGAAGATGAACGCCGGGTGCACCGCCAGGCGCTGGCGGGCATGCTGTGGAGCAAGCAGTACTACTACTTCGATGTGGATCGATGGCTTCAGGAGCACAAAAGCCATCCGCTCATGGCACCCACTGGCCGAAGTATGCGGAATACGGAATGGTTTCACATGCTGAACGCCGACGTAATCTCGATGCCGGATAAGTGGGAGTACCCCTGGTATGCCGCCTGGGACCTGGCCTTCCACACCATTTCCCTGGCGCTGGTGGACTTCGATTTCGCCAAGGAGCAGCTGCTGCTGATGCTGCGCAGCCTCTATTCCCACCCCAATGGGCAGATTCCCGCCTACGAGTGGAACTTCAGCGATGTGAATCCGCCGGTGCACGCCTGGGCCACGCTCTACCTCTACAAGATGGAGCGGACCCTCGGCCGGGCTGACCTTCGGTTCCTGGAGCGATCGTTTCAGGCGTTGATGCTGAATTTCAGCTGGTGGGTCAACCGGAAGGACCCCGCCGGGCGCAACGTGTTCGCCGGGGGATTTTTGGGTCTCGACAACATCGGCGTATTCGACCGGAGCGCGCAGCTCCCCACCGGCGGCTCTCTGGAGCAGGCGGACGGGACGGCCTGGATGGCGTTCTATTGCCAGAACATGCTGGAGATAGCCCTCATTCTCACCGAACACGACCCGATATACGAAGAAGTCACCTTCAAGTTCGTCGAGCATTTCCTGTGGATCTCCTACGCGATGGACCGCATCGGCGAGCATCACGACGAGATGTGGGATGAAGGGGACGGGTTCTTCTACGATCTGTTGCGACTGCCCGACGGCCAGGCGATGCGTCTGAAGGTGCGGTCACTGGTAGGGCTCCTGCCGCTGTGCGCGTCCACGGTGTTCGAGGCCAGTGCCGTCGAGCGTTACCCGAAGCTGATGGAGATGGCTGCCCTCTTCCGGAAACGCCATCCCAGCGTCGCTTCCCATCTGGCCCCGACCGACCAGGGGTTCATTGGCTACAAAGGACGGCGTCTGCTGTCGATCCTCAACAAGCAGAAGCTGGAGCGAGTGCTCGCCTACATGCTCGATGAGAACGAGTTTCTCGGGCCCCACGGCATTCGCTCGCTGTCGCGATATCACCTTGACCATCCGTTCGTGTTTCACGTCGGTGGCCAGGAATACAAGGTCCAGTATCTGCCTGGCGAATCGGATACCGGAATGTTCGGCGGCAACTCCAACTGGCGGGGTCCCGTATGGATGCCCGTCAATGTGCTGCTGATCCGCGCGCTCGTGAACCTGTATAGCTTCTACGGCGGTGAATTCAAGGTTCAGTGTCCAACCGGTTCGGGGCGGTACATGACGCTGTTCGAGGTGGCCCAGGAGCTCTCCCGCCGGCTGGCGGGTACTTTCTTGCGCGACGCCAACGGACGGCGCCCGGTCTACGGCGGGGCCGCCAAGTTCCAGGACGATCCACACTGGCGCGATCTGATCCTCTTCTATGAATACTTCCACGGTGACAACGGAGCGGGGCTCGGTGCCAGCCACCAGACGGGGTGGACCGGTTCGATCGCGGTCCTCCTTGACTTGTTTGCGCGTGTCGAGGCCAAAGACATGGAAGAGGAACTCGGGCGAGTAGTAGCTCGGACCGTGAGGGAGCAGGTGGGTGGGGGAAAGACGAGGGGCGCGTCGCCGCGGGACCACGTGCCGAAGGCCGGAGGGAGTTAACAGGGGTCACCGTCATGAAGGCCGACCGCAAGCGGGTGTTTTCCGTAGCGGTCGCGCCCCGACTGCATTCCCCTCGTCTACTGCTTGCGGAGCGTTAGCCGCGCGGGCAGCACGCCGTTGATCAGGCCCGTCATCTCGTTGCCGGTGACCTTCAGCCAGCCGGTGGCGTCCGGGCCGGTGATCTGGATGTCGTTCCCGGACATGGTGGCGTTGAAGAACCCCGCGCGCCCTCGGTGGGGCCCGGTGAGCGTCTCGATGTTCCCCTTCACCTGACTCCCGTCCTGCGTGAGATTCACGATTGCCTGCCCATTGCCCGCGCTCGCAGGCTCGAATTGCCAGGTGCCGGCCCAGCGCCCGGTGACATTGCTCGCCGGCGGCGCGCCCGACATGGACGATGTCCCCCTGGACGCGCACGCGGCCGCTCCGAGAACCACCCCGCCGATCAATATCCACAACAAGAGCTTGCGCATTGCCTTCCCTCCTTGAGGGCACCATAGGCAGCGGCGGGCACCCAGGGAATGGGATCTTGGTCCTATAAAGACTTCACGCGGCTCCGCGCGCGTTGCTAGAATGGCCGTTACCGTCCAGTCCACGCGCATGGCAGCCTGGCTTCGTCGGATCACGCTCGGCCTCGTCCTCCTGGGGGTCCTCCCGGGGACGGGCGACGCCGCACGTCCGGGAACCATAGAGCTTAGGGGAAGGGGCGGCGCCCTCGGCTCCATTGCTCCCGTAAGTCTGGACGAAGGCGGCACTTATCTCGCCGCCGAAGGACTCGCCGCCCTCCTCAAGGGCACGTGGGCCGTCAAGGGGACCCGCGGCACGCTCACCGTCGGCTCGCGCTCGGCGCAGTTCACGCGCAACCAGGCGCGCGTGATGGTCTCCGGAGTCACCGTGACCCTCGACTCGCCCGTGCGCACCGGCACTTCGGGCTGGCTCCTCCCCGCGGACTTCCTCGCCAAGGGCCTGACGCGGCTCGCCCCTGGCGTCACCATGAAGGTGATGGCCGCGCCGGCACCGGCGGCGAGGGCCGCGGCGAAGCCGGTAGCGGCGGCCGCGCCCACCGTGGCGTTCACGGACCTGCGGCTGCGCTCCTACCCCTCGTTCACGCGCATCGTGCTCGAGACCGGCGGCCCCGTCGGCTATGCCATCGTGGATCAGAGCGCTGAACGCGGCGAGATCCGCATGCGGCTCCCGGGGCTCCGACTCTCCGGCCCGCAGTTCCAGGAGATCGACGACGGGCTCGTGAAAGAGCTGCGCCTCGAGCCCGCGAGCGCCGGCGCCGTGCTCCGCATCGTGCTCGACGCGGCGGCCGGGCAGGTGAAGGACTTCGCGCTCCAGGACCCGTACCGCATCGTATTGGACATCTACCGACCCAAGGAGGGCGCCGGGCCGGAGGGCGCGCCGGGCCCTGCCGCACAGCCGCTCCGCCTCATCGTGCTCGACGCCGGCCATGGCGGACACGACGCCGGCGCGACCGGGCCCACCGGGGTGCAGGAAAAGGATGTGGTGCTCGACGTGACCCGGCGCGTCGCGCGCATGATGGAGGAGAGCGGGCTCGGCATCAAGATCGCGCTCAGCCGCACCGCCGACGTCTTCGTGCCGCTCCGCGACCGGACCAATTTCGCCAACAAGCAGCGCGCCGATCTCTTCGTGTCCATCCACGCCAATGCGCATCCCCGCTCGGTGTCGGAGGGTGTGGAGACGTTCTTCCTCTCCTCGGAGGCGAGCGACACCGAGGCGCGGCAGACCGCCGCGATCGAGAACGGTGTCGTGCAGCTCGAGTCGCCGGCCGCCCGGCAGAAGGTCGACGCGGTGAAGAGCATCCTCTGGGAGCTCGCCCAGTCGGAGTTCCAGCAGGAATCGAGCTTCCTTGCCGAGACCGTGCAGGACAGCATGACGCGCTCCCTCCGCCTCGTCAATCGCGGGGTCAAGCAGGCCGGCTTCTACGTGCTGGGGGGAGCCGCCATGCCGGCCATCCTCATCGAGATCGGCTTTCTCACGAATCCCAGGGAGGAGAGGAAGCTCGCGACGCCCGAGTACCGCGAGGCGGCGGCGCGAGCCATCTTCGCCGGGCTCAGCGACTACAAGCGCCGCTACGACCAGCGCATGCGTTCCTCCGTGGCGCGCCCCATACCGGCTGAGCCCGCGGGTCGTAAGTGAGCCAGGCGCACTCCCGACACGACGGCCGCGCGCCCGACGCGCTCCGCCGCGTCACCATCACGCGCGACTACCTGCGCCACCCGGAGGGCTCGGTGCTGGTCGAGTTCGGCGACACCAAGGTGATCTGCACGGCTTCGCTCGAGGACAAGGTGCCGCCGTTCCTCAAGGGGCAGGGGAAGGGCTGGGTGACCGCGGAGTACGGCATGCTCCCGCGCTCGACCAATACGCGGATGGGGCGCGAGCGCGGCGGGCCCAGTGGCCGCTCGCAGGAGATCCAGCGGCTCGTGGGGCGCTCGCTTCGCTCGGTGGTGGACATGCCCAAGCTCGGCGAGCGCACGCTGTGGATGGACTGCGACGTGATCCAGGCCGATGGCGGCACGCGTACCGCCGCCATCACCGGCTGCTGGGTGGCCCTGTCCGATGCCCTCGACAAGCTCGTGCAGGGGGGCGCGCTCCCCGGCTCGCCGCTTCGCGAGCACGTGGCGGCGATCAGCGTGGGCATCGTCGGGGGCCGACCGCTCCTGGACCTCGACTACGTCGAGGACTCCGCCGCCGAGGTGGACATGAACGTGGTGATGACGGGCTCGGGCGCCTTCGTCGAGGTGCAGGGTACCGCCGAGCAGACGCCGTTCGGCAAGGACCGCCTCGCCGAGCTGCTCGCTCTTGCCGAGCGGGGCATCCAGGCCCTGGTGGAGCTCCAGCGCCGCGCCGTGTCCGCTCGCGGGGAGAAGACCTTCGTCCTCTGATCCCGTCCTCGTCCTCGCCAGCGCCAATCCCAAGAAGGCGCGGGAGATGGCGGAGCTGCTCACCGGCGTTCCCTACCGGGTCCTCAGCCTCGCCGATTTCCCGGGAGTCACTCTTCCCCCCGAGGGGGCCAACTCGTACGCGGACAATGCCCGCGCCAAGGCGCGCACCGTGGCGGCGGCCACGGGGATGCTCGCGCTCGGCGACGACTCGGGGCTCGAGGTGGACGCTCTCGGCGGGGCCCCCGGCGTGCGCTCCGCGCGCTATGGCGGCGAAGGGCTCACCGACGCTCAGCGCTACGCGAAGCTGCTCGAGGCGCTAGCCGGTGTGCCGCCGCTGCGGCGCACGGCGCGTTTCCGCAGCGTGATCGCGCTGGTCGAGCCCGGAGGGCGCGAGGCCATCGTCGAAGGGGAGGCGGAGGGCATCCTGCTGGATCAGCCGCAGGGCACGGGCGGCTTCGGCTACGACCCGGTCTTCTACTACCCACCGCTGGACTCGACCTTTGCCCAGCTCCCGGAGGCGGAGAAGAACCAGGTGAGTCATCGAGCGCGCGCCATGGAGCGAGCCCGCGCCATCCTGCTCGACTGGCGCTAATCGCCGTCGGTTCTCCGGCGCCTCCGCCCCCCTACTGCCGGCCTGGGCCCGCCGTGTACCCTCGTTCCACCATGCATCGCCGGTACCGGTCCTGATCGACGACGGGGCGCGGCCCGTGAGGCCCGCCCACCATGGTCTGAGCGTGGACGAGGCAATCGTTGGAGTCACGGCCCAGCTCCTGCTCGGACCCCCCCGGCTTGGTCCAACCCCCTCCCGCGGATGAGGCGCAACCGGCGAGCAGTCCGATGACGGTCAAGCCAATGACGAGGGTGGTCATGTCCTTGCCATAGGGTAGTACACGAGAGCGTCACGTATGGGCGCGATGAGACCTTGGTCCCATCAACGCCGAAGCGGGAGCCGGAGCCAGACAAGCGCGAGTATGATCTCCCTGATCCCCAAGTATGAGATCCCGTCACTCTGATGACTGACGAGAGTCCGCGCACCGCGCCCGTTCGGGATCTCGGGCGCACTACGCTCGGGGTGGCCTGCCTCGCGGCGATGATTGTCGGAACGCTATGGATCATCCGGCCGTTCCTCGGCCCGACGATCTGGGCCACGACCATCGTGGTGGCGACCTGGCCGGCCATGCTGACCCTGCAGGGCAGGCTGGGCGGCCGGCGGACGCTGGCGGTGCTGGCCATGACGGTGCTGCTGCTGCTCTGCTTCATCATCCCGCTCACACTCACCGTCGTCGTGATCGTGGTGAATGTCGACCCGATCGTCTCCTGGGTGACCTCGCTGGCATCGCTCGGCCTGCCCCCGCCACCTGTCTGGCTGGATGGCGTGCCCCTAGTCGGCGACACCCTTGCCGAGCGGTGGCGGGAGATCGTGTCCGCACCTGGCGATGTCGCCGCCAGCCTCGCGCCGTATGCGCGCACCGCGGTCGGCTGGTTCGTCAGCCTCATCGGGGGCGCCGCAAGGCTGGCGGTGGAGCTCCTGCTCATCGTGGCCATCGCCGCCTACCTCTACGCGCGCGGCGAGGAAGCGGCCGCGTTCGTGTGCCGTTTCGCCCATCGGCTCGCGGGCCCGCGGGGCGAGCGCTCGGTTGCCCTCGCCGGGAGCGCGATCCGCGGCATCGCCCTGGGCGTGATCGTGACCGCCCTCGTCCAGGCGCTCTTGGCAGGCATCGGCCTCGCCGTCAGCGGCGTGCCGTTCGCCTCGGTTCTGACCGCCGTGACCGTCCTGCTGGGGATCGCCCAGGTGGGAACCCTACCTGTGCTCGGGCCCGCGGTGGCGTGGCTCTACTGGACGGGGCGTCCCGGGTGGGCCACCGCCCTCCTCGTGTGGACCCTGTTCGTGATGAGCATCGACAACGTGCTCCGGCCCGTCCTCATCCGCCGGGGGGCCGACTTGCCGCTGCCCCTCATCTTCGCCGGCGTGCTCGGGGGGATGATCGGCTTCGGCATCATCGGGATCTTTGTCGGCCCCGTTGTGCTTGCCGTCACCTATACGCTGCTGCTCGACTGGGTCGAAAGCGGGGAGGCGACCGTGCCTCCACCCCCACCCTGACTCCGCGGCCTCGTGGTAGGATTGGCCGTCATCGGGGTGTAGCGCAGCCTGGTAGCGCACCTGCTTTGGGAGCAGGGAGTCGGAGGTTCAAATCCTCTCACCCCGACCATTTCTCCGTAACTACTGCGCAAACAGTCGTGCTACCAGCTTGACTCGTTCGGACGTTTTGCGGACGGTTCTGGAACGGGCACCCCGACCCAGCATTCACCGCTAGGTCTCGCTGGTGTAGCATCTAGCATCGGCGGTATCGCATCGAACTAGTCTCGGATTGTTCCCCCAATAGCCCTTGGCCGAGAAGCAAGCTGTCACCAGTGAAGAGTGTGATCACAGAATGGAGACGGCTGGGGTCCGGCGGGTCACGCGGATGAGAGGATAGCAGAGATGCTTTCGTGGCTGGCGCACTTCATCGAAAGACATCCCTTTCTTCACCGGACCTCGCTTGCGGTGTGGAAACATTTTCCGCCCCGGCTGGCAGGCTTTCTGCGCAAGCTTCTCACCACGCGCTGGGCCGTTGGGGCCGTCGCAGTGATCATCGACGAGGAGGTTAATCCTCCGGAAGTGCTGCTGGTTCAGCACAGTTATCGAACGAAGGGAGCGTGGGGGCTTCCCGGCGGTTCGCTCGAATCAGGCCTCCGAAACCCGTTGGAGCCCTCAAAGGAGGAGTCGCGCGATGACGTCATCGAGTCCAGCCTCCGGCGCGAGGTTTTCGAGGAACTCGGGATTGAAATCGAAATTGTCCGACTAACCAAGATCGATGCGGTTCCTTACGTGCCGGAGGAGCCGGGGCCCTATCGTCTCGACTTCTACTACCGGTGTCTTCCCAAGCAAGGATTCAGCTCGTTGCGCGAGGGACTCGGCAGTGGGATCATCAAACCGCGCTCGCCGGAAGTGAGACAGATTTTGCTGGTCCCGGTCAGCCGATTGAAGGAATACGACCTATACTCTTCCGACGCCCGGATTCTATTCCCGCTGCTTACGGACTAGCCTCACCTCTTGCCGGGAGCAACTACCAGCGCGTTTGGCACCCCTCCGCCGGGTAGCGACAGCGCTAGTGAGGGGAGCTTCACCACGAGCTGTGTCGACGGACCCCCATCGAGGTTGAGGGCATCCCAGCACCCGAGCCCGCCTCTGTCGGGCGGGTCGGCAAGGAAGCGTGCGAAGGCTGCAGCTTCGGCTTTCGTCGAAACGACGAGAACGACGACGTTTCCCTCGGCGCACACTGCGGTCCGCTCGGCGATCTGGGGTTTTAGCTGCTGGACTTTTCCCTCAACAAGGAGACGGGGGATACCCTGGACGACAAGGCGATAGGCAAGATGGTCCTGGATGTCGGCACCGAGCACGATCCGCCCCTTCGCGCCGTCAACGACGAGAGCGCCCCAGTTCCGCTGTTTGCCTAAGGCCATGACTCGTCCTTCGTCGACAGCGAGGCCCATCACACGGCCCTCCTTGTCGAAGAAGCTGGCATTGACAGCAACAACAAGGGGATAGGGCGCAACGATCTGCTGTACGGTGCGCCGCGCCGTGGGGTCTCCAGCGGGAACTAGACGGAGTTCTGCCACACCGAGATCGATCTTGAAGGCGTGGCCTGAGAAACGCTCCGCGTCTGCCGGGCGCACCTCGAAGATCGCGTGTGCGATGCCCGGGGCTACCGTCGAAAATTTCGGCTGCTCCGCTCTCGCCGGGCCCAGCCCAGCGCTACTCACGCCCAAGAGGCAGAGAATGAGAATGAGGCGGCATTCCATGGACTTCATTTTCCCGGTCTGTATCGTTTGGTATCTGGGATTCTTCCCTGACGGCCCGCAGGAACGCCGCACTCGAGACGCCCGAGCGCCTTGGCGGCCACTATATCCTACGATACCCCCAACCAGGGCATACGAGAGGGCGCCTCCGATCTCCCGGTCTGGCATAGTAGATGCTGTACGGAGGGGTGAGTCACAAACTCGAAGGAGGACGCATATGCTGGGAGGACTTCTCGTAGGGGCGATCGCCGGTGGGCTGGTGGTCTGGAAGTATCGCGATTCTCTCCGTGACTACGTGAAAGGCAACGCGGGACCGGCTCGGGAACGGGTGGACGGGATGCTCCGGACGGTGCAACAGACGTCCGAGACACTGCTCGACCAGGCGAAGGAGCAGGTCTCTACGCGGCTCGAGCACGCTCGGGAGAAGGTTCGCGCGGGAGCCTCGGAGGCGGGTCGAGCAAGACCTACCGAGTAGTTCCTACGCGCCACGTTCGTCGCTATGGGGCGGGGCCGCCACGCGCAACATGGCTACTTCGCGCGCCGCGCAGCACTCTTGGATGCCGACAATGTATCGGGGGAGAGAATGAAGGTTCTCACGAACGCTATCCTGCGACGCGCATTCCAACAACATGGGGGCGGCGGGCTCATGAACCGCATCGCGGCCGCCGGAATCCTGCGCCTCGCCCTCCGCTGGCCGGCGCTCACCGTGATCGTGATCCTGTCGATCGTTGCCGCGCGCATCATATCGGCGCGGAGGCGCCAACCGGACTACGTCGATCCGGCTCTAGGAGCGCCGTGGTAGCGCAGCTGCGCACGTGGGCTGTGGCCACGACGCTTTTGCCGGCTATTCTCCTGTGCCTTTTCCTCCTGCGTCCCCTGGGTCCGGCCTGGGCCACCACCTCGGAGGTCTTCACCTTCGAGAACGCAGAGATCAGCGCTGTCGCCAAGCAGATTGGCCGGTTTACTGGGACCACCCTTCTGTTCGATCCTGAGCAAGTGAAGGGGCGGATTACCCTGCTTGCGCCGAAGCCCGTGTCGCCGCCGGAGGCGCTCGAGCTACTGAAGTCCGCTCTCGCCTTACACGGCTACACGCTCGTCCACAGAGCCGAAGGCACGTGGATCGTCCCCGCGGAATCCGCCGCCCCTGAGGCGATCCGCATCCAGGTGATCCCGCTCACCTATGCCCGGGCCGCTGAACTGGCACACACTCTTTCGAGGGTCGCGCCGCCCTGGGTTCGAATCGTTCCCTATCACCCCACCAACAGCCTCATCATCTCCGGGCATCCCGCCGCGGTGGAAGCACTGGTCGAGATCATCAGGTAAGCAGCCGCAAGCGCCCAGCGCCGGAGCCGTTTCTGAATCACATGCTGAGTCGCCCAACCGACCTGATTCGGCGACTAACGGCGGTCGTCCTGTGCGCATGGGCGATAGGCGTCGCGCAGGCCACGGAGTCGATCTGGGAGGTGTCGCGCGCGCCCGGCAGCGTAGTGGTCCTACGACACAGCTATGCGCCGGGCGGCTTCGATCCGCCCGACGCCAAGCTCGACGACTGCTCGACCCAACGCAACCTGGACGAACGGGGACGGGCGCAAGCCCGGCGGATCGGCGACGCGTTTCGGCAGAACGGCGTCGCGGTCGGCGCGGTGTTGTCGAGCCCGCGCTGCCGCTGCCTGGACACCGCCCGTCTGGCCTTCGGGCAGGCGCAGCCGTGGGACGTCTTGCAAGGCGCGCTCAACGACGCGGAACGCCGTCAGCGCCAGCTTGCCGAGATCAAG
>JBKPDT010000015.1:0-4922 GCA_046728035.1 Candidatus Methylomirabilota bacterium | reverse complement strand
GGAACAGCTCCCGACCTTCCTGGCCGACGGGCACCGTGAAGGCGACCGCTCGTTCCTGCTCGCGGACTGGTCGGAGACCCCCGAGGAGACCTTGCTCAATGGCGAGGCCCGCAAGGTGCTCGAGCGGGCGCTCGACCGACTTCCCGACCACTATCGCGCGGTAGTCGTGCTCCGCGAGGTCGAGGGACTGGCGAACGAGGACGTCGCCCAGATCCTCGGCGAGTCCGTGCCCACCATCAAGTCGCGCCTGCACCGCGCCCGCATGGCGTTGCGCGAGGAGCTCACGCGCGCGCTGAGCCCGCAGCTCGACGCCTGAGCGCGAGGCCGCGAGCACCAGCCCCTCGCGTTTCCCGGTCCCGCTCCCTTCTGCGGGAACCTCGATCAGGCTTTCGGCGGGGCCTGGAGCGAAGCGAGCTCCTCTCGGATGATGCGGCGGAGACCCTGCCGGATCGCGCCGATCAGCCGGCGGCCCCCGAACCAGATGAGGACGAGCCCGCCCACCACCGCGAAGCCCATCACCCCCCATTGGACCTCCTCGCGGTGGAGATAGCCTTGCTCGCGATGCTTGATGTCGCAGTCCTCCCGCACGCGCTCGACGTCGGGAAATCCGGGATGGATGCGGTTGGCCGCGCTCATGTTCCGGTACGCGCGGTAGTGAAGGTCGCGGATGTACAGATCGACTCCCCGGTTCCAGAGCCGGGTGAACATGCTGTCGCCGCGCGGCGCCAGCCCGGCCATGCGCGCCGCCTCGTGGATCGTCTCGACGGGGATGGCGAAGTTGAAGCCCTGCACGACCTGGTCGCCCTGGAGCGAGGTGAACGTGGCCGCCCCAATCACGTAGCCCCGATCGTCGAACACGGGCCCGCCGCTATTGCCCTGAATGATGGCGGCGTCGGTCTGGATCACACGCTGCCCGCCGATGTCCGCCTTGAACCCCGAGATGCGGCCCGTGGTGATGGACGGCTCGAACAGCGTCGCGCGGCTCAGGAGCTCGTGAGCGGCGACCACTCCAGGAAAGCCGATGACGAACAGGCTCTGGCCCAGGTGGAGGTCGGTGCTGCGCGCGGCCAGCCGGACCACCGGCAGCTCGCGCTCCTCGATCTTCAGGAGAGCGACGTCGCGGCCCCGCATCGCGCCCGCGCCCGTCACGACGTAGGCGGGCGGGCTGTAGAACTTCACGGTCGCGGGATACGCGCGGCCATTGGAGAGGTTCACGGTGAGCGATTTCTCGAGGGCGAGCCCGGTACGATTCACCGGCTCGCCGGCGAGGGCGCGGAGCCGCTCGGCCCGGCCGGCGGGAGTGAGCGGGGCCAGCTCCGCCGCGCACGCCTCGGCCAACGCCTTGTCCAGGAGCTCGCCGGCGAAGGCGCTCTCCGCCCCCTCCTGGAACGGCTGGACCACGTGCCCATTCGTCACGATCCAGCCGTCGGGATGGATGATGGCGCCGCTCCCGAGCTCCCCGATGGAGCTCGGCCGCATGGTGACGCTCCGGCCGTCGCCGCAGCGGACGGTCGCGGTCGCGCCGATTCGAACCCCGATCATGACCACGGCGGGCTTGGCCCGGAAGACCGCGGACTGCAGCTCGGCCTCGGTGACGGCGCCCGCGGGCAGGGGGGATCCGATCGCCGCGAGCGCCACGAGCAGACCGAGCGCGGATCGCATCGTCCTCGACATCGACGCCTCCCGTTCCTCTTCGAGGTTAGACTGGGTGTCGAGCGAACCCGTTCCGGCTTCCCGCGCATCCAACGTTCGAAGCCACCAGGAGGATCGCATGGCGGACGACTTCGAGTACATCTCACGCACCCGCCTCGAGTACCGGGACGGCTACCGCAACGCCTATCTCGGCGAGGTGCCCGAGCCCGTCGTCTACGGCGTGCAGGGCGCCCTGCGGCAATATTACGGCGTCAAGGAAGGGCCGCCGATGGCCTCGACCCTCGACCACATCGTCGCCGGCGTCGCCGGCTGAATGTACGGCACCCTGCGCGGCGCCCTGGCAGGGCGCAAGGTGGAGTTCGATCGAGAGTCGTACCGGGCCACCGTCGAAGGCCGCATCGTGGGGATCGGCCGCACGATCCGGATCAAGTCCATCCACGTCCACTACGACCTCACCGTGCCCGCGGCGGCGCGGGAGGCAGCCGAGCGTGCGCTCGCGGTTCACCCTGAGGGATGCCCGGCGCACCAGAGCGTCAAGGACGCCATCCAGATCACCTGGGACGCCACCATGCGCGTGGACGGCTCCACGATCGCCGTGCGCAGCGAAGGGGCGGAGGGCGCCGCCGCCTGAGGTTCCACGGCCTAGCGGGGACGGTCGGCGCCGAGGTCGGAAAGGAGCGCCTCGAAGGCGGTGACGATGCGCGGCTCCCAGGAGCCCGCATCCGTCTCCTTGCGCAGGATCTCGAGGGCCCGGGCGTGGGACAGGGCCGCCTTGTACGGGCGGGCCGTCGTGAGGGCGTCGTAGACGTCCACCACCGCCATGATCCGGGCCCCGAGTGGAATCGCCTCACCGCGGAGCCCGTCCGGATAGCCGGACCCGTCCAGCCGCTCGTGATGGTGGCGGATGATCGGCCGCACGTCCTCGAGCGTGCGAAGGCCGCGCACGAGGTCGGCGCCCGCCGCCGGATGGGCGTAGATGATCTCACGCTCGGCAAGGCTGAGCGGGCCCGGCTTCAGGAGAATGCCGTCGGGCACTGCGATCTTGCCCACGTCGTGGAGGTAGCCCGCCACGCGGAGGGCCTTGAGCGGCGCGCCCCTCATGCCCATGGCGTGCCCCAGCTTCACCGCATAGTCGGCGAGGCGCTCGCAGTGGCCCAGCGTGTAAGGATCCCGCGCCTCGATGGTGAGGCCGAGCGTCGTGATCACCTCCTCCGCCCGCTCGAGCTGGTCGACCAGGCTTTTGACGCGAAGGAGGGAGGAGACGCGGGCGCGCAGCTCGGAGAAGTCGACGGGCTTGCCGAAGAAGTCGTCGGCGCCCGCGTCGAGCCCGGCGATGCGAGAAGACAGGTCGGAGACGCCGGTGAGGATCACCAGCGGGATCAGCTGCCAGCGTGGGTCCGACTTCACCCGCTTGCAGAGCTCGACACCGGTCATGGAGCCGAGATGGACATCGGTGAGGATCAGATCCGGCGTGCGCGTCTCGAGGGTGTCGAGCGCCGCCTCCGCGGAGCTCACCGGGATCACGCCGTATCCGAGCGCGCCGAGGTAGTCGGTCACGGTCTCGCGCACCGGCGCCTCGTCCTCGACCACGAGAATCGTGATTGCGGCCATGCGATTTTCCCCGTCGATTATGCCACGGCAGGAACACGAGGCGGCGATCCTGAGATGGCGCGCCGCCTAGGCGGACGCGCGGCCGAGGAGAGTGCGCGCAGCGGCGGCGATGGCGGGCGCGTCGATCCCGTAGTGCCGGTAAAGGTCGGCGCGCGTTCCCGATTGCCCGAAGTCGTCGACGCCCAGCGGGATCTGGGGCACGCCGAGGGCGGCGCCGAGGAAGGCCAGTCCATGGGAATGGCCGTCGAGCACGGAGACGATGGGGACGCCTTCCTCCTCGGGACCGACCAGACGTTCGAGCCAACCGCGCCGCTGCCGGAGACCGCGATACAGGAGATCGGGGCTGGTCACGATGAACACGCTCGCTCGGATGCCTTCCCCTGCGAGCGCGCGCGCCGCCGCCACGGCTTCGGGCGCCATGACGCCCGCCGCGAAGAGGGAGACCGCGTTGTCTTCGGGCTCCCAGCCGGGCTCGGCACGCGCGTCGAGGAGGCGATAGCCGCCCGCGAGCACGCCCTCGCGCAGCGCGGGAGTCGCGGGAAGCGCGAGCGACTGGTCCACCGGTCTGGTCGAGAGCCGCAGATAGAGACTCTCCCCTTCGCCGCGCGCGATGCGCGCCAGCCCGTCGAGCAGGATCCACTCCACCTCCCGACCGAAGGCGGGCTCCCAGTAGGTCATGCCCGGCAGCGCGACGCCGATGCCCGGGGTGATCACCGACTGGTGCGCGCCGCCTTCGGGCGAGAGGCTCACCCCGGACGGCGTCGCCGCCACCACGAAGCGTGCGCCGGAGTAGAGCGCATGGTAGAGCGCGTCCAGGCCCCGCGTGACGAACGGATCGTAGAGGGTGCCGATGGGCAGGAGGGTCTCCCCCGCAAGCGCGCGCGTGAGGCCGAAGGCGCCCAGGAGCAGGAAGAGGTTGTGCTCGGCGATGCCCAGCTCGACGTGCTGGCCGGCGGGGGACTCGCGCCACTGCATGGCCTGCGGAATGTCGGCGAACGGATTCGGGCGCGCCCGATTCGCGTAGACACCTTTTCTGTTTATCCAGCCGGCCAGGTGAGTGGTGATCGCGACGTCGGCGGAGACCGTGACCACGCGGTCTCCGGCAGGGAGGCGGCCGAGACCGCCCAGCACGCGGCCGAAGGCCTCCTGGGTCGAGATCGGGCCCGCGGGCTCGTCTCCCAGAGCGTCGGGAAGCTCGACGGCGGGCCCACGCGGCGCGGGCGCCCGGTAGAGCGGTGGGCGGGCGCGGATCAAGGCGGCCTCGACGCTGTCCTCGGGAAAGCCCGCCCACTCCTCCCCGGCGCCAAGCCCGGACGCCGCGCGCAGCGCGTCGATCTGGCTCGGGCCGAGCAGCGCGCCGTGATTCATCGGATCCGCCGCCATGGGCAGTCCCCAGCCCTTGAGCGTGTCGGCGAGGATGACCGAGGGTCGGTCGCGGTCGCGATCCGCTTCGTCGTAGGCGGCGAGAATGGCGCCGAGATCGTGGCCGCCGAGATCCCCGAGGAGGCCCTGCACCTCTTCGTCGGACCGGCCGCCGAGCGCCGTCTCGAGCGCGGGCGCCGGTGCGCCGTCCGTGCCCGTGACCAGGGCCTTGCGCGCCGCTGCGGCCGGCTGGCGCAGGAGGGCATGATACTCGGCATTGGGCATGGCCTCCAGGC
>JBKPDT010000014.1:0-4137 GCA_046728035.1 Candidatus Methylomirabilota bacterium | reverse complement strand
GCCGCCGAGGAGCCGCACCTGCTCCGGATAGGAAACCCAGTACGGGCTCGGGATGAGCACCTCGTCGCCCGGATTCACCAGGGCCATCACGATGTTGTAGAGGGTGTGCTTGGCGCCGCACGACACCGTCACCTCGTCCGGTGTGTACTCGAGGCCGTGATCGCGCTTGAGCTTGTGGCACACGGCGGCGCGCAGCTCGGGAATGCCGCCGACCTCGGTGTACTTGGTCTGGCCCTTGTCGAGCGCCCGCACCGCGGCGTCCTTGATGTGCTGGGGCGTATCGAAGTCGGGCTCGCCCACGCTGAACGAGATGACGTCCACACCCTGCGCGCGCATGGCGCGGGCCTTGGCGTTCATCGCGAGGGTGGCGGACGGGACGAGGGTCTTGAGGCGGTCGGCGAGCATGGGCTAGGCCTGCTTCCTGGAGAATCTCTCGGTCAGGCGCGTCTCCACCACGGCGGGCACCAGGCCGGTGACGGGCGCGCCGAGCGAGGCGACTTCCTTGATGAGACGGGACGAGATGTAGGTGTACCGCTCATGCGGCATCATGAACACGGTCTCCACGGTGCCGCGCAGCTTCCGGTTCATCAGCGCCATCTGGAACTCGTACTCGAAGTCCGACACCGCCCGGATGCCACGCACGATGCAGTCGGCGCCCTCGCGGTCGACGAGATCGATGAGGAGGCCGTCGAACGACGTGATCCGCATGCGGGTGAGGCCGTGGGTGGCCTCGTCGATCAGCTCGAGGCGTTCCTTGGCGCTGAACAGCGGCGCCTTGGACGGGTTGGCCACCACCGCGACGATGAGCTCGTCGAAGATACGGAGGCTGCGCTCGATGAGGTCGAGGTGGCCATTGTGGATCGGGTCGAACATGCCGGGATACACCGCGCGCTTCCCCACCGGGACCCCCGTCGATCGAGTGGAAGTATCGAAAAAATCTGGCTGAGTTTAGGCAGGACGACGAAAGAAAGTCAAGGTGGTCTCCCCGAAGCGTCGCGACTTCCAGGGGGTGAGCACGCCGATCTCCTCGGGGAGCGGCGTCTTGGTCGCGTGCTGGACGACCACCACCGCCCCGGGCAGGAGGCATTCGCCCCGGGCGAGGATGGCCAGCGCGGGGGCCGCCCGCGGGGAATCGTACGGGGGATCGGCGAAGGCCACCGCGAAGCGCGCGCCGGCGGTGGCGAGGACGTCGACGGCGCGGGCGGCGTCGTCGCGGACCACGCGGGCGCGTTCGGCGAGGCCGAGACGCTCGACGTTGTCGCGGAGGGCGCGCAGCGCCTGGGCATCCTGCTCGACGAAGACCGCCGACGGCGCGCCCCGCGAAAGGCCCTCGATGCCCACTCCACCCGCCCCCGCGAAGAGGTCGAGAAAGGGGCCGGCGGCGAGGTACGGCATGAGGGTGTCGAGGCAGGCGATGCGCACCTGGTCGGCGGTGGGGCGGGTCGTCCTGCCCCTGGGGGTGGCCAGGCGTTGCCCCTTGAGGGCGCCGGCAATGACCCGCATCAGCCCACGCTCGCGAGATCGAGCCGACCGCGCCAGCGCGCGAGGAGGGCGGCGCGAAGCGCGCGGTGCTCGGGCCGGGCGAGGTCCGGATCCGCCGCGACCATGGCGAAGGCTTCCTGCCGCGCCTCCTCGAGGAGGGCGGCGTCGCGGAGCAGGTCGGCGACGCGGAAGGCGGGCAGACCCGACTGGCGGGTGCCGAAGAAGTCGCCGGGGCCGCGGATGCCCAGATCGGCCTCGGCGATGCGGAACCCGTTGCCCGTCTCCTCCATGGCGGCGAGGCGGCGCCGCGCCTCCTCGGACGCGCCCGCGGTCATGAGGATGCAGTAGCTCTTCTCCCTCCCCCGCCCCACGCGGCCGCGCAGCTGGTGGAGCTGGGACAGCCCGAAGCGCTCGGCGTGCTCCACCAACATCACGGTGGCATTGGGCACATCGATGCCCACCTCGATGACGGTGGTGGAGACGAGGAGCTGGATGGTTCCGCGCCGAAACTCCGTCATGACGCCGTCCTTCTCGGCGAAGCCCATGCGGCCGTGGAGCAGTCCCACGCGGAACTCGGGAAAGATCTCCGACTGCAGTCGCCGCGCCATGTCGGTGGCGGCGCGAAGGTCGAGGACCTCCGACTCCTCCACGAGGGGGTAGACCACGTAGACCTGGCGGCCCCCCTGCATCTGCTCGCGCAGGAAGCCGTAGACCTTGGGGCGGCCCTTCTCGTCGCGGACGCCGGTGACGATGCGCTGGCGTCCCGGGGGCATCTCGTCCAGCACGGAGACGTCGAGGTCGCCGTACAGCGTGAGGGCAAGGGTGCGCGGGATGGGCGTCGCCGTCATCACGAGGACGTCGGGACTCTCGCCCTTCCCTCTGAGGATCGCGCGCTGGACCACGCCGAAGCGGTGCTGCTCGTCCACGACGGCGAGGCCGAGGCGCTTGAAGCCGACCGACTTCTGCACGAGGGCGTGGGTGCCCACGACACAGCCCACCGCGCCCGCTCGCAGCGCCTGCAGGCGCTCGCGCCGGGCCTTTCCCCGCGTGGCATTGGTGAGGAGGGTGACCTCCACCCCGAGCGGGGCGAGCAGCCGCCCGAGCGTCATCGCGTGCTGCTCGGCGAGGATCTCGGTGGGGGCCATCAGCGCGGCCTGATATCCGGCCTCGATCGCGGTCAGGATGGCGAGGCAGGCGACGACGGTCTTGCCCGAACCGACGTCGCCCTGGAGCAAGCGGTTCATCGGATACGGCGCCGCCATGTCCGTGCGAATCTCCTTCCACACGCGCTCCTGGGCGCCCGTGAGGGCGAAGGGCAGCGCCGCGCGCAGCCCCCGCGCGAGCTCACCGGGCGGGTTGAGCGCGAGGCCGGGCCGCCGGCCCTCTCGATTGCGGCGGATGGCCAGCCCCACCTCGAGGAGGAGGAAGTCGTCGAAGATGAGGCGACGCATGCCGGCCGCCCGCTCCGCCTCGGTGGAGGGAAAGTGGCCCGCGCGCAGCGCCTCGCCGAGCGGCAGGAGGCGCCGGCGCGCGATGACGCTGGGGGGCAAGGGCTCGGGCACCGCCGCGGCATGCGCGTCCACGAGGCGCTTGAGCAAGGCACGGAGGGGCCGCTGTGGCAGGCCGGCGGTGCGCGGGTAGACAGGGACGAGGCGGCCCGTGTGCAGCGTCTCGTCCTCTGCGTCCTCCACGACCTCATAGTCGTCGACGCGCATCTCGAGGGCGCCGCTGCCGCGATTGGGAGGCTGGATCTTTCCGTGGACGATCAGGCGCTGGCCACGCTGGAAGATCCGCGCGAGGTAGGGCTGGCCGAACCAGACGGCGCGCAGGAAACCGGTGGCGTCCCGCAGCGTGACGAACAGGGGGACCTGCGGGCGGCCGCGCGGCGGCGGGCTCACGCCGGCCACCGTGCCCGTGCACGTCCGCGGCTCGGGTCCCACCGCGAGCCGGCCGAGGGGCGTGAACTGACTGCGATCCTCGTGCCGGCGCGGCAGATGGAGGAGCGCGTCCGCCACCGTCTCCAGGCCCAGCTTGGCGAGGAGCTTGGCGCGCTGCGGGCCGACGCCCTTGAGAAACTGGAGCGGGGTGTCGAGGTTGTCCGGCCGCTGCGCGAGGCTTGGGGGCCGCTCCGCGGATGCGGGCGTGGTGACTGCCGGGCGCTGCCGCTTGATCCCCAATCGGTTGCCTCGCTCCGGACCTCATGCTATAAAAGCGAGCCGTTTGTCGTCCTGCTGATTTTCAACCTCAGCGTTTTCAATCGGTTCCCCCGCACTCCGCGACCCCTGGGGCCCGTTTGCCACCATGCTTGCTACCATTTTGCTACCGGTTGCGTCGTCCAGGCGGTCGCCGGCGGCCTGGTTCCCCGACGCTATGTGGGAACATGTCGAAGCGAGCCGTTCGTCCTAGGCTCAAACAAGGAGAGTGACCCATGCGGAAGATTATCGTCGGCGCCATGGTTTCCATGGATGGCGTCATGCAAGCGCCCGGCGGGCCGACCGAGGATCCGACCAAGGGCTTCAAGTTCGGCGGCTGGGTGATGCCCTATTTCGATCAAGAGTTCGGCGAAGAGCTCGACCGCGTCTTCAAGGAGAAATTCGACCTCCTGCTCGGCCGCAAGACCTACGAGATTTTCGCCGCGTACTGGCCCTACTACGA
>JBKPDT010000013.1:0-6785 GCA_046728035.1 Candidatus Methylomirabilota bacterium | reverse complement strand
CCACGGCATCTACAACATGAAGGCGGGCGTCACCGCCTGCATCCTGGCCACCCTCGCGCTTCGGCGCGCGGGCGCGCCCCTCCGTGGCGACGTCGTGCTGGCCTGCGTGGCCGCGGAGCTGAACGGCGGCGCCGGCACGCTCTACGCCATCGAGCACGGCCAGCGGACGGACATGGCGGTGGTGGCGGAGCCCTACGGGGCTCGCACCATCCTCACCAAGCACACCGGCACCATGGACGTGGTCATCCACACGCTCGGCCGGGCCACGCACATCAGCAAGAAGGAGCAGGGCGTGGATGCCATCGCGCTCATGACGCGTGCGATCGCCGCGCTCGAGGCCATGCGCTTCACCCACGTGCACGATCCGGATCTTCCCGGCCTGCCGCGGCTGAACGTCGGTTCCATCATCGGCGGGCGGGGGCGCGACCACAACCTGCGCGGCGCCTACACGGTGAGCGACTTCTGTACGGCCTACGTCAACGTGCGCTTCAACGCCAGTCAGACCGGCGACACCGTGGTGGCGGACATCCGCCGCACCCTCGACGCGCTCGGCGTCGCGGACCCGACGTTCCGGTACGAGATCGAGTTCCCGCCCGCCCTCGAGCGTGGGCTCGGCCGCATGGCGAAGCTGGCGGTGGACGTGCCCAAGACCGAGCCCGTGGTGCAGATGGTGCGGCGTAACCTCCACCTGATGACGGGGAGCGAGCCCGAGCATTTCGGCGTGCGGCTGCCCCAGAGCTACGCGGGCAACGACACCACGCATCTGTGGGCCGCCGGCATCCCCTGCTGCCTCTACGGGCCGGGCGGCGGCTACACCGACTATCACGACGTGCACGTGGACCTGGAGGATCTCTTCCTCTGCACGCGGGTCCTCGCCCTCACCGCCCTCGAGGCGGCGCTCTGACCTACGTCGATCCGTCCACCGGGCGGACCTATCCGCTCAGCGAGGCGCGCTGGCACGCTGACGGTGGCCACTACCTGAACCTCGGTCCCGCTCCCGGTCTGACCCGGTCGGACATCGACACCTCGCGCTATTCGGTCTGGCGCTATGCTAGGGCGCTCCTCGTCGAGGCGCGGCACGCGGTGACCCTGGGCGAGGGCTGGACGCCGCTGGTGCCCGGCGAGTGGGAGGGGGCGCCCGTGCTCTACAAGCTCGAGCTCGCCATGCCGACGGGCTCGTTCAAGGACCGTGGCATGACGGTGATGGTGAGCTATCTCCGGAGCCGCGGAATCACGCGCGTCCTCGAGGACTCGTCGGGCAACGCGGGGGCGTCGCTCTCCGCCTACGCCGCCGCCGCGGGCCTGGCGTGCCGCATCCTCGTGCCGGAGACGGCGTCGTATCCCAAGGTCGCCCAGATCGCCGCCTGCGGCGCGGAGGTGGTGACGATCGCGGGCTCGCGCCAGGACGTGGCGGAGGCGGCGCTGCACCAGAGCGCGGACATCTTCTACGCGAGCCACAACTGGCAGCCCTTCTTCGTGGAGGGCACCAAGACCCTGGCCTACGAGCTGTGGGAGCAGCTGGGCTTCCGCGCGCCCGACAACGTCGTCGTCCCCCTCGGCTACGGCAGCAATGTGCTCGGCTGCGATCGCGGCTTCGACGAGCTCGCGCGGAACGGCGAGATCGCGAAGGCGCCGCGCCTCTTCGGCGTGCAGGCGGCGAACTGCGCTCCGTACCACGCGGCGTTCGAGGCGGGCGTGGAGCACCTCGTCCCCACCGCGATCGCGCCGACGGTGGCGGAGGGGATCGCCTCCGCCAAGCCCACTCGGGTGGCCGAGGTGCTTCGGGCGGTGCGCGGCTCGGGCGGCGCCGTGGTCGCGGTGGAAGAGGAGGAGATCGTGGTGGCGCTGCGCGCGCTCGCCCGCCGAGGTCTGTATGTCGAGCCGACCGCCGCCGCCGCCGCCGCGGGCCTGACGCGGCTCCTGTCGAGCGGCGCGATCCGGCCCGAGGACTCGACCATCCTCGTCCTCACCGGGTCGGGTCTCAAGGCATCGGAGCACATCGGCCGGCTGCTGGGCGTCGGGGCGCGGCGAGCGTAGCCGGGGTCGCTTTGACCGGGCGGCGAGGGCGTGGGTACCATAGTTTGCCATGGCCACCGTCCTGGCACTCAACGCGGGCTCGTCGAGCCTCAAGTTCGCCGCCTTCGCGCCGGGCGAGCCTCCCCAGCGCCGCGTGACGGGGAGCATCGAGCGGATCGGGCGGTCGAACGCGACCCTGGCCCTCGACGGCGGCGAGGCCCGGCCGGTCGTGGCGCCGGACCACGCCGCCGCGCTTCCCCTGCTGGTCGAGGCGCTCGCGTCCCCGCGCGTCGCCGTCGAGGCGGTCGGGCACCGCATCGTGCACGGGGGCCCACGCTTCCTCGAGCCCGCCAAGGTCTCCCCGGATCTCCTGGACGAGCTGCGTCGCATCAGCCCCTTCGATCCCGAGCATCTCCCCGCCGAGATCGCGCTGATTGAGGCCTGCGCGAAGCGCTTCTCCGGTCTGACCCAGGTCGCGTGCTTCGACACCGCGTTCCATCGCGACTTGCCGCAGGTGAGCCGACTCCTGCCCATTCCCCGGAAGTACGAGGCGGAAGGCGTCCGCCGCTACGGCTTCCACGGGCTGTCCTATGCCTATCTCACCCGCGCGCTCGCCCGCGAGCCCGGCGGCGTGCCGCCGCGCCTGGTCATCGCCCACCTGGGCAATGGCGCCAGCCTCGCCGCGATCCGCGATGGGCGGAGCGTCGACACCACCATGGCGTTCACGCCCACCGCGGGCGTGCCGATGAGCCGACGCTCAGGCGATCTGGACCCGGGACTCGTCGCCTACCTCGCGCGGACGGAGGGCATGACCCCGGAGCAGTTTCACGAAATGGTCAACACGCGCTCCGGCCTGCTCGGCATCTCGGAGACCGGCTCCGACGTCCGCGAGCTGCTCGCTCGCGAGACGGCCGACGTTCGCGCGGCCGAGGCCCTGGCCGTCTTCTGCTATCACGTGAAGAAGGCGATCGGCGCCTACGCGGCGGCGCTGGGAGGGATCGACACGCTCGTGTTCTCGGGCGGTATCGGGGAGCACGCGGCGGCTATCCGCGCGCGGGTCTGCGACGGGCTCGGGTTTCTCGGGATCGCCCTCGATCCCGCGCGGAACGACGCCCACGCTTCCGTCATTTCGACGGGACGCGTGACGGTGCGCGTGATGCGGACGGACGAGGAGGTCGAGATCGCGCGCTCGACCTGGGAGGTGCTGGGCCGATGACGCGAGCGAAGCCTACCCGGCTGGACCCGACCCTGCTCATGCGGATGGACGCCTGGTGGCGCGCCGCCAACTACCTCTCCGTGGGGCAGATCTACCTCTACGACAATCCGCTCCTCAAGCGGCCGCTGAGCCCGAAGCACGTCAAGCCCCGCCTCCTCGGCCACTGGGGCACCACGCCCGGACTCAATTTCATCTACGTGCACCTCAACCGCGTGATCGTCGCCAACGACCTCGACATGATCTTCATCGCGGGACCGGGTCACGGCGGGCCCGCGGTGGTCGCCAACGTCTATCTCGAGGGCACCTACAGCGAGTTCTATCCCGGCGTGACCCGGGACGAGGCGGGTCTCAAGGCCCTTTTCAAGCAGTTCTCCTTCCCCGGCGGGATCCCCAGCCACGTCGCGCCCGAGGTCCCGGGCTCGATCCACGAGGGCGGAGAGCTGGGCTATGCCCTCGCCCACGCCTTCGGAGCGGCCTTCGACAATCCCGAGCTGATGGTCGCCTGCGTGGTCGGCGACGGAGAGGCCGAGACGGGTCCCCTCGCGACCTCGTGGCACTCCAACAAGTTCCTGAATCCCGCGCGCGACGGCGCGGTGCTCCCCATCCTGCACCTCAACGGCGCCAAGATCGCGGGGCCCACTGTGCTCGCCCGCATCCCGCGCGCGGAGCTCGAGGCGATGCTGCGGGGCTGCGGCTGGGAGCCCCACTTCGTCGAGGGCTCCGACCCCATGCCCACGCATCGGCGCATGGCTGCGGCGCTCGACGCGGTCTTGACCGAGATCCGGCGCATCCAGGCGGCGGCGCGGCGGCGCGGCGCCGCGCGCGCCGTCCGACCGCGCTGGCCCATGATCGTGCCGCGCACGCCCAAGGGCTGGACCGGGCCCAAGACCGTGGACGGCAAGCGGGTGGAGGGAACGTTCCGCTCCCACCAGGTGCCGCTGGACGGGCTGCACGACAATCCCGCCCACCTGCGGTTGCTGGAAAGGTGGATGAAGAGCTACCGGCCCGGCGAACTCTTCGACGCGGCGGGACGCCTCCGGCCCGAGATCGCCGCCCTCGCGCCCATGGGCGCGCGCCGCATGGGGGCCAATCCCCACGCCAACGGCGGTCTTCTCCTCCGCGACCTCCGCCTTCCGGACTTCCGGAAGTACGCGGTGAAGGTCCTGAGTCCCGGCGCGGTGGATGCGGAAGCCACGCGCGTGCAGGGCGCCCTGATTCGCGATGTCATGCGACAGAACGCGGAGACCTTCCGCGTGGCCAGCCCCGACGAGCTGACCTCGAATCGCTGGGGCGCGGTGCTGGAGGTGACGAACCGCTGCTGGATGGCGGAGATCGCGTCTACGGACGAGGGGCTCGCGCCGGACGGCCGGGCCATGGAGGCACTGAGCGAGCACCAGTGCCAGGGCTGGCTCGAGGGCTACCTCCTCACCGGCCGGCACGGCTGGTTCTCGTGCTACGAGGCCTTCATCCACATCGTGGACTCGATGTTCAACCAGCACGCCAAGTGGCTGAAGACCACGCGCCATATTCCCTGGCGTCGGCCCATCGCGTCGCTCAACTATCTCCTCACGTCCCACGTGTGGCGCCAGGACCACAACGGCTTCAGTCACCAGGATCCGGGCTTCATCGACCACGTCGTGAATAAGAAGGCGGAAGTGATCCGCGTCTACCTGCCGCCCGACGCGAACTGCCTGCTGTCGGTGACCGACCATTGCCTGCGCAGCCGGCACTACGTGAACGTGGTGGTGGCCGGCAAGCAGCCGGCGCCCCAGTGGCTCGACATCGACGCGGCCGTGCAGCACTGCGCGGCGGGCGTGGGCATCTGGCCGTGGGCAAGCACGGACGGAGGCGCGGCGCCGGACGTGGTGATGGCGTGCTGCGGGGATGTGCCAACGCTGGAGACCCTGGCCGCGGTCGACATCCTCGGTCGCCACCTCCCCGAGGTCAGGGTGCGCGTCGTCAACGTGGTCAACCTCATGAAGCTCCAGCCCTCGAGCGAGCACCCGCACGGCCTCTCCGACGGGGACTTCGACGGGCTCTTCACCACCGACCGGCCCGTCATCTTCGCCTTCCACGGCTATCCCTGGCTGATCCATCGGCTGACTTATCGGCGGACCAACCACGAGAACCTGCACGTGCGCGGATACAAGGAGGAGGGCACCACCACCACCCCGTTCGACATGGTGGTCCTGAACGACCTCGACCGCTTCCACCTCGTCATGGACGTGGTGGACCGGGTACCCGGGCTCGGCGCGGGAGCCGCCGCCCTCAGGCAGCAGATGGTCGACAAGCGCGCCGAGCACAAGCAGTACATCCGGGAGCACGGTGAGGATATGCCGGAGATCCGCGACTGGCGCTGGCGCGGGCACCCGGGCGGGACGCCGAAGAGGGTGACATGATGTACGTGCCGAAGCACTTCGGCGCGCCCGATGATGGCTGGTGCCATGCCCTGATCGGGCGGGAGAGCTTCGCCCTCCTCGTCTCCACCGGCGCCGACGGCGCCCCCTTCGCGACGCACCTGCCGCTCCTCCTCGACGCCGACCGCGGCCGCCACGGGACCCTGGTCGGCCACGTCGCCCGCGCCAATCCGCACGCGCGACTCCTCGGCGCGGGGGCGCCCGCGCTCGCCGTCTTTCAGGGGCCGCACGCTTATGTCTCGCCCGGCTGGTACACCGCCCACCCGAGCGTGCCCACCTGGAACTACGTCGCGGTCCACGCCTACGGGCGGCCCGCGCTCATCGAGGAGCCGGCCCGGGTGAAGGCGCTGCTGGCGAGGCTGGTCGACACCTACGAGACCGGGCGCCCTGCGCCTTGGCGCTTCGACTCCCTGACCCCGGACTACGTGGACGGAATGATCCGCGGGATCGTCGCCTTCGAGCTTCCCATCGAGCGGCTCGAGGGGAAGGCCAAACTCAGCCAGAACCGCGGCGCCGAGGACCGCGCGGGCGCCATCCGTGGGCTCGAGGCCACCGCCGACTCGCTGGCGGCGGCCACCGCCGCGCTCATGCGGCAGGCACTGGAGGCCTGAGCGGGCGCGGCGCGCCGCTCAGGCGGCGGCGCGGCGCCTCACCTCGGGGAGGACTTTCGTCCCCAGCAGCTCGATCCCCGCGAGGACGTCCCTCTGGGGCATGCCCGGCCAGCTCACGCGCATGGTGACGTGGGTGACGCCTGCCCTGGCCTGCGCGAGGAGCGCCTCCACGACCCTCTCGGGCGAGCCCAGCGCGAAGCGGTTCCGGGCGAGCCGGCGCAGCTGCTCCTCGGGTCCAGCGCTGGGGTCGAGGGTGATGCCGGGGATCCCCCACGAGAGATAGGCCGCGTACTTCTCGAGAAGATAGGGCGCCGCGCGACGAATCGCGGTGTCCTCGTCGGGGGCGCAGACCACCTCGAGGAGTCGGCAGACGTGCGCGCCGGGCGGAAGCCCGGCGGCGGTCCGCGCCGCCGCGAAGGCGCCCGCCTGGGCGGCGAACTCGTCCACGGTGGGAACGGGCACCACGAGCCAGCCGTCGGCGATGCGCGCGGCCCGCTCGATGCCCACCGCCACCTGCGAGCCCAC
>JBKPDT010000012.1:0-4508 GCA_046728035.1 Candidatus Methylomirabilota bacterium | reverse complement strand
GAGGATCTGGGCGGAGTAGTACACCCACACGACGATGATGACGAGGGAGCCCGCCGCCCCATAGGCCGAGGCGACGGCGCTCTTGCCGAGATAGAGGCCGATGAGGAACTTCCCCGCGGTGAAGAAGAGCGAGGTGACCGCGGCCCCCAGCCAGACGTCCCGCCACGCCATCTTCACGTCGGGCAGGAGCTTGAAGATCACCGCGAACGCGACCGTGATCACGCCCAGCGAGATGAGCGAGTTGAGCGCCTCGAGCACCGGCGCCGGGGCCGGCAAGAGGTAGCTCACGTAGGTGCTGACCGCGGCGAGCCAGGCCGTCACGACGAGCGACACCAGCAGGAGGAAGCCGGTGCCGACGACCATGGCGAAGGACCAGAAGCGCTCCTTCACGATGTCCCTCACCCTTCGCCCGGGTTTGGGCGTGACGCCCCAGATCGTGTTGAGACCGTCCTGAAGCTCGCCGAAGACTCCCCAGAGTCCGAACACCAGCGTGACGAGCGCCAGGGCCAGCTCCGTCGTCCCCGGCGGCGTCGCCCGCGCGCTGAGCATCGTCGCCTCGATGGCCTTGGCCCCCTGCGCCCCGATCAGCTCGCGGAACTGCTCGATGATCCGGCTCTCCGCCCCCGGGCCGAGGAGCAGGCCCGCCAGCGCCATGACGATGACGAGGCCCGGGGTGAGGGCAAAGATCGTGTAGTAGGCCAGGGCGGCGCCCATGCGCTGCGCCCGGTCCTGGTACCAGTCGCTGAAGGTGTCGGTCAGCAGTGACCACATCCCAGATGAGCCCGCGGGTCAGGCTACACGGGAACGATCGTGCCTACTCGCCGTAGACGATGGTCGTGTACTTGGACCAGAAGCCCAGGATGTTCTGCGTCTCGTGATCGACGTGGTGAACGCGCGTGATACCGCCGTTCTGCATCGCGGCCGAGATGCTCGCATCGCCCGTGGAGAACAGCACGATTCCCCACGCTTCCGCTCGGCCGACCTTGGGGCTGGTGGCGGCCGGACCGGTCGAGACCGGCCCCTTCAAATTGATGCTTATTGGTGCCATGACGGGGCCGTGACCGAGGACACATCCGGTCAGCAGTGCCCCACAGAACAGGGTAAGGACCAGATGGCTTCCGAGTTTCAGCATGGTTTCCTCCGAGCGCTTGGGGTGGACGCACCGTTTCACCTGACCCGCGGTGCCATCCACCATAAGCTTCACCGCAGTGCGCTGTCCACCATCGCCTGCGCCTCTCGCACGACGGCGTCGAGGTGCGCCTCGCCCTTGAAGCTCTCCGCGTAGATCTTGTAGATGTTCTCCGTCCCCGAGGGCCGCGCCGCGAACCAGCCGTTGGCGGCGATCACCTTCAAGCCGCCGATCGGCGCGACGTTGCCGGGAGCGCGGGTCAGCTTGGCGGTGATGGGCTCGCCGGCCAGCTTCGACTCCGCGACCGCCTCGGGCGTGAGCTTCGCGAGCCGGGCCTTCTGCTCGGGCGTCGCGGGCGCGTCGATGCGCGTGTAGTACGCGGGGCCGAGCTCCGCCGTCAGCGCGCGATAGTGCTCGCCCGGATCCTTGCCGGTCCGCGCGGTGATCTCGGCAGCGAGGAGGGCCATGATCAGGCCGTCCTTGTCGGTCGTCCACACGGTGCCGTCCTGCCGCAGGAAGCTCGCCCCCGCGCTCTCCTCGCCGCCGAAGCACTGCGAGCCATCGAGGAGGCCCGGCACGAACCACTTGAATCCCACCGGCACCTCGTAGAGGCGTCGGCCGAGCTTCTCGACCACGCGGTCGATCATGCCGCTGCTCACCATCGTCTTGCCGACGGCGGCCCGCGCCGGCCAGCCGGAGCGGTTGGTGAGCAGATAGTGGATGGCGACGGCCAGGTAGTGATTGGGGTTCATCAGCCCGGCCGGCGTCACGATCCCGTGCCGATCCGCGTCGGGATCGTTGGCGAAGGCCACGCGGTACCGATCCTTCAGGCCGACGAGCCGCGCCATGGCGTACGGGCTCGAGCAGTCCATGCGGATCTTGCCGTCGTAGTCAAGCGTCATGAACGCGAACCGCGCGTCCATCACCGGGTTGACCACGGCGATGCCGAGGCCATGGACGGCGTTGATCGGCGCCCAGTAAGGGACGGCGGCGCCGCCGAGGGGGTCCACCCCCAGCGTGAGCCGAGCGTCGCGGATGGCGTCCATGTCGACGACGTTCCGCAGATCTCGAACGTACGGGAGGACGAAGTCTTCCTGATACGTTCTCGCCGCGTTGATCGCGGCGGCGTAGGGCACCCGCTTGACACCGGCGTTGCCCGCGCGCAGCAGCTCGTTGGCGCGGTCCTGCACCCACTTCGTCACGTCGGTGTCCGCCGGCCCACCGTTGGGCGGGTTGTACTTGAAGCCGCCGTCCTCCGGCGGGTTGTGCGACGGCGTGACGACGATGCCGTCGGCCGGGTGGGCCGTGCGCCCTCGGTTGTAGACGAGGATGGCGCGCGAGATCACCGGCGTGGGCGTGACCCCGTCGTCGCGCTGGATGACGCTCTCCACGTCGTTGGCCGCCAGCACCTCGAGCGCGGTGCGCTGGGCCGGCCCGGACAGGGCGTGGGTGTCCTTGCCCATGTAGAGCGGGCCGTCGATGCCGTGGCCTCTCCGGTAGTCGCAGATCGCCTGGGTGATGGCGAGGATGTGCGCCTCGTTGAACGACCCGCGCAGGGACGAGCCCCGGTGGCCGCTGGTGCCGAAGGCGACCAGCTGGTTCGGATCTCCCACGTCCGGCGTGCGCTCGTAGTAGTCCCGCTCGAGCTGGGCGGGATCCACCAGCATCTCGGGAGGAGCCGGCGTGCCCGCGAGCGGGGAAGTCATGGGGCGCCGTGACGCGTGTCGTTCCACAGTCGAATCACCGGCCGGGCTCGGCTGTGCTCGTAGCCGAGCGTGCCGAGGCTCGCGGTGCCGAGCAGGAAGTATCGCGCCGCGTCCGGCTCGAGGCCCAGCCAGCGGCCGGTGAGCACCCGCAGGAGATGCCCGTGCGAGAACAGCAGCACGTCGCCCTCGACCGCCCTCACGCGGCTCACCACGCGGTCCGCGCGCGCGCCCACCTGCTCCGGCGACTCGCCTCCCGGACAGCCATCGCGGAACAGATCCCAGTCCGGGCGCTCGGCGCGGATCTCGGCGCTGCGCCGCCCCTCGTACTCGCCGTAGTCCCACTCGACCAGGTCCTTGTCGACTTCGGCGTCGGTACCGAAGCCGGCCAGCGCGCACGTCCGGGCCGCGCGTTGCGGCGGACTCGTCAGCACCATGGCGAAGCTCCGTTCCTTCAGCCGTTCTCCGAGCCGGCGGGCATCCCGCTCGCCGCGCTCGGTCAACGGGATGTCGGTCAGTCCCGTGTGCTGGCCGGAGAGGCTCCAGGCGGTCTCCCCATGCCGGGCGAGGTAGACGAGGGGCAGCGCTTCGGGCATGCCCTAGTCTCCCCCCGCGCGGCGCGCATTGACAACCGCTCGCTTCCGCCCTAAGTTCGCGCCGGTTGCCGAGCCGTCCCCACCCCAGGAGGGGCCCCATGATCACGCTCTCGGTCAACGGCAAGTCCCAGCAGCTCGACGTCGAGCCCGACACCCCGCTGCTCTACGTGCTGCGCGACAACCTGGCGCTCCACGGCCCACGCTTCGGCTGCGGGCTGGCGCAGTGCGGAGCGTGCACCGTGCTGATGAACGGCAAGGCGGCGCGCTCGTGCGTCATCCCCGTCGGCAAGGTGGGCCCGGCCAAGATCGTCACGCTCGAGGGCCTGGGCACGCCCGAGAAGCCGCACCCGGTGCAGCGGGCCTTCATCGAGGAGCAGGCCGCGCAGTGCGGGTACTGCATCAACGGCATGGTGATGCAGACGGCGGCCTTCCTGGCGAGCCGGCCGGGCAATCCCTCCGAGCGCGAGATCCGCGCGGAGCTGCGGGACAACCTCTGCCGCTGCGGGACGCACCAGCGCATCATCGCCGCCGTCAAGCGGGCGGCGACGCTCATGGGAAAGGGGGCCTGACATGACCCCGACGACCCCCGAGAGAGCGACGCCGGACACGACCCCTCAGGCGACGCGCCGCGCGTTCCTGATCGGCGGGGGCGCTCTCGTCGTCACCTTCAGCCTGGCGCGGGAGGCCCGCGAGGCCGGCGCGCAAGCCGCCGCGCCGGCGGGCGCCCAGGCCAAGCCGCTGGCGCTCGACCAGGTCGACAGCTTCCTCGCCATCCACAAGGACGGCACCGTCACCGCGTACACCGGCAAGGTGGACCTCGGCACGGGCATCCGCATCGCGATCCCGCAGATGGTGGCCGAGGAGCTCGACGTGAGCCTCGACAAGATCAAGCTGATCGAAGGCGACACCGCGCTCACCCCCGACCAGGGACCGACCTGGGGGAGCCTCTCCATCCAGGTGGCCGGCGTGCAGCTCCGGCAGGCCGCGGCCACCGCGCGCCAGGCCCTGGTCCACATGGCCGTGCAGAAGCTCGGCATGCCCTCGGCCGACCTCGCCGTGAAGGACGGCGTCATCTTCGTG
>JBKPDT010000011.1:0-11514 GCA_046728035.1 Candidatus Methylomirabilota bacterium | reverse complement strand
GCTCGAGGACCTGGGCCCCGATCCCGAGACCGCGCGCGGCCTCCGCTCCGCGCTGGGCCGCAAGGACGTCTCGGCCCTCGAGCGGCGCGTGGCGGCGCTGCGCGGCCCCGCCGCGGTGACGGAGGCCCTCCTCGCGCTGCCAACCCTCTACGGCCGCGGCGACGTGCTCGAGCGCGCGGAGCGCCTGGTGAAGAACGCGCGCTCGGAGGCGGCCCTCGCCAATCTCGCCGAGGTCTACCGGCTGCTGCGCCTCTACGGCCTGGCGGACAGCGTGCTCCTTGATCTCGGCGAGGTGCGGGGATTCGACTACTACTCGGGTGTCCACTTCGAGGCCTACGTGTCGGGCCTGGGCGCCCCCCTGGTGGGCGGGGGCCGCTACGACCAGATGCTCGCGCGCTTCGGCTACGACTGTCCGGCCACTGGCTTCGCCTTCGAGGTGGGCCGCGCCATGCTCGCCCTGGCATCCCAGGGCGCTCAGCCCGACCTCGACGGTCCGGACTTCTACATCATCGACTTCACCACGGACAAGACCCAGGCCCTCGCCATCGCCCGGCGCTATCGCGACCTCGGCGCGGCGGTGGCGCGGGATATCATCAGCCGGGGGCTGGAGGACTCGCTCGCCTACGCGCGCCAGCAGCGCGCGCAGTGGGTGCTCGTGATCGGCGGGCCGGGGCGTCGCGCCGATGAGGTTCGCGTGCTGGACCTTCGGACGAGCGAGCCGACGGCCGCCCAGGGGGGCGGCGAGCGGATCGTCGCCGCCAGCGACCTCCTCGCCGATCCCCTTCGGCACTTCCCCGGCCTCAGGGAGAGCGGCCATGCCTAATATCGTCGTCGTCGGAGCCCAGTGGGGCGATGAAGCCAAGGGCAAGCTCGTGGACGTGCTCGCCTCGCACGTGGACGCGGTCGTGCGCTACCAGGGCGGCAACAATGCCGGCCATACCGTGATCGTGGGGCGAGAGAAGTTCGTCTTCCAGTCGCTCCCTTCGGGCATTCTCCGCCCGGGCTGCCGCTGTGTGATCGGCTGTGGCGTGGTGGTGGATCCGGCTTCCATGATCGAGGAGATGGAGGCCCTTGTGCAGCGCGGGGTGTCGCTCGACGGCAACCTCTACATCTCGAAGAACGCGCACCTCATCATGCCCTATCATCCCGCGCTGGACCGCGCCTCCGAGTCCAAGGCGGGCAAGCGGCGCATCGGCACCACCGGCAAGGGCGTGGGTCCGGCCTACGCGGACAAGGCGGCGCGCATCGGCATCCGCATGGCCGACCTTCTCGACCAGAAGCTGTTCCGGGAGAAGCTCGAGTACAACGTCACTCAGAAGAACCGGATCCTTCGGGAGATCTACGACGCCGAGACCTTCTCCGTCGAAGGGATCTTGGGGCCGTACCTCCGGTTCGCGGGCTGGCTGGCACCCTACATCACCGACACCGCGCTGCTGCTCTCGCAGTGGATCGACGCCGGCCGCTCCGTGCTCTTCGAGGGCGCCCAGGGCACCATGCTCGACCTCGACCACGGGACCTACCCCTTCATCACCTCCTCCAGCACCACCGCGGGGGGCGCGTGCACGGGGAGCGGCATCCCGCCGACCCGGATCGACGGCTGCCTCGGCATCTCCAAGGCCTACTGCACCCGGGTGGGCGGCGGACCCTTCCCCACCGAGCTTCACGGCGAGACCGCCGACCTCCTTCGCGCGCGCGGCAACGAGTACGGCGCGGTGACGGGCCGGCCTCGGCGGTGCGGCTGGGCCGACGCCGTGGGACTGCGCTATGCCGTCCGCATCAACGGGATGGATACCCTCGCCATCACCAAGCTCGACGTGCTGGACGCCTGCGAGACGGTGAAGATCTGCACGGGTTATCGCTACCAGGGCGACATCCTCCTGGAGTTCCCCGAGGAGGAACGGATCTGGCACGAGGCCGAGCCGGTTTACGAGGAGCATTCGGGCTGGCAGACGTCCACCCAGGGGCTGCGTGAGTACGCGGAGCTGCCGGCCAAGGCGCGCGCGTATCTGGAGCGCCTGTCCGAGCTGATCGGCGTCGGCTTCGGCGTGGTCTCCACCGGGCCCGAGCGCGATGAGACCATCCTGATGCCGGACTCGCCGCTCACGCGCTGGTACCCGAGTCTCCGCGGCTCCATTCCCCCGCGCTGACGGGTATTTGGCGCCGCGCCGGACGCGGCCCGGGCGGTAATCCTTACCATTGGCTCCGTGTAACTCCTGCCCGGTCGCCCTCGGGTTGGGGCTTACTTGCCCGTAATTACACGCTCGGACACTGGCACGCCGGTTGCCCATTGGAAGCGTCATGCGGATCCTGACGTACCGGCGCGGGCTCCTCCTCGGGGGGCTCGCCGCCGTTGTCCTCCTCGCCCTCCTCCTGATCACGTACGCGGCCACCGAGATGTCCCGCTTCGGCCGTTCCGAGGCACGGCGCGGCACCCTCATCTACGCGATGCCACTGGTGCTGCGGCCGGGCATCCACGTGGGCATGGTTGATCTCGGCGGACTGCTCGCGCGCCTCGGCTATCACGAGACCCGGTCGCAACCGGCCGGGCCGGGGCAGTTCCGCCGCGGCCCCGGCGCCTGGGACATCGTCCTACGTCCGCCCGGCACGACCGTGAGCGAGAACGCGCCCCGTGTGCGGCTCGAGCTGCAAGGGGACCGGATCGCGCGGATCCGGCGCGGACAGACCGAGGTGGCGAGCCTGGCGCTGGAGCCGGAAGTGCTCACGAGCGCCGGTGCCGTCCCCGGCGAAGCCTATCGGCCCGTGCGCCTGGCCGAGGTGCCGCGGGCCCTCCGCGATGCGGTTCTCGCCGCCGAGGACGAGCGCTTCTTCGACCACGGCGGCCTCGACGCCCGCGCTGTGATGCGCGCCTTCTGGTCCAATCTCCGCGCCGGCCGGGTGGTGGAAGGCGGGAGCACCATCACCCAGCAGCTGGTCAAGAACCGGCTCTTGAGCCCGGAGCGGACCATGCTGCGCAAGGTCCAGGAGGCCTGGCTCTCCACCGCGCTCGAGTGGCGCTACTCGAAGGAGCAGATCCTCGAGACCTATCTCAACGAGATCTACCTCGGCCACTGGGGAGCAGGGCCGATCCGCGGCGTGGGGGCCGCCTCCCGCGTGTACTTCCGGAAGGAACCGGCCCAGCTCACCCTCGGCGAAGCGGCGGTGCTCGCGGGGATGATCCGGGCGCCCAATTCGGCATCGCCCGCCGCCAGCACCGACCGCGCGCGGGCCCGTCGCGACACCGTGCTGGCGCGCATGCGCGAGCTGGGGGTGATCAGCGACGCCGACCACGAGCGGGCCCGCCGCGAGCCCGTGCGCGCTCCCGCGGGCCCGCCGCCCGGTCTCGTCGCGCCGTATTTCGTCGACTACGTGCAGCAGGAGATCGCGCGACGCGGGGACGAGGATCTGGGCGAGGGGGACCGGGCCGGGCTCATCACCACGCTCGACGTGCCGCTCCAGCGCTTCGCCGAGGCGGCGGTGGCCCGCGGGCTCGACGAGCTGGAGACGCGCTGGCCGCGGCTACGGCCCCGCGGCGGCGGCGAGCGGTTGCAGGCGGTCCTGGTCGCGGTGGACCCGGCCACCGGCGGGATCCGCGCCCTCATCGGCGGGCGCGACTACCGGAGCAGCCAGTACAATCGGGCGGCGCTGGCCCGACGGCAGCCCGGGTCGGCGTTCAAGCCCTTCGTCTATCTGGCCGCGCTGGCGCCGCGCGAGAACGGCCCCGCCTTCACCCTCGCCACGCATGTCGAGGACGCGCCGATCACCGTCAACGTGGACGGCAAGCCCTGGGCGCCGCGCAACTACTCGGACCGCTACGAGGGCGAGGTCTCGGTGCGCCGCGCGCTCGAAGCCTCCCTCAACGGGGCCACCGTGCGTATCGCGCAGGCGGTGGGGCTGCCTGCGATCGTCGATGCCGCGCGACGGATGGGCATCGAGAGCGAGCTCAAGGCGGTGCCGGCCATGGCGCTCGGCGCCTTCGAGGTCACGCCCCTCGAGCTGGCGCGCGCCTACCTCCCGCTGGCCGCCGGCGGCCAGGCGCGCCCGGTCACCGCGCTGGCCACCGACCGCGAGAGCGAGCCGCCTCGCCAGGCGATCTCGCCCGCCGAGGCGTACCTCCTCACTGTCGCGCTGCAGGGCGTGATCGAGACGGGCACCGGTGCCGGGGTGCGCACGATGGGCCTCACGGGCGCGGTGGCAGGCAAGACGGGCACGACCAACGAGGGGCGCGACGCCTGGTTCGTCGGCTACACGTCGAACCTCATCACCCTCGTCTGGGTAGGCTTCGACGATGGCCGGCCGCATGGGCTCAGCGGCGCGGACGCGGCCGCGCCCATCTGGACGGACTTCATGAAACGGGCGACCGCCGCCTATCCGGCCGTGCAGTTCGAGACGCCGGCGGGCATCGCGACGGCGCGCATCGATCCCACGACGGGGAAGCGGGCGACCGAGAGCTGCCCGCAGGTCGTCACCGAGGTGTTCCTGTCCGGGAGCGAGCCCACGGCCTGCGAAGCGCACCGGACGGTCGTGGATCGCGTCCACCGCTTGTGGGACCGCGTCTGGGACTGGTTCCGTCGACAGTGAGGTAAGTCCGCGCCCCGCTTGACCCGGTCCCCCCTGACGGCTACTCTTGGCGGACTGGAGGGCCGAAGGGGTGAGGTGTCCGCGCTGCCAGACCGACAACCGGGCTGACGCACGCTTCTGCGAGGAGTGCGGCGCGCGGATGGAGCAATCCTGCCCGGCCTGCGGCCATCCGGTCGCCCCGGGAAAGAAGTTCTGCGGTAACTGCGGCGTCTCCCTCACCGAGAAGGCGGCCGCCCGGCCCGGCGCGCTGCCCGCCGAGTCGTACATCCCCCAGCACCTCGCCGAGAAGATCCGCACCACGCGGGCCGACCTCGCGGGCGAGCGCAAGCAGGTGACCGTCCTCTTCGCCGACCTCAAGGGCTCCATGGAGCTCCTCGCCGATCGCGATCCCGAGGAGGCGCGACGGCTCCTCGACCCCGTCCTCGAGAGGATGATGGAGGCCGTGCACCGCTACGAGGGAACGGTCAACCAGGTGATGGGCGACGGGATCATGGCGCTGTTCGGCGCACCCCTCGCACACGAGGACCACGCGGTGCGTGCCTGCTACACGGCCATCCGCATGCAGGACACGGTGGGCGGCTACGCGGAGGAGCTGCGCCGCACCCAGGGCATCGACGTGCAGATCCGCGTGGGGCTCAACTCGGGCGAAGTCGTCGTGCGCTCCATCGGGAGCGACCTGCACATGGACTACACCGCGGTGGGCCAGACCACCCATCTGGCCGCGCGCATGGAGCAGCTCGCCCGTCCCGGCACGAGCCTCATCACCGCGCACACGCTGCGGCTGGCCGAAGGGTACGTCGAGGTGAAGTCCCTGGGCCCCGTGCCGGTCAAGGGACTCACCGATCCCGTCGAGATCTTCGAGGTCGTGGGGGCGGGGCAGGTGCGCTCGCGCATGCAGGCCTCGGCGGCGCGCGGGCTCTCGCCCTTCGTCGGGCGCGACGCCGAGCTGGATCGCCTGCGCCAGGCCCTCGAGCGCGCGCGGGCCGGCCACGGGCAAGTGGTGGCCCTGGTCGGCGAGCCCGGCGTCGGCAAGTCGCGCCTCTTCTGGGAGTTCACCCGCTCGCACCGGACCCAGGGATGGCTCATGGGCGAGGCGGCGGCGGTGTCCTACGGCAAGCTCACGCCCTATTTCCCGGTGGTCGAGTTCCTGCGGCGCTACTTTCAGATCGACGAGCGCGACGATGCCCGCCGCACCCGCGAGAAGGTGACGGGCAAGCTCCTCACTCTCGACGAGTCGCTGCGGCCGACCCTGCCCGCCTTCCTCACCCTGCTCGACGTGCCCGCCGACGATCCCGAGTGGCCGGGGCCCGACTCGCCCCAGCGGCGCCGGCGCATCCTCGATGCGCTCAAGCGCCTCCTGCTGCGCGAAAGTCAGGTGCAGCCGTTACTCCTCGTCTTCGAGGACCTCCACTGGATCGACTCGGAGACCCAGGCCTTCCTCGACAGCCTGGTCGAGAGCCTGCCCACCGCGCAGATCCTCCTCCTCGTGGGCTACCGGCCCGAGTATCAGCATGGCTGGTCGAGCCGGAGCCACTACACCCAGCTCCGCCTGGACCCGCTGCCTCCCGCGACGGCGGACGAGCTTCTGCGCGGCATCCTGGGCGAGCACGAGAGCCTCGAGCCGGTGAAGGGGCTTCTGGTCGCGCGCACGGAGGGCAATCCCTTCTTCCTCGAGGAGTGCGTGCGGACCCTGATCGAGACCCAGGGGCTGGTCGGCGAGCGGGGCGGCTATCGCCTGGCCAAGTCGCTCACCACCATCCAGGTGCCCGCCACCGTCCAGGCGGTGATCGCGTCCCGGATCGACCGGCTCGGGCAGGAGGAAAAGCGCCTGCTCCAGGCCGCCGCCGTCATCGGCAAGGACGTCGCGTTCACCCTCCTCACCGCCATCGCCGAGATGTCCGAGGACGAGCTCCGCCGGCGGTTGACCCGGCTCCAGCAGGCCGAGTTCCTCTTCGAGACCGGCCTCTTTCCCGACCTCGAGTACACGTTCACCCACGCGCTCACCCACGGGGTGGCCTACAGCAGCCTGCTCCAGGAGCGCCGGCGCATCCTCCACGGGCGCATCCTCGAGAGCATCGAGCGGATCCACCCCGAACGTCGCGCCGAGCAGATCGAGGTGCTCGCCGATCACGCCTTCCGTGGCGAGATCTGGCCCAAGGCGGTGGCCTATCTCCGCCAAGCCGGTGCCAAGGCGGCGGGACGCTCCGCCAACCGCGAGGCGGTGGCCCTTCTCGAGCAGGCCATGGTGGCGCTGCAGAACCTGCCCGAGGGCCGCGAGACCAGCGAGGCCGCCATCGACGTGCGGCTCGAGATGCGGCCGCCGCTCCTCCAGCTCGGCGAGCTCCAGAAGGCCCTGGCGTTGTCGCAGCAGGCCGAGAACATGGCCAAGCTGATCAACGACGAGGCGCGGCTGGCGCAGGTGTACACCTATCTCGTCAACTACCACTACCTCAAGGGGGAGCCCGACGCCGCCATCGCCTATGGCGAGCGCTGCCTCGCCATCGGCGAGGCCGGCCAGGACGTCGCGCTCCAGGCTCTCGCGCGCGGCTACATGGGCTACTCGTATCACGCGCAGGGCCGCTACCGCGATGCCGAGGCTGTGCTCATGCAGAACGTGGAGCGCCTCGAGGAGGTCCGCGCCGGGGACGGCGGCGGCCCCCAGACCACCGTCTCGTACGCCTCCTCCACCGGATGGCTCGCCTTCGCGCTCGCCGAGCTGGGCGAGTTCGACCTCGCGTCCTCCTATGCCGAGATCGGCCAGCGCGCCGCCGAGGCCGACCGCCACGCCTATGCCCAGGCCATCGCCTGGACGCTCAGCGGGCTCGTCGCCCTGCGCCGCGGCCACATGGACAAGGCGCTGCATCTCCTCGAGCGGAGTCTCGAGGCCTGCCGAGACAAGCAGCTCACGGTGTGGCTGCCCCTCCCCTCCACCTTGCTCGGGCTCACGCGGGCGCGCGTGGGCCGGCCCGAGGACGGCCTGCCGCTGCTGGAAGACGGCGTGCGACTCAGCGATGAGCTGGGCGTGAAGGCGTATCTGGCGAGCTGGACGGTGAACCTTGCCGGCGGCCTGCTCGCCGCGGGGCAACCCGACCGCGCCCGCGAGGTGGCCCAGCGCGCGCTCGACCTCGCCCTCACCCACAAGGAGCGGGGCCACCAGGCCTATGCCCTGCGGCTCCTCGGCGAGATCGCCGCGCGCGCGGCGGTGCCAGACCTCGGCATCGCCGAGAAGGACCTCACGCAGGCCCGGACGCTGGCCGAGGAGCTCGGCATGCGCCCCCTGCTCGGTCGCATCCTCCTCTCGCTCGGCGAGGTGTACCGCCTGGCCGGCAATCACGCCAAGGCCGAGACGCATATCTTCCGTGCCATCAAGCTCTTCCGCGAAATGGACATGCGCCACTGGCTGGAGGAGGCGACCGTCCAGCTCAAGGCGCTGGGCCATCTGCTGGTCATCGCCCACTACAACCTCGGCCTCTTCGATTTTCTCAAGAGCCGCTTCGCCAAGGACGAGGACGTGACGGTGGTTCTGGACCGCCGCAAGGGCGAGCGCCGCCGTGCCGGCACGCCCCCCGGCTCCGAGCGTCGCGCGAGTGATCGCCGCCGCTCCGCCGCGCTCACGGATGGCGCGCTCCGACTCCAGGGCTTCGTGGTCATCCCGAAGGACGACGCCGGCGCCGGCGCGTCCATGCCGACGGGCGGCAAGGGCAAGCGCCGCGGTTAGCCCATGGTGCCGATCGTCGCGCGCGCGCTCATGCTCCTGGCCGTCTCTGTCATGCTGATCGCGGTGGCGCTGTTGCTTCCGCCGGGCGGACAGGTCGCCGCGGGTGGCCGCCCCGTGCTCAACTTTCTCCTCATCGTTGCCGCCCTCATCCTCGCAATTTTCGTCCTGCTGATGCTCCTCTTCGCGGGGCCTTAGCGCGACCGTGGGCGCGCGGTGGGTGATCCCCCCAGTCCGTCCGGCTGCGGGCGGATCAGGCGATCATCACGCTCGAGTTAGATTCGAGGAGGACAAATTCGATGATGACTATCGTCACACATGTACACCTGAAAGACGGGGCTGGGCATGAGTGGGATGCTGCGATGCGCACGCGTCTGTCGGCCGCGAAGAAGCGACCGGGTTGGGTGGGAGGACAGCTCCTCCGGCCATCCGATAAGCCGGACAGACGAGTGATCGTCGGCACGTGGAAGACGCGCGCCGACTGGGAGGCGTGGCACCACGACCCGCAATTCGCAGCGACGCGCGGGCGGCTCGACGGGCTAGAGAGCGGGCCTGCCGAGCACTGGTGGCATGAGGTCGTGGTTGATGTGAGGAAATCCGCAGCGACTCCTCCCGCTGCATCGAAACCAGCAGCCAGGCGGGCTTCGAAGGCAAGGACGAAGAAATCGCGACGGCGCTAGGATGGACCGCCGCGCGTTCCTTGCTGGTTCTGCCGCGCTGCTCGCCGCGCCGCGCGTCATCGAGGCGCAGCAAGCGGGGAAGGTCTACCGCATCGGTGTGCTGGAGCTCGTAGGCGTGGCGTCGAACGCGGCGAACCTCAGCGCGTTCCGCCAAGGCCTGGCAGAACTGGGGTACGTAGAGGGGCAGCACTTCGTGATCGAGTACCGCTCGGCTGATGGCCACCCAGAGCGGTTTTCGGACCTCGCGACCGAGCTGGTTCGGCTCAATGTCGACGTGATCGTGACAAGGGGAACGCCCGCGACGCTGGCCGCCAAGCAGGTCACGCAAACGATACCGATCGTCATGGCGTCGAGTGGCCACCCCGTTTTCGAGGGCATCGTGACCAGCCTGGCTCGGCCGGGAGGGAATATCACCGGGCTGCACGTCATGGCCCCGCCTGAGCTGGGCGGCAGGCGGTTGGAGCTTCTCAAGGAGGTGGTGCCCGGGGCGTCGCGGATCGGCATCCTCTGGAATCCGGGCGACCTCCACCCTCCGCTGATCGTGCGAGACACGGAACGGGCGGCTCGGGCTATGGGAGTACAGCTCAAGCGGATCGAGGTGCAGAGATTCGAGCCTTTCGAGCAGGTGTTCGAGACGGCACTCTTCGGTCAGGTCGACGCGCTCATCGCGGTAGAAGACGCTCTGACGTTCTATTACCGGACGCGGATCGTGGACTTCGCAGCGATGAGCCGGCTTCCGGCCATCTATGGACTCAGGGAGTTCGTGGATGCCGGAGGCCTCATGTCGTACGGCACCGACCGTCGCGATCTGTATCGTCGCTGCGCCACCTACGTCCACCGAATCCTCACTGGCGCGAGCCCCGCAGGCCTTCCCGTGGAGCGGCCGATCAAGTTCGAGCTGGCGATCAACCTCAAGACCGCCAAGGCCCTCGGCCTCACGATCCCCCAGTCAGTCCTCGCGCGGGCGGATCAGGTCATCGAGTGACCGGATGTCGCCCGGCGCTTTCCCCCCGGGCGGTCTACCTCGAGGGGGCGCTCAAGCGAGCCCTCGCCGGCCCGACACGGGTCGTGTCCCCGGCTCCCGCGGAGACACCGGCGTTCGACGGGCCGGCGCCCTCGTGGGTCCCGGCCTCGACGGAACCAGCATTTCATGCCGTGCTGGATCCGTTCTCGGTGTACGCGAAGGGCGATGATCTCCTCCGCCAGGAGCTCAGCGCGATGAGCCCGTGGCACTTGCGGAACATCATCCGCGCGTACGACCTCGCGAGCCATCCGAGCATCGACCTCGAGACGCTGACTGCCGCTGAGCTGACCGCGGAGATCATGTCAGGCGTTCGGGCGCGGACCGGAGACGACATAGAAGCCTCTTCTCGGAAGTCCTCCCGGGGACACAGCGCATGACCAGGCAGTGAGGACGATGGCAGACAGCGCACATCAGGAAAGTGCGATACCGCCAAGCGTCGATCACGGCCGAAGAAACAGAGCGGCAAGGTGACTGAGTGCGGCGGAGCAGGCCCTCGCGAACGTCGCGGCACTGTCCGGAGCGGAGACTTCCGAGACGGGGTCTTGTGGTCGTCTACACCCGCGCCCGAACGCCTAACACGATGATTCCGATCAGCTCCTCGGCGGTGAGCGTTTCGAGATCGATGCTCGGACTGCTCGCGAGGTCGTAAGCGCGGATGATGTTTCGCAAGTGCCACGGACTCAGCGCGCTGAGCTCCTGGCGGAGGAGATCTTCGCCCTTCGCGTACACGGAGAATGGATCCAGCACGGCAGGGAATAAAGGCTCGGCTGACTCCTGGACCCAGGCGGGCGCCGGCCCGTCGAACGCGGGCGTCTTCACGGGAGCCGGGGACACGACGCGGATGGGGCCGGCAAGGGCCCGCTTGAGCGCCCCCTCGAGATACACCGGTGTCAGTCCGGTGGCCCAGTACTCCAGATCCGCGAGGTTCGGCTGGGTGGTCTCGCGTCCGGACCGCACGACCGGACCGTGATCTGGAACAAACTCGATCCACCCCTCCCAAAGACCACCCGGCTGCTGCTTGCCGCATGCCCGGGCGATATAGGTGTGGTTATCGGACGCCACCAGTGGGGTCTCAAAGGTCAGTAGTACTCTTGCCATTGCTCATCCCTCGCAGCGACTGGCCTCATTTAGCAATGGCGCCGTCAGACCGCGTCCGATCGAGCGTCCTCGGCCGAATGCAACACCAACGGTGACGAACGCCGTGGTCACGTATATCGATAAGTGTACATCGCGGACGCCAACAGGCCAGTGCGCCCGTAGTAGTTGTATGTAAGGGACAGGCTAGGAGCGATCATCCCAATCCTGGCGAGGCCCCGTCATGGGTGAACTCGATCTCGAGTTCGAGCTCGCCCTTCGCGACAGGACGCTCGCACACCGTGCAGGCAGCCCCGACCCCAGGTCCGCCCCACATCCGATCAGGTGCCCGCGGGGGCAACTTGCCATCTTGGACAACTTCTCGAGCCTTTTCGCGCAGCAACGCTTCGTCACGCATCTGCCCGGTCTCCGTTCGCACGGCG
>JBKPDT010000010.1:0-3307 GCA_046728035.1 Candidatus Methylomirabilota bacterium | reverse complement strand
GGCTCGCGAGGAACTCGGCAACCCACGCCCCCAGCTCGTCGCGCGCAGCAGCGACTCGCGCCGCGTCGATCGAGTGGCTGTCGTCGTCCGTCATGCAGCTTCTCTACCCCGTGGTTCGCGAGTAGTCACCTCGCGAGTCCGAAGCCGCGTCAGCTGCGCGCCAAGGGGAGGAGGTGGCTCACCTCGTTGAACGAGTGCAGTGTCCACCGACCAGGCTCAGGATCCCACTCCCACTCGGTGAGGCCCGTGTTCGTCGGTTGGACTCGAGCGCCGTTCCCCGCCTGGCTGGTTCCGAGCAGCACGCGCACCGACGCGATGATCACGCCCCCGTGGCACACGGCGACGACCGTCTGCCCGTCGTACTCCTGTGCAAGCCGCTCGAGCACCTGTCGCACGCGCTCGTGAAAGCTGTTCCAACTCTCCCCTTCCGGGGCGAACACCCGGTCCGGCTCGGCTTCCATGTCGAACGATCCATAGCGGACGCCCCACTCGGCCCACTCCAAGCCGTCCGCCTCGCCGGTGTGGACCTCGCACAGATCGCACTCACGGCCGAAGGTCTCGATCCCGAGCCCAGGAGCGATGATCTCCGCGGTCTCGATGGCCCGCGGGATGACGCTGGAGAGCAGGACATCGGCCCGTACGCGGCCCGACACCGCAAGGTGGTCCCGCAGCGCAGCGGCCTGCGCCCGGCCGCGGTCGGTCAGGCCTATACAACCGCGAGGTCCCGCGATTACCCCGTGGAAGCCGGCATGTGCATCTCCGTGGCGAACGAGTACAAGACGCATCACCCTTTCACCGTACGGGCTCAGGGAAGAGACCTCTGCCGGTCGGGTCTGCGGGCTTAGGACCGAATCGCGCGTCCGCCATTAGGACCGGTCGACGACAGAGCGATCTTCGGCTGACGCATACGCGCCGTGCGGGGGCGGGTTAGCAACTCGGCGCAAGGGTATTGACACGGGGGTGAAGCGCCGTCTTTGGGAGCTGTCCGCGCTCGTCTCCGGCATGGCGGCGGCTGCCGCATGCCGGAAGCTCATGACGGTCCTCTGGAGAGTCGGTCGCAACGAGGATCCGCCGGGGAACCCGGCTGCGCGGCACGTTCGCTGGCGCGACGCGCTCGTGTGGTCGATCTCGTTGGGTGTGGGCGCAGGCGTGTCTCGACTCGTCGCAGAACGGGGCGCGGCCGCCGCCTGGGAGGTGGCCGTCGGATCCCGGCCGCCGGGCCTCGACGAAGCTGGCGACTGACACGGCGCGACATTCGTGGCGCGACCCGTCCGTCTGACACCACTGGGAGAAGTCATGGAGAAGGACAAGCTGGTGGCTCTACTGAACGAAGATCTGGAGCTCGAGTTCCAGTCCATGGTGCAGTACACCCAACACCTCGCGACGGTGAAGGGCGTCGAGTTCCAGCCGATCGCCGAGATGATCCGCCCGCATCTCAAGCAAGAGCTCGAGCATGCCATCGTGCTCGCCGAACAGATCGACTTCCTCGGCGGGATCCCCACGACTCGCGTGCCCGAGGTTCCCAGCGAGCCGGATCCGAAGCGAGCGTTCGCCCTCGACCTCGAGCTCGAGGAGCGTCAGCTCGGCGGATACCGTGAGCGGTTCGAGCAGGCCCAGGAGATGGGTCTCCCGGACGTTGCCGAAGCGCTCCGGCCGCTCCTCGAACAGACGCAAGATCACGTCCGCGACCTCCGCGGCGTACTCGGAAGGTAAGCGCCGCGTTCGAGGATTCACCCCGGCCCCGGCCGATTCGGGCGACGCCTGCGCTCTGACCTGCCGTTTTCTGACAGCAGCCGGCGGGGAACGCTGCGCGGGACGCTCAAGAAGGGGGCGTAGTCATGAGACGTATCGATCTCGGCGTGTTCGATCCCGCCGATCGCACCCCGGACGGCAGCCTCGACGGCGAACGGCGCCAACGCGACAACGAGATCGGCGACCTCGTTCGCTCGCAACGTTCCTCGGTCCGGAGTTGCATCGCCTTGGCGGCGGACAACGCGCCGCCGGTGTGATGAAAGAGTGGGCCGACGGCGACGCGGCGCTTCTGGCGGACGCCGAAACGATCGCTCACCGTGAGCACCACGAGGATGCGGCCGAGATCCTCCATCACGCTCACGACCTCGCGATCGTCTGACGAACCCGATCAACCGTCCGGGCTGAACCGCGCCGCGGTGCGGCGCGCCTGATTTCATTTCGCTCCGATTGTCTGGAGATGCCATGCAACGACTCGACGGCATGGATGCTTCGTTCGTATACCTCGACACGCCGGCGGCTCCCTTGCAGGTCGGGATGACCTGCGTCTTCGACCCGTCGACGGCGCCCAACGGGTACTCGTTCCGCAAGGTGCGCCAGCTCGTGGAGGATCGCCTCCATCTGATTCCGCCATTCCGTCGACGACTCGTCGAGGTGCCCGGACACCTCCATCGTCCCGGATGGATCGACGACCCGGATTTCGATCTCGATGAGCATCTCCATCGGGTGTTGCTGCGACCCCCCGGCGGGATCACCGAATTGGAGCAGCTCGCAGCCCACGTGATCAGCCGGCCGCTCGATCCGGGGCGACCGCCGTGGGAGATGCGCATCGTCGAAGGCCTCGAGGGCGGGATGGTCGGCTCGGTGACGAAGATGCACCACGCCGCCGTGGACGGCATCTCCGGAGCCGAGCTCACGGCGACGCTCCTGGATCTCGAACCCGAGCCACGCCCGGTTACGCCCCCCGATGCGCCGTGGACACCAGCCCCGCCACCCTCACGACTTGCAGTGGCCGCCCGTGCGGTTCGCGAGCTGCTGCGCCAGCCGGTCGCGGCGGGCTCGGTGCTGGCGCGAACGGCCGGGGCGGCGCTGCGCCTCGTTCGCCACAATCGCGAGGCGGCGACCACGCCACCACCCAGCCCCTTCGCCGCGCCGCGTTGCGCGTACAACGCGCCCCTCACCGGGGCCCGGCAGGTGTCGCTGGCCCAGATCGACCTCGATGACGTTCGCCAGATCAAGGACGCCGCGGGGGTCACGATCAACGACGTCGTCCTCGCCGTGTGCGCGGACGCCCTGCGCGGTCATCTCGAGGCTCACGGCGGCGTCCCCGGGCAGTCTCTCGTTGCCGCGGTGCCGGTCTCGATCAGCAGCGGTAACCAAGGCGAAACGACGAGCAACCAGCTCAGCGCGATGCTCGTCGAGCTCGGCACGACGATCGAAGAACCGACGGCAAGGCTGCGGGCGATCGCCGCGAGCAGTCGCGCCGCGAAGACCCAGCATCACGTGCTCGGAGCCGACACCTTCTCGCAGCTCGCGGAAGTCACGCCGTCCCCGTTCC
>JBKPDT010000009.1:0-6719 GCA_046728035.1 Candidatus Methylomirabilota bacterium | reverse complement strand
CTCTCGCTCCAGGTCCGTCCGGGCGAGCTCGTCGCGCTCCTGGGGCCGTCGGGCTGCGGCAAGACAACCACGCTCCGGCTGGTGGCGGGCTTCCTCAAGCCGGAGACCGGCGAGATTCGCGTGGGCGACCGCCTGCTCTCCTCTCCCGCCGCCGTCGTCCCACCCGAGCGCCGGCGCATGGCGATGATCTTCCAGAGCTACGCGCTCTGGCCTCACATGACGGTGGCGCAGAACGTGGGCTATGGCCTCCGCTTCAAGGGGGCCCTTTCGCGTGACGAGCGAGCGCGGCGCGTGCAGGAGATGCTGCGCGTGGTCCGGCTGGGGGGCCTCGACGCCCGCTACCCGGGTGAGCTCTCCGGCGGCCAGCAGCAGCGGGTGGCAGTGGCGCGGGCGCTCGTGGTCGAGCCCGAGATCCTCCTCCTCGACGAGCCGCTCTCCAATCTCGACGCCAACCTCCGCGAGGAGATGCGCTTCGAGATCCGGCGCCTGCACGAGGCCTTCGGCATCACCACGCTCTACGTGACCCATGACCAGGCCGAGGCCATGGTGATCTCGGACCGCATCGCCGTCCTCGAGCGCGGGCGCGTGGCCCAGGTGGGCACCGCGGATGCGCTCTTCCATACCCCGCGCACCCGCTTCGTCGCCGAGTTCATCGGCAAGACCAATGTCGTGGACGGCGTGGCCGTGTCCACGGACACCCTGGGGCGGCAGAGCGTGAGGCTCCGCCTCGCGGCGGGGGGCCTCACGCCCGGCGCACGCGTGGCGGTGTCGATCCGCCCGCACCTCATCACCCTGATCGCGCCGGGAGTCGCGCCGGCGGGCGCCGCTGACGCCAATGTGCTGCGCGGCACCGTGCGCCGCGTCGCCTTCCTGGGTGACGGCGTGGACTACGAGGTGGAGGTGGCGGACTCCGACCTGGTGCTGCGCGTGGCCGCGCCCGTTTCGCCCAGGCTCAACCCCGGCACCGCGGTTGGGCTCCGCGTCGATCCCGCCGCCTGCGTGCGCCTGGCCGACGATGCCGCCGACGCCGGGGGGGTGTCTTGAAGAGCGCGGGCACGCCGGGCTACCCTCGGGGCATGCACTTCGGGCTCTTCGTCGAGGAGGCGCGGCCCGGGTACACCCAGGCCCAGGCCTTCCGGGAGGCGCTCGACCTCGCGGACACGGCGGAGGCCATCGGCCTCGACTGCGTGTGGCTGGGAGAGATACACTTCAACCCGGGGCGTTCGGTCATCTCCGCCCCCATGGTGATGGCCACCGCCATGGCCAGCCGGACCCGGCGCATCCATGTCGGGACGGCCGTGCAGGTGCTCCCACTCGGCAATCCCCTGCGCATCGCGGAAGAAGCGGCCACCCTCGACCAGCTCAGCGAGGGCCGCTTCCAGATGGGCGTCGGGCGCAGCGGTGCGGCGCGCACCTACGACGTGCTGGGCATCCCCTACGGCGAGAGCCAGGCGAGATTCAAGGAGGCCCTCGCCATCATCCGCGAGGCCTGGAAGGGTAAGCCCTTCAGCTATCGGGGCGAGTTCTACAAGTTCGAGAACGCCGTGGTGGCGCCGCGGCCCTATCAGGACCCGCACCCGCCTCTCCGCATGGCCGCGAACAGCCCCGAGACCTTCCCGCAGGTGGCCGAGCTTGGGGTCGCGCTCTTCGTGGGCCTCCGCGATCACGACACCACCGATCTCGGCGCGCACATCCGACGCTACCGCCAGGCCTGGCGCGAGGCAGGGCATCCTGGCGAGGGCAGCGTCTATCTCCGCATCCCCATCTATGCCGGGGAGACGGAGGAGGGCGCGCGCGAAGAGGCGCGCGAGAGCATCACCTACTTCTTCCAGCGCCACGCCGAGCTCACCCAGGCCGGGCTCGGGCGCGCCGGCGCGGGCCCCGACGATCGCCGCGCCGCCCGGCTGGAGCATCTCCAGCGCATGACCTACGACGAGATCTGCCGCACCCGGGTAGCCTTCGGCAGCGCCCCCGCCCTCATCGAGCGCCTCCGGGAGCTGCGCGAGACGCTCGACATCGACGGCGTCATCATCGAGCCCAACGCGGGCGGCCTCATCCCCGCGCCGCTCGCCATGCGCAGCCTCCGCATCGTCGCCGAGCGCGTGCTCCCCGCCTTCAAGTAACGGCTACGCGCCGCCGCCCGCCCAGCCGCGCCAGAGCGCGGTGAGCCGCTCCATCGCGGCCGCCGGCAGCGGGCCCTTGGCCATGCTCGCCGCCGCGTACTCGAGGTGCTCGAGCGTGGAGTAGCCCACGAGCACGGTGGACACGGCGGGGGAGCCGAGCGGGAAGCGCAGCGCGGCCTCCACCACGCTCCCCACATGCCCCTCGCGCACCAGGGCATCCAGCGCCCGCCCGCGCCGCACGTCCGCCACGTAGTCGGGGCCGGAGGCGATGGGCTCGACCGAGGGCGCGGCCACGGCATGCCGCGTCTCCACGCCGGATAGCGCGCCCCCCGCGAGCACGCGGATGATGATGGCACCCACCCCCGCCGCGCGAGCGCGCGGAAGCAGGCCGTCGAAGTCCTGGGCGGGGAAGCCCTTCGGGACCGGCCCCGCCGCGCTCGGGTTCAGGAGGTTCAGGCAGACCTGGGCGGTATCGAGCGCGCGCGCCTCCAGCACGCGGGAGAGCGAGGCGGTGTCCCCCAGGGCGGTGATCCCGTAGAAGCGCGTCTTCCCCGCCTGCTTGAGCTTGTCGAGCGCTGGCACCACCTCCTCCAGCACCTGTCGCGCGTCGACCCCGCGCGGGTGGCCCCCGTCGATCACGTTGTGCAGCTGGAGGAGGTCCACGCGCTCCATCTGCAAGCGCTTGAGGCTGGCCTCGAGCGCGGCGGGGACGGCGGCGGCGATCTTGCCGCGCTCCTCCGGCGCCAGGCGCACCTTAGTTCCCACGTAGGCGGCCGGCCGCAGCGCCCTCCACACGCGACCGAGATTCTTCTCCGACTCCCCGTCGCCGTAGATCGGCGCGGTGTCGAAGTAGTTGATGCCCAGCTCGAGGGCGCGCGCCACCGCCCGCTCCTGATCCCGCGCGGCGCCGCGGGTCATGAGCCCGCCGACCGCGCCGCAGCCGAAGCCGAGCGGGTACACCTCGAGGCCGGTCCTGCCGAGCGTGCGACGCTCCATCACCGTCTCCTTTCGTCGTTGCGGGTCATGTGGGATATTACGCCATGGACTGCTGCGGTCACGAGGGGCTCGGGGGTGGCGACGCGCGGTTCGACGTCAAGAAGATCGCCGACGGCGTGCACGTGGCGGTGGCGGCCCCCGCGTACAAGGTCAACTGCAATACCGCCCTGATCGAAAGCGACGACGGTGTCGTCGTGGTGGACACGCATTCCAAGCCCTCGGCGGCCCGGGTGATCGTGCAGGAGCTGCGCGCGCTCACCGCCAAGCCCGTCCGCTATGTGGTCAACACGCATTTTCACTGGGACCACTGGCACGGGAATGAAGTCTACCCCGCCGCATATCCCAATGCCGAGATCATCACCAACCAGATCACGCGCGAAGCCATGGTGAAGAAGGGGCTCAAGCGCATCCAGGACCACGTGCGCCAGATGCCCGCCGAGGTGACCCGGCTCCGCGCCGAGCTCGCCGCCGCCACCGCGCCCGACGAGCGCGCCAGGCTCATCGTCGATCTCCGCCTCGCCGAGGCCTATCAGGCCGAGGTCGGCACGCTCAAGCCCGCGCTGCCCACGATGGCCTTCGAGCGCACCATGACGCTTTACCGGCGCGATCGCGAGATCCATCTGCTCTATCTGGGGCGCGCCCATACCGAGGGCGACGTCTTCGTCTACCTCCCGAAGGAGAAGGTGGTGATCACCGGCGACGCGGTGATCGGCTGGACGCCCTTCATGGGCGACGGCTATCCCGAGGACTGGGTGGGCACCCTCGACCGGCTCGCCGAGCTCGACTTCACCCGCCTCGTCATGGGCCACGGCGAGCCGGCGGGCCGCGACTGGCTCAAGACCTTCCGCGCCTACGTCCACGACATGGTGGAGGCGGTGCGCGAGGAGGCGGCGCGGGGCGCGACCCTGGACGAGGTGAAGACTCGGGTGACGGAGCGGCTGGCCCCGACCTACGAGAAGCCATTCTCCATTTACGGGTCCTACCGGCCCTGGCGGGCGGGACTGTCCGCCAATATCGAGCGCACCTTCGCCATGGTGAGCTGAGCGGACGCGGCGCCGCCGCTTCTGGTATCGTTTCTGCCATGGCCAAGAGCTTCGTCGTCACCTGCCCCTGCTGCAACGGCCGCCTCACCATCGATGCCGCGCTGGAGGCGGTGATCGCCCACGAGGCCCCCCCTCGCCAGAAGTCCGGCATGGATCTCGGCGGCATGCTCACCTCGCTCAAGGGCGAGGCGGCGCGGCGCGAAGAGCTCTTCAAGGAGCAGATGAAGGCCGAGCGGAACAAGGGCAAGGTCCTCGACCGGAAATTCCAGGAGAGCATCAAGAAGGCCAAGGACATGCCCGACGAGAAGCCCTTGAATCCCATGGATCAGGACTAGGGGATTGACGGGGCCGGACCTCACCGGCCAGCTCCTCAAGCGGGTCAGCCGCTCCTTCTACCTCTCGCTGGCCGTACTGCCCGCGGCGGTCCGGCCGGTCCTCGGCCTCGCCTATCTCCTCGCGCGCGCCGCCGACACCATCGCCGACACGCGCCTGTTGCCGCGCGCGGATCGCCTCGCCCACCTCGCGGGATTCCGGGCGGAGCTGGACGGGCCCGGGGTCGGGCGTCTCGAGGCCATCATCGCCGCCACGCGCGAGAGCCAGACGGACGTGGCGGAGCGCACGCTCCTCGAGCGGCTCCCCGAGTGCTTCGCCGCCTACCAGAGCCTGCCCGCTCACGACCGCGCCCGGACGCGGCGCGTGCTCGGCACCATAGTGGACGGCATGCGGTGGGACCTCACGACCTTTCCCGGCGAGGACGCGGGCGGGCTCGCTGCGCTCGAGACGCGCGCCGAGCTGGACCGTTACACCTACATGGTCGCGGGCTGCGTGGGCGAGTTCTGGACCGAGGTACACGTGGCGCACCGGCCGCGCCTTGCGCGCTGGGACCTCGCGAAGATGTCGCCGCTCGGCGTCCGCTTCGGCAAGGGGCTCCAGCTCACCAATGTGCTGCGCGACATTCCGCGCGATCTCCGGCAGGGCCGCTGCTATCTCCCGAGCCGCGACCTGGCCCTTCTCGGCCTGGAGGCGCGCGACCTGCTCGATCCCGCGTCGGGGCCCGCGCTGCGCCCGCTCCTCGTCGAGCTGCTCAACGTGGCGCTGGACCACTACGAGGCCGGCTGGCAATACACCTTTGCGATCCCCAAGGCGGAGGCGCGCATGCGGCTGGCCTGTGCGTGGCCGCTTCTCATCGGGCAGCGTACCCTCGATCTCCTGGCCAGGACGCCGAACTGGCTCGACCCCGCGGTGGTCCTCAAGGTCCCGCGGCTTCGCGTCTACGGGATGGTGGCGCGCTCGCTCGGCACCGTCTGGTCAACCCGCGCGCTCGGACGTCAGGCGCGGCGCTTGCGCGAGAAGATCACGCTGTAGGCCGGTCGCCCTGGGGGCGCAGCACGTCGAGCGCCCAGCCGAGATCCGGACGCTCCCCGAGCCAGCCCGACAATCCTGTCCGCGCATCGAAGTAGAGCCCCGACGTGGCGTGTCGCGCCCGGAGCGTCTGGACCGGATCGTCGGGCACCGTCACGGGCACAGGCACCTCCGGCAGCTCCTGGCCGTCTGGACGCGCGAACCGCAATCCTCCGTCGGACCGCCGCTCGACGTGATAGCCCTCCTCGTGCACCGCTCTATGATGACGACGACAGAGGATCGCCAGATTGGAGAGCGTGGTGGGACCGCCCTGCGCCCAGTGGCGGATGTGATGCCCCTGGCCGATGCGCACACCGCAGCCCGGGAAGCGGCAGCCTTGGTCCCGATGTTGGAGCGCCCGTCTCAGCGCCGGCGGAATGGTCCGCGTCCGGGCCCCGACCTCCACGACGCGCCCCTCCCGGTCGTGGCGCATGAGTATGCGGCTGGCGTCACAGGTGAGTCGCTCCGACGTTTCAGCTGAAACGTGCGTGCCGTCCTCCAGCACCGACTGGCCGGGCTGATCCCGATCGGCCAGCACCGGGGCGTCGACATGCAGCACCACTTGATAGCGCTCCCCCGGGGCGCCGGGGTCCAGTTCGTGGTGCAGGGCGGTCTCCGCGATCAACGCGAGCGCGTCGGCCTGCTGCTGGGCCATGGTCGGGGGCTCGCTGGCGCGGTCAGTGGCGGCCGCGCGCGTCGTTTGGTAAAGCGTCTCGCGGGCCGCCGCCAGGGCCTGCATGACGAGCGCGCCAATCTCAGGCTCCAGGCGCCCCCGAATCACGACCATGCCGTCTTCATCCTGGTGGACGTGGAGCGCCCGGCTTGCATGCCGCCTTTTGGCCTCGCGCGCTTCCGTGAGCCGGTCGACCCGCCTCCAGCCCCGCACGATGCGCTCGACATGGCACGTCGCGCCGGCACGCCCCACAGCCAGCAGACGGGCTTCGGTCTCCGGCGTCGCCACGCGGGTGAGGGCCCGCACTTTGGAGTAGGACAGCTCGCCGCAGCCCAGCGCCTCGGCCAGAAGCGGCAGGGTCGCCAGCGCCCGGGCGACCCGGACGTATTCGCGGGCGGCGCCCAGCTCGAGCCCCACCCGCCAGGAGAGCCAGTGAGCGCAGGAGCGGAAGCCCGTGTTCCAGCCACCCCGGGCGTCGAACTC
>JBKPDT010000008.1:0-14219 GCA_046728035.1 Candidatus Methylomirabilota bacterium | reverse complement strand
TTTGAGGACACGCAGGACGCGGAACTCGCGCGGATTGTTGATGGTGGTCTCGACGCGCAGCACGGAGGCCTTGTCGTAGACCTTGACCCAGTTGCGGGCCAGCCGGTGCTTGATCCGCCAGCCTTCGGGGCGGCGTTTGGCTTCGGTGAGGACCTCGGCCTTTAGTGAGGGGTGGAGCTTGCGGCCCAGGAACCGCAGGATGTCGGTCGAGGACAGGTTGACGCTGGCGTGGCGGACCAGGTCGGGCCAGATCTCCAGCAACGCCGGTCGGGTGGCGAACATGACGTCGGTGGCGATTTCGGCCTGGTCGAGCACCCAGTAGTAGCCCCCGAACCCGGGCCGCCGATGGCGGCGAGCAGCGGGTTGAGTCGTCGGGCGAAGGCGTTGAGGAGCCGAGGCCAGGACCGGTGGGCCAATTTCTCGCACAGCTTGTGGGCCAGCTCGAGGTCCTCGACCGACAGGAGGGCGTTGTCGTAGCGGCGGTAGCCGACGCCGGCGGCGTCGAGTTGGCGGGCCAGCCACTCGCGGCCGTTGATGTAGATCTGGATCTCATAGGGGATCCATGCCTGGATCCGCGCGTGCATGAACCCGAACTCGGGGTCGATCAGATACAGGTAGTGGTGCACGCACTTGCGTTCCCGCCGGATCGCTTCCAGTCGGTGGGTGCGGTGATCGGCTCGGACCTGGAACGACCACCACGGCTCCACCACGCTGAACACGCACACGACCCCTTCGGTGATCGCGTCACGCTCCGCGATAGCGCGGGCCGTGTCCTCCTTGGTGAGGTCCCCGCCCCGGCGTCGGGAATGGTCCGAGTAGCTGTAGGGCCGCCCCGCCTCGGCGGCCAGACGCTTGGCGTTGGCGGTCAGCTGCTCGGTGGCGGTCGTCGCGTACTTCGTGAACTCGGTCAGCGGGAAGCCGAGCTGCCACAACATCGCCGAGATCGCTCCCGGGGCGGGCAGGCGCGTGAGATGACCCTTGAAGATCATCCGGTCGAACATCGTCAAGGTCCCTACGATGCGGTCCGCGTGGACATCCTCGAACAACGTCATGGCCAGCCTCCCCTCCAACGAGGCGAAGTCCGGTCACAGCTCACGCGGTGTGCCGCTGGTCAAATCCGCAGGCTTCGGCCGCCCCGCACGCGCGACCCCCGCAACACCACCACGGCCCTTTGGTTGCGGCCGAAGGCTGCGGTAAGCGCTCCTAGATGCGCCCGGGCGATCCCCGACACTCTCGGCAGGTCGGAACCACACCGGGTCTATGGACCGTCAGATGTGCATGAAGCGACTTGTCTGCTCGCACATCGGGCGACGCGCCGGTGTCGCTGTCGTTCTGGCCGCAGCCCTCGACGCCGCGGCGTGCGGCGACGGCACCGATGAAGCCGGGACGGCGGGCGCCCCTGATCCCACCGTTTCGAACGCCGGCCAGCCGTGGGGTCCACTCTCAGTCGTGCCGGGGGCGGATTCGGGTGCTGAAGCGCTGATCCAAGGGACTCTCCGTATCACCGACGACTGCGTCTTTCTCGACGAGCATGGCGACGACGTCTTGCTTGTGTGGCCCGCTGATCGAACGACGTGGACGCCCGAGACAGGGACCATCTCCTTCGAGCGCACCGATGGGCAGGCGGTGCCGCTCGCCGACGGTGATGAAGTGACGTTCGGGGGAGGTGGTTCGAGCGTCGACGAGGGCGGGATGGAGGCTGAGGACTGGGTTGCATCACTCGAGTGGGTTTCCGAGCCACCCTCAGCGTGTGTAACTGACACGCGCTGGTCCATAGGCGACCTCGTCGATCAGCCTGCTCCAGCCGACTAAGAGCAGCCGATTGAAGCCGCCCATACCTGCCGATCCGCGACGCTGCTGTTGATGCGATTGCGCGCCCGAACGCGCGCACAGATCTAGGGCCCAGATCGTTCGGGTAGCAGCGCACAGAACGCGCAGGGAGACCGTCGGAGACACACGCCGAACCGGCGATCGGCACTTGATCACCGGCATCGGGCACCGCAACAGAATCGGTGATCTGGACCATGGACTGGGTCAGTGTGCAGACGCGCCTGCACGTCGTCGGCGGTCATCAGGTGCAGGAGCGGGTGCAATACTCCAGCGCCCCCCATGGATCCGGGTGTACTGGCTGGACGATGTCGCTGACAACAACCAGCTCAGTGGACTCCAGGCGACGCCTGGACGATCGGTCACAGTCTCCTAAGCGGTAGGCCACAGGTTCGAGTCCTGTCGAGGGCACCGCTGTGTCGGGGGCACCGCGAACGTGCTGACAGACGCACTGGCTGTGTCAGCAGAAGAGGTACCGGGACCCGCTCAGGGGGTCCTTGCAGGTGCAGTACCTTCGCCGGTACCTCTTCCGGTTCCCTCCACCGGGTCACCAGGCCCGGTTCGGGCGCGCTCCGTGACGCCGTTATCAGACGGCGCGTCGCGGGCCGCGCCGGGTCGACGTCGGTCCTCTTGCGGGAGTGGGTCCAAGACCGAGGTTCGGCCGGGGGTCTGGAAGCTGACGGTCAGCGCCGGCCGCTTCGAGGACGGGTCCACCCGGCGGGTGCACCGCAACATGCGCGCCGATACGAGCGACGAGGCGGCGCGGGCGCTGGCGGCGTTTGTGACCGAGGTCCATGACTCGCGGCTGCCTGACACGAAGTCCGACCGTGACATCACGGTAACGAGGCGATCGAGCGCTTCCTGAGCGAGTACCTGGTCGAGGAGAAGGGCCGCGACCACAACACCGTCCAGAACTACCGCGGCGTGCACAAGGAGTGGTTCGCGGCGGAGATCGGTCACCGGCGAGTCGTCGATGTCGACGAGGCTGCCCTCGACCGCATCTTCGGTCTGATGCGCAAGGCGGGGTTGAGCGCCTCCCGGATGCACGATGCACGGAACCTCTACCAGCCGTTCTTCCGCTGGGCCAGGCGTCGGCGGATCATCCGTCGTACACGGCGTCGCCGATTGCGATGCCCACGCGAAGCTGGAGCGGCTCAACGGCCGTCCGATTTCGACGCTCGATCCGTTGCTGGACCGCTACGGCGGCGGCGAGCGCGCCGGCTGCACTGCGAAGGCCACCATGGCGCCGTCCCCCGTGCCCTTGACGATCGTGCCGCCGTGCTACGCCACCGTATCCGCGAGGATTCGGTCGTGCTCGCGACGCAGCGCATCGGCGGCGACGTCGCCGATGCGGGTGCGTTGGGGCGTCGAACCGACGAGATCGGTGAAGACGATGGTCCAGGTCCCGCTCCGCAGCTGCACCACCACGAGCCTAGGAGCGGTTGGGTGGCCGAGAACACGCCTATCCACCCTGGGTAACGGCATGCCCGCGTCATTGGGACCGCCCGAAGGTAGAGCGCAGGACATCGCCACCGTGCCGGCCACCTGCACGTCGCTGGCCGCCTGCATGAGCCAGATCAGCTACGTCACCAGCAACGGCGCCGGACCACAACAGAGCTTCAACCCGTCGTGGTCACACGACGGCCGGCGCATCGCCTGCGTCGAGCTCGTTCCCGGCGACGAAACGCGTCCCCCCTCAGGCGGCATCTGGACCATACGACCCGACGGCAGCCGCCGTCACCAGGTCTCCACGTCGCCCCGCGTCGACTTCCGGCCGGACTGGGGGCTTGCTAACTACAGTCCATCGCGACCTGCAGCGGAGGCCACAGTCGCGCTTGTCGCGGCGTCGCTGCCGGGCCACACTTGCGCTCGGCGGGCGGCTACAGGAGGCGGCGGAGTGACGGGCGAGCGGGCGGCTGGTATCGACGCCGAGGTCACGCGGCTCAACCGCGACCTCGATGAGGCCCGGCAACAGCTGACCGCCACCAGCGAGGTACTCACCGCCCTCGGCCGCTCGGCCTCCAACCTGGAGCTCGTGCTCGGGACCGTCGTCGAGAGCGCGCGCCGGCTGTGCAAGGCCGACGTCGCCCAGCTCCACCTGGTCGAGGGGCACGCGTACCGCCTGGCCAGCTTCTCCGGGCTCTCGGCCGAATACGTCGACCTCCTCAACCGCAACCCCGTTCGAGTCGACCGGCGGTCGTTGATCGGCCGGGTGGGCCTGGACCGGTGTCCCCAGCAGATCACTGACGTTCTCGCCGATCCCGAGTATGGCCATCACGAGTTGCAACGCCTCGGCGGGTTCCGCACGATCGTCGGCGTACCCATGTTGCTCGACCACGAGCTGGTCGGCGTGCTGTCGGTGTGGCGAACCGAGGTGGACCCGTTCGGGGATCGCGAGAGTGAGGTTCTGACGACCTTCGCCGCCCAGGCCGCGATCGCCATCCAGCAGGTCGACCTGGTGTGCGCCCTCGAGGCCCGGCAGGTGGAACTGGGCCGCAAGGTGGAGCAGCTCGAGGCGCTCGGCCACGTTGGCGACGCGGTTAGCTCGAGCCTCGACCTGGACCACGTGCTGGCCACGATCGTCGAACACGCGGTCGAGCTTTCGGACACCGACGGCGGCTCGATCTTCGACTTCGACGAGAGCACCGAGGAGTTCCACATTCGGACGACCTTCGGGACCAACGCCGAGCTGGTGGAGGCGCTGCGCCGGACGCACATCGGGATCGACGAGACGCTCGTCGGTCGGGTGGCGCTCATGCGCCAGCCCCAACAGGTCGTCGATCTGAGCGACGTGGAGCTCGACCCCCATCTGCGGTGCCTCGAGGAGGCCGGTTGGCGCTCGCTGCTGGCGGTGCCGATCCGTCGCGAGGAGCGGATCATCGGCGCCCTGGTGGTCCGCCGGCGGACGCCGGGTGGCTTCAGCGAGGAGATCGTCGATCTGCTCGAGACCTTCGCCAGCCAGTCGGCCCTGGCCATCCTCAACGCGCGACTGTTCCAGGAGCTGGAGCGCAAGGGCGCCGAGCTCGAGGTCGCCAGCCGGCACAAGTCGGAGTTCCTGGCGAGCATGTCCCACGAGCTGCGAACCCCACTCAACGCGGTGATCGGCTTCTCCGAGGTCCTGTTGGAGCGGATGTTCGGCGACCTCAACGCTCGCCAGGAGGACTATCTCCGCGACATCTGGGAGTCGGGCAGGCATCTGCTCGCCCTGCTCAACGACATCCTCGACCTGTCCAAAGTGGAAGCCGGCCGCATGGAGCTGGACCAGTCGATGTTCTCGGTCCGCGACGCGCTGGAGACCAGCCTCTCCCTCGTACGCGAGCGCGCCGTCGAACACGGCATCGAGCTCGATCTTCAGATCGGAACCGAGGTCTCGGTCGTCGAAGCCGACGAGCTGCGCTTCAAGCAGGTGCTGCTGAACCTGTTGTCGAACGCGGTGAAGTTCACCGGCGACGAGGGACGGGTCGAGGTACGAGCCGCGGTCGAGGGCGAGACCCTGACCGTCAAGGTGACCGACAACGGTCTGGGCGTCGGCCCCGAGGACAGGGAGCGCATCTTCGAGTCGTTCCAGCAGGGCACGAGGGGACCTCGAAAGACCGAGGGCACCGGGCTGGGCCTCACGTTGTCCAGGCGCATCGTCGAGCTGCACGGTGGACGGATCTGGCTCGACAGCGAGGTCGGTGTCGGCAGCACGTTCGGCTTCACGATTCCGTTGCGGGCCGATGGGGCCGTTGGCAAGCGCAGCACCGAGACTCGCGAACCGACGGCCGCCCCTTCCTCGCCCACGGTGGTCATCGTGGAGGACGACCGACGATCGCTCGAGCTGCTCGAGCTGTACCTCGAAGGCACGGGCGTCGAGGTTGTGGCGGCATGCGACGGCCAGGAAGGGCTCGAAATCGTCCGCCAGCTGCACCCGGCGGCAGTGGTCCTCGACCTGTACCTGCCGAAGCTCGACGGATGGGACGTGCTGGCCCTGCTGAAGGCCGACCCGACTACTTCGGCGATCCCGGTGATCATCGTGTCGATGGTGGACGAGAGAGGCAAGGGCTTCGCGCTCGGCGCAGCCGACTACCTGGTGAAGCCGGTTGGTCGCGACGAGGTGTTGACCGCCCTGAACCGGGCCGTGGCGCTGCCCGAGTCGCAACCCAGCGTGGTCGCCATCGATGACGACCCGAAGGCCCTGGAGCTCGTGACCGCGGCTCTCGCGCCCCAGGGATGGACGGTCCTGCGGGCCGCCAGCGGCGAGGACGGTGTTGCGCTGACGCAATCGCGGCATCCCTCGGTCGTCCTGGTCGATCTGGTGATGCCGGGGATGGATGGCTTCGATGTGGTGGCACGGCTCCGCCGAGATCCCGAGACGGCGTCGATCCCGATCGTGATCCTGACCGCCAAGACAATGACCCGGGAGGACAAGGATCGGCTTCGAGGCCAGATTTCCTACGTCGCCAACAAGGGCGAGTTCGACTCGGGTCACCTGGCCGACCTCGTCCGGGGCGCCACCGCCTCCCTCGCCACACCGACTCCGGAGGCACCATGAGCGAACGTCTCATCCTGGTCGTCGAGGACAACGAAAAGAATCTGAAGCTCGTCCGCGACGTCCTGCAGTTCGAGGGCTATGACGTGATGGAGGCCCGAAGCGCGGAGGAGGGCCTCACGCTCGCTACCGAACGGCCACCCGACCTTGTCCTCATGGATGTCCAGCTACCCGGCATGGACGGCGTGGAAGCGCTCCGTCAGCTGCGGAGGAGTTCGGCGACTGCGTCGATCCCAGTGGTGGCGGTTACCGCCTTTGCGATGAGGGACGACCGCGCCCGGCTATTGGACGCAGGCTTCAATGGCTACTTGGAAAAGCCCATCAGCGCGCGCGCCCTCGGCGATCAGGTTCGCGAGTTCCTCGACGGCAGGGAGGCGGTCACGTGAGCGATGGAGCCGATCAGGAGATCGTCCTCGTCGTCGACGACCTGCCCCAGAACGTGCGACTGCTCGATGCCGTGCTCTCACCCCGGGGCTACGAGGTCCGATCTGCGGGCTCGGGCGAGGAGGCGCTTGCCGCACTGAAGGACGATCCTCCCGATCTCGTGCTGCTCGACATCCTCATGCCCGGGATGGACGGGTACGAGGTGTGCCGCCGGATCCGGGAGGACCCGGCGACGGCGTTCCTCCCGGTGGTCATGATCACCGCCAGCGGCGACCAGGAGAAGCTCCGCGCCGTCGAAGCGGGTGCCGACGACTTCGTCACCAAGCCGTTCAACCAGGCCGAGCTGCTGGCGCGGGTCCGTTCGCTGGTTCGGGTCAAGCGCTATCACGACACCATCGAACGCCAGACCGCGGAGCTGGCGGCCTGGAACCGAGAGCTCGAGGCGAGGGTCGCGGCCCAGGTCGAGGAGCTCGAACGCGTCGGCCGACTGCGTCGGTTCCTCGCCCCCCAGCTGGCGGACCTCATCGTGACGTCGGGCGACGAGTCGTTCCTCAGCAGCCATCGGCGCGAGATCACGGTCGCCTTCTGCGACCTGCGCGGCTTCACCGCCTTCGCCGAGACCGCCGAGCCGGAGGAAGTGATGGACGTCCTCAACGAGTACCACGGCGCACTCGGGGACCTGATCTTCCGGTTCGAGGGCACGCTCGAGCGCTTCGCGGGCGACGGGCTCATGGTGTTCTTCAACGATCCGCGGCCGTGTTCGGACGGCCCGGCCCGGGCGGTGCGCATGGCGGTGGCAATGCGCGCCCGAGCCCGGGATCTGGCCGAGGGTTGGGCGAAGGCCGGCCACGACCTGGCCTTCGCGATGGGCATCGCCCAGGGCTATGCCACCCTCGGACAGATTGGGTTCGAGGGTCGGTTCGACTACGCCGCGATCGGCACCGTCACCAACCTGGCGGCGCGGCTGTGCGGCGAGGCGGCGCCCTGGCAAGTCCTGGTCAGCCAGCGGGTGCATGCCGCCGCCGAGGACATCGTGGTCAGCCAGCCTGTGGGTGAACTGACCCTGCGCGGGTTCAGCAAGCCGGTCCGCGCGTTCGGCATCGACGCACTCAACGCCGCCCGGGTGACGTCGTGACCGTGCAGGCGGAGTCGCCGGCCCCCCTGAGCGCCCTATCTGAGGAGGAGCGTTACGACCGGTTCGACCGGGTGCAGGAACGAATGGCCGACGTTTGGCGGACCATGCGGCTCAACCAGCCCGGGGAGTCGGTGGTCGTCGTCCCTTCGGTGACCGTGGATCGGGTGGGCGAGCGGAGCGGGACGTTGAGCCAGGCGTTCGAGGAACGCTTCCTGTTCCTCCTCCTGCTGCTCCGGCAGCCGCGCCTCCGGATGATCTACGTGACGTCGGTTCCCATCTCACCGTCGATTGTGGAGTATTACCTGGCGTTGCTTCCCGGCATCATCCCCAGCCATGCACGCGCCCGGCTCGCGCTGGTGTCGGTCAATGATGCCTCCCCCCGACCGCTGAGCGAGAAGCTGCTCGAGCGGCCCCGCCTGCTGGCGAGCATCGCGGCGATGATTCCCGACCGCACCCGGTCGCACCTCGTGCCGTACAACACCACGCCGCTCGAACGCGACGTCGCTGTGGCCCTCGGCATTCCGATGTACGGCGCCGACCCGCGGCACTTTCCGCTCGGCACCAAGAGTGGTTGCCGCCGGCTCTTCGCCGAAGAGGGGGTCCGCCACCCGCTCGGCTACGAGGATCTCAACACCATCGACGACGTCGTCGATTGTCTGGTCCGGATGCGGGCGGCCCGGCCGACGGTGACCCGAGCCCTGGTCAAGCTGAACGAGGGAGTTTCGGGCGAGGGCAACGCGCTGATCGACCTGCAAGACGTGCCGTCGCCTGGGTTACCGGACGAACGCCTCGAGCTGCGGAAGCGGGTGGAGAGGATGGCTTTCGAGGGCGACGACGTAGCGTACGACGCGTACGTCGCCAAGCTGGAGGCGCGGGGCGGGATCGTCGAGGAGCTCATCACCGGGGTCGAGCTGCGCAGCCCCAGCGTGCAGTTGCGCGTGACGCCGACGGGAGCGGTCGAGCTGCTGTCGACCCACGACCAATTACTGGGCGGGCCCAGCGGCCAGACCTACTTGGGGTGCCGGTTTCCGGCCGACTTCGCCTACGCCCGGGCGATTAGTGCCGACGCCGACACGATCGGCGCGCGTCTGGCTAGGGAAGGCGTGCTCGGCCGATTCGCCATCGACTTCGTCGCGGTCAAGGACGCCGCGGGTTCGTGGACCTCGTACGCCATCGAGCTGAACCTGCGCAAGGGTGGCACCACCCACCCGTTCCTCACGCTCCAGTTCCTCACCGACGGGCGTTACGACCCGACCACTGCCCTGTTCCTGACCCCCGCCGGCCGGGAGAAGCACCTCCTGGCCACCGACCATCTCGAGTCGGACTCGCTCCGGGGCCTGAGCCTCGATGACCTATTCGACATCGTTGCCCGGCACGGTCTCCACTTCGACCAGGCTCGCCAGACGGGTGTGGTGTTCCACATGATCAGCTGTCTCACCGAGCACGGCCGGGTCGGGCTGACCGCGGTGGGCGATTCCCCCGCCCAAGCCGACGCGACCTACCAACGGGCGGAGCGGATCCTGCTCGACGAGGCCCGGGTCGCGCTCGTCGATCCCGATCTCCCCCCGATCTAGCCGCGCGTTGATCGCGGGTCTGCGTGGAACACCCGCACCTCCCAGCCCCTGCACACCTCATCGGTGCGGCCCACGCGTCGGGATCACGTGCAGACTCGTTGCACGCGCCGTGCTGGACCTTGTGGGGCCTTCCCCCCAGGGTGGGGTACTGTCCCGCGGTGCTGTTGCTCGCAATCGTTGGGTTCGGGCTCTTCGCCGGCGCAGTCGCTCAACTCGTCCTCGGTGCCGCCATTTATGGCATCAACTGGGCCGAGGCCATCGTTGCCGGTCTCGTGGGGTCGTTCGTGGGTGGGGTGCTGATCAGCATCCTCGCTGGGGACGGACTGAAGCTGCGCCCCAGCGGCCTCATCGGCTCGATTGTCGGCGCGATCCTGGTGTCAGCCGCCTATCGCTGGTACCGAAGCCATCGTCGGCTCGCCTGAACGGGAGTCGCTGCCCTCGGCCGAGCGCCGTGGCGACGTTGTGACCGGCGAGTGGCCGATGCGAGGCGCAAACCCGCAGCCTCGTTCGACTTTCATCCGCGTGGGGTGAGGCAGGCGGCCCTAGGGCCAAGCATTCTGGGTCAGTGACCTCTATCGGCCGCGAGCCCACCGCAGTGATCAGGGCCGGCGGTCCGGCGCGACGACCATGAGCTCGACGGAAGCCCGGGGAGTGGGGGCCATAGCGGGTCCTGCGAGGGATCCCGAGGTCGAGCGCTACCGGTTGGTGGCCCACCGACTGTACGAGATCGCCAAACCGATCCGGGTGTTGTCCCAGTTGCGCTGGCCGGCCTCGATTCGCGAGGAGTTTCTCGCCGGGGGCGCGGACGCGCTCCCGGCGGTCGAGTACCCGCCCTACAATGAGCAGCCGATCGTCGATGCCGTCCGCGAGATCCGCCGGTCGATCTACCCGGGAGAGCTCGTCGACGACTGGCTGGAGTCGGTCGCAAACTCGCTCGAGCAGACGGCTCGGATGCTGGCGGCGCGAGGTACCCAATCGTTCCTCGAGTACAACCGGGCGCTCTACGGCACGCCGCACACGCCGTTGCGCTACGACCCGACCACGCCCTACGAGCTCGCCCAGCGGGTCCACGAGGTCCTGGTCGGGCTCGATCGCGTGGGCCTGTCGTTGGACGTCCCTCGCAACCACTCCGCGCAAGAGGTGGCCGACATCCTGTCCGCCGGCGTGATCGCCCACTTCGGCCCGGACGACGCACCCGCCATCAAGGTCGTCGACGAGCTCTCGGCCAACGCCCTGGCCACCGCGAGCCGAATCAAAGTTCGGTCCGGGGCCCGGTTCACCACCCGCGATGCCTCACAGCTGCTCAATCACGAAGCCTTCATCCACGTCCTGACAGCGGTGAACGGCCGGCACCAGACCGACTTGCCGATCTTGGCCATTGGGCACCCTGGAACGACACGCACCCAGGAAGGTCTCGCGGTCTTCGCCGAGTTCGTCTCCGGCACGCTCGAGCTCGACCGGTTCCGCCGCTTGGCCGACCGGGTCCTCGGCGTTCAGATGGTCATCGACGGGGCCGACTTCGTGGAGTTGTTCAGATGGTTCTCGGATCGGTCGCCCAGCCCCGAGCAGGCCTTCGAGAGCACTCGCCGCATCTTCCGCGGCGCGCCGGTCACCGGCGGCGCCCCGTTCACCAAGGACTGCGTGTACCTGTCCGGGTTCCTGGCGGTCAGTACCTTCATCAGGGCCGCCTTCGTGCAGGAACGCCTGGACTGCGTGGGGACGTTGTTTACCGGCAAGCTCGACCTCTTCGACATACCTGCCCTGGTCGAGCTGCGCCGTTTGGGCCTGTGCCGCGACCCGATGCACCGTCCACCGTGGGTCCTCGACCCAGGGTGGGCGCTCACGTGGCTGACGTATTCGACCTTCGTGTCCACCATCGACCTGGCCGAGGTATCCCGCGCCGTGGGACATCTGCTCGACCGGACCCCGCGGCTCGACATCAGCAGGCGAGCAGGCACCCAAGCCGCCGTATGACCGGACAGCGTCCGGTCGGTCCCCGACCTAGCGCCGTCCCCAGGGCTTCGACCGCGACCGTGACCGGCTCGGCCATGCGTCGCAAGCGCGCCGGAGCTCTACGGCCATCTCATGCCTCCGGCTGCCAACTTGAGCGTCAGCGGTAAACGCTCAACGCTGACGGGTTGCCAGTCTTGTTCGCGATGGCCGCGGCTTGCCCAAGCGGCACCAAGTCGGCTCAAGTGCAAAGGCAGGTGCAATACGCCAGCGGAACCCATGGACGCAGCGTGACTGGGTGGACGATCTCGCCGACGACAATCAGCTCAGCGCACTCCAGCCGAGGCAGTGGACGATCGGTCACGGTCTCCTAAGCGGTAGGCCAGAGGTTCGAGTCCTGTCGAGGGCACGTCGAACTGCTGGTGGGCGGTATGCGTGCGCCGAGATCTATGGACCTCACGTGCCGCACCGGCATCGTCAGTACCCCTTCCGGCCATTCGAAGACGGTCTGGGTCGGTGATCCTGGTGGGCCTCCTTCCCGGTCTATGCACCTAAATTTAGGCCTCGTTCTTGCCGAGACATCGCGAGATTTCTGGCGTTCTGTGACACGACGGTCAGAACAAAGCCGCTTGATTGGCGATTGGTCCCGCCGGCTCGAGACCAACGAGGCGAGAGCCTCACCGGCTCGCTAAGACCAGATCTCGATACCACACCCGGACCAGCCGGGATGGCCATGCAACCCGGGGACCTCAGCCCCATGGTGGATCCCTGGTGCCGGTGTCCCTTGCAGCACCTAGGACTCGTCGTTGCGTGACCGGACATCTCGAGCCCCGGCTATTTCGTGCGCAGCCCCCAGCCGTAGGGGAACGCCGGGTGGTAGTCGCTGTCGCCTACGTTGATCGGCTCCTGGGCGGCGCTGGCCGGCCAGGTGTGCGACAGCTTGCCGGTGAACGGCTGCTTGCCGAACAGCACGTCGGCGACGCCCTCGCCCTGCGAGCCGGGCAGCCAGGACGCCACCAGCGCGTCGATCTTCGCGAGCTGCTCGGGTGCGATCACCTGCGGACGGCCGGACACGATTAGGACCACGCACCTGCGGGCCGCGTCGCACACCGTGTCGACCACCTCGGCGTCACCAGGCTGCAGCTCGAGGCTCTTCGGCTCGCGCAGCACCCCGCCGTCCTCCGGGTCGAAGCCCCAGCGCGGCCCGCCGACGTCGCCGAACCCCTCCGAGTACGGCGTCTCGCCGACAACCACGACGCCGACGTCGGCGTTGCCCACCGGCGCGGAGGCGTCCTCGCTGTATGTCACCCGCGCGTGCGGTGCGACCTGGCGGATGCCGTCGAGGATGGTGTTGCCGGGGATCCGGTGTTGGCCCGACGCGCCCTGCCAGCTCAGCGTCCAGCCGCCGGCCTGGTTACCCATGTCGTCGGCGTTGCGGCCGGCGACATACACCTTGGCGTTCTCCTTCAGCGGCAACACGCCGTGCGAGTTCTTCAGCAGCACCTGCGACTTGGCGACGGCCTCGCGGGCCAGCGCCCGGTGCTTCGCCGATCCGACGTCGTCCAGGTTCGACCGGTCGGTGTAGGGGTGTTCGAACAGGCCGAGCTCGAACTTCTTGGTCAGGATGCGTCGTACCGCGTCGTCGATCCGCGCCGTGGGCACCCGGCCGGCGTTCACCTCGGCGAGAAGGGTGGTCTCGAACGCCTCGGAGGAGAACGGCTCCATGAACATGTCGGTGCCGGCGTTCACACCGGTCCGCACCTGGGTCGCCCAGTCGCCGGGGATCTGGTGGATGCCCTCCCAGTCCGAGATCACGAACCCGTCGAACCCGATCTGGTCCTTCAGCACATCGGTGATCAGCTCGCGGTGCGCGTGCATCTTGAGCGGGTTGCCGATCCCGTCCTCGGTCCAGTCCACGCTGGAGAAGGACGGCATCACGGTGCCCGTCTTGTGCTGTTGTACGGCCGCGACAAACGGGGCGAGGTCGATCCGTGCGAAGTCTTCCCGGTTGGTGATCGTCACGCCCTGGTCGATCGTGTAGTCGCCGGCCGCGGTGTCGAACTCGGTGTCGCCATCGCCTGCGTAGTGCTTGGCCGTCGCCAGCACACGGTCGTTGTCCGGCAGGTCGCCGGTGTCGTCACCCTGGAAGCCTCTGATCGCGCTGCTGAGGCGGGTCACCAGCTGCGGGTCCTCGGAGAAGCTCTCGTACGTTCGGCCCCACCGGGCGTCTCGCGCCACGCACACGCAGGGCGCGAACGACCACTGCGGACCGGTGGCCCGGGTCTCTTCGGCGACCACGTGCTCGATCCGTTCGATCAGCTTCGGGTCACCGGTCGAGCCGAGCCCGATGTTGTGCGGGAAGACCGTTGCCCCATACAGGTTTCCGTGACCGTGCACCGAGTCCACGCCGTACAGGATCGGGATCTGTAACCGGGTCTGCAGCGCATGCTGTTGGAACATGTCGACCATGTCGGCCCAACCGGCCGGCGTGTTGTCCGCCGGCACCGAGCCCCCGCCGGACAGCACCGCGCCCAGCATCAAGGTCGTGACCTGCGTCGGGTCGTCGGTGACGGCGCCGCGCTCCGCCATGGTCATCTGGCCGACCTTCTCCTCCAGCGTCATCCGGCCCATCAGGTCCTCGACCCGCTCGGCGACGGGCAGTTCGGGGTTCAGATACGGCGCACCGGTCTGGCGGAACGTGACCCGGCCCTGCCCATCGGTCGGGTACGCCGCCGTGACAGCAGTCGGTGCGGCGCTGCCGGTTGGTGCGGCGGCACCGACCGGCGTGGCCAAGCCGGTGGCGAGCAGTGCGAGCGGC
>JBKPDT010000007.1:0-23140 GCA_046728035.1 Candidatus Methylomirabilota bacterium | reverse complement strand
GCGAGGCGGGCCATGCCGAGGGTGAGGCACTGGACGACGCTCACCGCTCGGTAGCGGTCCACCACGAGCCCGGGGAGCCCGTCGGCCTCGCTCCAGCAGAGGCGGTAGGCCTCGACCACGAGCCCGGCCGCTCGGCGGTAGGCCAGGGCGGCGGCGAGCCGGCGGCGGAGGAGGGTCTCGTCCACTACCTCGTCGGCACGGGCGAGCAGGCGACAGGCGATGCCGGTGCGCGGGTTGTAGAGCCCTCGGCCGAGGGCATGGCCGGCCGCGTCGAGCACGTCCACCGCGTCGCCGGGCGCCCACTGGCCCCGGATGTCCGCGATCTCGCCCCGGTACACCCACGGGTGGCCGGCACGGAGCCGGCGGTCGCTGCCGCGCTTGAGGACGAGCTGGGCCGTAGCCCTACTTCTTCCGCAGGACCACCACCATGAGGAGGGGGTGGTGGGCCCGGTCGAGCTTGAGGCGGGGCTTGAAGCCGTAGAACCAGTCCACCAGCTCCAATCCGCCGGCGAGCTCCACGAGAGCCCGGAGCTCCTGGGGGAAGACCATGCGAGAAGCGTGGCGCTGGCGATAGACGTGCCGCCGGCCGTTCTCCTGGGCCTCCAGCTCCATGTCCTCGTAGAAGACCTGGGTAACGGGATTGAGGTCCTTGAGAGCCTCGAAGGTGGCGCGGACGGTGGCGGTCCCTCGCCGACGGGTCCAGGACCAGCGGCGCGCGGGGTCGGTCCAGGACGAGCACATGTAGCGGTCGAAGACGTAGAGCCCGCCCTTCTTGATGACGCGGGCGGTGGCGCGGAGATGGGCGAGGATCGCCTCGTTGGTGAGGAGATGGCCCTGAGAGTCCTGCATGCAGATGGCGGCGTCCACCGGCCGGGGGAGCCGGAACCGCGTCATGTCGCCGACGTGGAGCGCCACCTCGAGGCCCTTGCCGGCGGCCCGCTCGCGGAGGAACTCGATGTTCTCGGGAGAGAGATCGAGCCCGCTCATCCGGTAGCCGCGCTCGGCCAGACGGATCAGGTGGGGGCCGGTCCCGCACGCGATGTCCAGCACGGTGGAGACCGGGCGCCGGGCATAGGTCCGGAAGGCGTGGACGAGGAAATCCACCTCCTGCTTCCGGTTCATGTCGAAGGCGATCTCGTAGTAGCGCGGGGCCGAATACTGGCCCCGCTGGGCCTGCGCGGAGTCGGTCACAGCCCCAGATCCTCGCCGTCCTCCAGCATGAAGGACGGCAGCGCGAAGCAGGCGCGGTGCAGGGCGGCATTGTAGTACTTGAACTTGAGGTTGGCCTTCCGCACCCGGCTCTCCTTGAAGTGCGCCACCGGGTCCACCTTGTCCGAGCAGAGGGAGAAGCTCCAGAAGCCGCTGGGGTAGGTCGGGATGTTCGCGGTGTACAGGCGCGTGACCGGGAAGATCTCGGACAGGTTTCGCTGGATGCCCTTGACCGTCTTCTGGTGGAAGAAGGGCGACTCCGACTGGGTGACGAAGATCCCGCCCGGGCTCAGGCATCGAGCCACCTGCTTGTGGAAGGGCTTCTGGAAGAGCACCTCGGCGGGACCGATGGGATCGGAGGCGTCCACGAGGATGACGTCGAACTTCTCCTTGCAGTTCGCCAGATAGCGCTCTCCGTCCTCGAAGAGGACCTGGGCGCGCGAGTTCTTGAAGGCGGTGCCGATCGAGGGCAGGTACTTCTGCGAGATCTCGACCACCATCTGGTCGATCTCGACCATGGTGGCCCGGACGCCCTTGTGCCGCATCACCTCGCGGAGCGTCCCCCCGTCGCCGCCGCCGATGATGAGGACGCGCTTGGGATTGGGATGGGCGAAGAGCGGCACGTGGGCGAGCATCTCGTGGTACACGAACTCGTCCTTCTCGGTGACCATGATCGAGCCGTAGAGGACGAGCATCCGGCCGAACTCGTAGGAGTCGAGGACGTCGATGCGCTGGTAGGGGCTCTTGCCGCTGTAGAGCAGCTGCTTGATCTTGATGGTGAGCCCGGCGCGGCGGCGGTGCAGCTCGCTGAACCAGACGTTCCAGAGATCCGTCATCGAGCTTTCGCTGATGCGCTCGGCGGGGCTGGGCATGAAGTCTCCTTGCTCGGCGCGCCGGGCTAGAAGGCGACCAGGCGGGCCAGGGGGAAGCCGTTGAACGTGCTCGCGCTGGCGTTGGTATAGGCGCCCATGCCGGGCACGATCAGGATGTCGCCGATCTCGGCGGGGGGCAGGGCCCGGTCCGTGTAGAGCACGTCGAAGGAATCGCAGGTGGGGCCGGCGATCACGCAGAGCTCGCGGTCGCCGTCGCGCTCCGACTGGATGGCGTACTCGCACTTGTCGAACACCTTGCCCGAGAAGCTCCCGTAGAGCCCGTCGTCGATGTAGTACCAGGGCACCCCGCCGCGCTTGGACTTGCCGATCACTTGGGTGATGAGCCAGACCGCGTTGGCCACGAGGAAGCGCCCCGGCTCGGCGATCACCCGGCACTGGTCGAAGTACTTCTCGATGGCCTCCGCGATGGGCTCGCAGAAGCGGTCGATCGGCATGACGGTCTCGACGTAGGAGACGGGGAAGCCCCCGCCGATGTCGAGGGTGTCGAGGATGATCCGCTTGGAGGCGACGAGGTTGAACAGCTGGCGGCAGCTCGCGAGAGCGTCGGCGTAGGCGAACGGGTTGGTGCACTGGGAGCCCACGTGAAAGGACAGCCCCCGCGGCCGGAGCTTGGCCCGGCGGGCGGCCTGGACGAGCCGGAGGACGTCCTCGGCGCGGGCGCCGAACTTGTACGAGAGATCGACCACCGCGTCCTTGGTCGAGACCCGGAGCCGGACGAGCACGTTGGACCCGGGGGCGCAGGCGGCCAGCTTGGCGATTTCCGCCTCGTTGTCGATGACGAACCAGGTGAGCCCGGCCTCGTGGGCGAACCGGAGCTCCTCCGGCTTGTTGATGGGCTTGGTGTAGAGGAGATCGTCGGCGCCGGCGCCGGCCCGGCGAGCCAGGCGGATCTCCTCGTCGGAGGAGACGTCGAAACGGCTCCCGGCGCCGCGGAGGAGGCGGAGGACCTCCCGGTGGGGGTTGGCCTTGATCGCGTAGTAGAGGGCGACGTTCGGGAGGCTCTTCTGGAGCGCCTCGTAGCTCTCGCGGAGGACGGAGCGCGAGAGCGCCAGGAGCGGCGTGCCGTGCCGCTTGGCGAGCCGCTTCGCGTGCTCGAAGGTCAGAAGGTCGGTGCGCACGCCCCGCATGCTACCCGATAACGGCGTGCCCGTGCCAGCACTCTGCCGCTCTCCGCCGTCTCGACGGCGGCGCCGTCCGCCGCCCGGCCGCTCGGGGCTCCCGCCGCCGCGTCGGAGCCGCGCCGCCTCGGCGCCCGAGCGGCGTCTTCGAGGCGAAAAATCTCATTTTTTCCTTGCAATGAACTTTTGCAGGCCCTACATTGAAAAAAATTCTGCCGAAATTTTTTCGGACAGAGAGAGACGAGAGGAGGAGAGATCGAGTGCACGCACTGGGGCGACACCTGCTGCTCGAGTTGTTCGACTGCGACGCCGAGGCCATCAACAGCCTTGAGACCGTGAAGACGTCGATGGTGGAAGCCGCCAAGCGCGCGCAGGCCACCATCGTGGACGTCGTCTTTCACGAGTTCAATCCGTTCGGGATCAGCGGCGTCGTTGTCATCGCCGAGTCGCATCTGGCCATCCACACCTGGCCGGAGTATCGCTACGCTGCCGTGGACGTCTTCTCCTGCGGCGATGTGCTGCAGCCCCAGGTGGCTGCCGACTACCTCGTGGAGCAGCTCGGCGCCTCCCGGGCGTCGGTGGTGGAGCTCCAGCGGGGCATCTTCATGACCCAGGGAGGGCCGCTGCCGCACAAGGCCGTCGCCGTCACCGGATGACGTTTTCCCCGCAGTACAAGTGGTTCTTCGAGACCACGACCGCGGTCGAGGGCCATGTGCACGCCATCGCCCGCACGATCACCGCCCGCCAGACGAAGTTCCAGTTCATGGAGATCCTGGAGACCTTGTCCTACGGCAAGGTCCTCGTGCTCGACGGCCGGATCCAGTCCAGCCAGGCCGACGACTTCATGTACCACGAGCTGCTGGTCCACCCGGGCCTTCTCGCCCATCCCAATCCCCGGCGCGCCATGGTCATCGGCGGGGGTGAGGGCGCCACCGTCCGGGAAATCCTCCGCTACCGCTCCGTCACCGACTGCCTCATGGTGGACATCGACGCCGAGGTGGTCGAGGAGTGCAAGAAGCACCTGCCCGAGATGCACCAGGGCGCCTTCGAGGATCCCCGCACCCGGGTCCTCAACGAGGACGCCCGCGCCTACCTCGAGAAGACATCCGAGCGCTTCGACCTCATCGTGGTCGACCTGGTGGAGCCCCTCGAGGAGGGGCCGGCCTGTCTGCTCTTCACCCGGGAGTTCTACAGCCTCATCCGCGACCGGCTCACCGACCAGGGCGTCATGACCATGCAGGCAGGCATGACCAAGATCAACGAGCTCCACTTCTTCGGGGCGGTGAACCGGACCCTGCGCGAGGTGTTCCCGGTGGTGGCGCCCTACCAGGGCTTCATCTCGTGCTTCGGGACGCCCTGGGGCTTCATCCTGGCCTCCAAGGGCACCGATCCCCGCCGGCAGTCGGCGGACGAGATCGACCGTCTCATCGCCGCCCGGCTCGATCCCGAGGATCTCGGCTACTGGGACGGGGCCGCGCATCTCCACTCGTTCAACCTGCCCAAGTTCCTCAGCCAGGCCGTCGAGCGGAACGACCGGGTCATCACCGACGCCAACCCGCTGATCGTCAGCTGAGCCGCCCACGCTGATCCTGGCTTCCGCCTCACCCCGCCGGCAAGAGCTCCTCGCCCGGCTCGGGATCCCGTTCACGGTCCGCCCCAGCCGTATCGCCGAGCCGGTGACGCCCGGACCTCCGGCGGAGGCCGTGATCGCCCTCGCGCTCGCCAAGGCACGCGCGGTGGCCGCCGAGGTCGCCCCGGGGCCGGCTCTCATCCTGGGGGCGGACACCGAGGTGGTGCTGGACGGTCGCCTCCTCGGCAAGCCCGAGGACTCCACCCACGCGGTGCGGATGCTCCAGACCCTGCGCGGCCGCGTCCACGAGGTGGTCACGGGGCTGGCCCTGGTCGAGGCGGCAAGCGGACGGGAAGAGACTCTCTCGGTTACCTCGCGCGTCCGGATGGGCAGCTACTCGGACGCCGACGTCGAGGCCTATGTCGCGACGGGCGAGCCCTTCGACAAGGCCGGCGGGTACGCGGTGCAGGGCGCGGGAGGCCGTCTCGTCGCCGAGGTCGACGGCTGCCTGACCAATGTCGTTGGGCTGCCTGTCGAGACCACCCGACGGCTCCTGGGGCGTTGGGGGATCCGGAGCTCGGCGCCGCCCGATCGGCCCAACGCCTCCTGAGCCTGGCGTAGCGGCTCGAGAAAAAGGAGACGCTCGAGCGGCCGGGGGAGCTTGACCACGACGGGCAGTCGGGCCCGGGCCTGCGCGAGCCGGATCCCCTCCTCGAGGGCGTCAGCGCTGACCGTTCCGTCCGCGATGAAGATGCCCCGCGCCCCCTCCACGCGCAGGGCGAAGTCCTCCGGAGCGCCGACCACGGCATCTCCGAGGCCGGCTGCTAGGTCGCCGGGCGGGGCCGTGCGGACGCGTCTCGAGGCGCCCAGCAGGGCGCGCGCGACGGGAACCAGGTCCGGGGCGGCCAGACGGCTCGACGGGGACACGAATACGGCGGCGTGGACGGTCTCACCGCCGAGCCAGCGCGTGCGGTCCGCCGGCTGGCGGAGATCGGCGAGGACGGCGGCCTGTCCCTCCCGGACCAGCCGGGTCGCCCAGGGATCGCCGATCAGCGCGGCCGCGACCTCCCCGGTGCCGACCGCCTGGGCCAGCCGCCGCTCGCCGAAGCTCGCCACCCTGACGCGCTCGGGGCGGACGCGCGCCTGGGCAAGGAGGGCGGCCAGCGCTTCGGCTTCCGCGGTGCCCGGCGCGGTGATGCCCACGGTCTTGCCCTGGAGATCGGCGAGATCACGGATCACCGCCGCCCGGCCGGCGGGGACGAGGAGAGCCACGGGCGGCGCCGTGGTGAGCCCGTAGATCAGCCGCGGGGGCGCCCCATGGAGGTGGCCCAAGCGCAGCGCGGAGTCGAGGGAGATGGCGGCAAGGTCCACGCGGCCCGAGGCGAGCGCCTCCGCCGCGTCGGCCGAACTGCGATAGGTCTGAAGCGAGACCCGCACCTTCGCGTCGGCGAAATGGCCATCGGCCTCGGCCACGCGGACGGGCAGGTACTCCGGAGAAATCGCCGGTCCCGCCACCCCGATGGTGAGCGTGGCCTGCAGGAGGAGGGTGACCCCGAGCATGCGTGGGTGCGTCCGTCAGGCCGCGGCCGACTCGACGATCAGACGGGCCAGCCGCTCGGCGGCGTCGGGGACCGCCAGGCTCCGCGCCTGCTCGCCCATCCGCGCCAGGGCCGAGCGGTCGGCCACGAGCCGCGTCACCACCTCCAGGAGTCGCTCGGGCGTGAGGGAGACCTGAGGCAGGAGCGCCGCCCCTCCCACTGCCTCCACGAGCCGCGCATTGGCGGTCTGCTCGTCGCCACTGGTGCCCGGCAAGGGGATGTAGAGCGCGGCGCGGCCGAGCTGGCAGCATTCGTTCACCGTGCCCGCCCCGCTCCGTCCCACTACCAGATCCGCGGCGGCGTAGATGTCCCGGAGCTCGGAGCCCACATACGGCCGGAGCGCGTAGCGCCGCCGGGCGGCCTCGGGCAGCTGCGCGGCCGCGCCCTCCAGCCAGACGCGATCGCCCGTGGTGGGCTGGTTGCCGCACTGGTGGACGACCTGGGCACGCTCCAGCAGGGAAGTCAGGATGGCGCCCACAGTGCGGTTGATCCGGTGGGAGCCCTGGGAGCCACCCGTCACGTACACGATGGGCTGCGCGGCGTCGAAGCCGAGGAGGTGGCTGCCCGCCTCGCGGGTGCCGCCCGCCAGTTCGGGGCGGAGCGGATTGCCGGTCAGCACCACCCGCTCGGGCCGGAACTCGCCGCCCGTCATGGGGAAGGTGAGCGCGACGCGCCGGGCGAAGCGGCCCGCGATGCGGTTGGCGAGGCCCGGCACCGCCGTCTGCTCGTGCACCACCACCGGGATACGGAGCGTGCGCGCGGCCAGGGCCGGGGGCAGCGCCACGAAGCCGCCGGTGGCGAAGACGAGGCGCGGCGCCAGCCGCCGCAGCAGGCGCAGAGACTGGGCGAAGCCAGCGGGCACCCGCAGCCCCAGGTCCGGCACGTTCTGCCAGTCCCAGTAGCGGCGGAGCTTCCCGGTGGAAATGGCGTGGAAGGCCAGCCCTGCCTCGGGCGCCCGGCGTGCCTCGACGCCCGCGCGGCTGCCGATCCAGTGGACCTCGATCCCGCCGTGGCGGCCGAGCGCGGCGGCCACCGCGAGCCCGGCGCTCGTGTGCCCGCCGGTGCCGCCGCCCGCGATCACGATGCGCATGCAGCGCCGGCCGGGACTCAGCGCCGCTCGAGAGCCAGCTCGATCAGGCGCGCGATGAGGGCCGGATAGGGCAGCCCGCTGGCCTCCCAGAGCCGCGGATAGGCGCTGGTCGCCGTGAAGCCCGGGATGGTGTTGATCTCGTTGACCAGCACGCGATCCTCACCCTCGATGAAGAAGTCCACCCGGGCCATTCCTGCCCCGTCGATGGCCTTGAAGGCCTGCACGGCGAGCGCGCGCACGCGCGCGGTCGTCTCCGGGGACAGCGGGGCGGGGATCTGGAAGGTGGTCTGGCCTTCGGCGTACTTGGTCTCATAGTCGTACCACTCGCCCGCGTAGCGGACCTCGCCGGGCAGCGAGGCCTCGGGCTCGTCGTTGCCCAGCACCGCCACCTCCACCTCGCGCGCCACCACGCCACGCTCGACGACCAGACGGCGGTCGTGGCGCGCCGCCTCGGCGAGCGCGGCGGGGAGCCCCTCGGGCGACTTGACCTTGCTGATGCCCACGCTCGAGCCGAGATTGGCAGGCTTCACGAAGCAGGGGAAACCGATGCGGCGGGCGATCTCCGCCTCCACCGACGCGGACCGGCGCTCGAGGTCGTGGCGCGCCACCGCCATGTACTCGACCATGGGCAGCCCGTGGGCCCGGAACATGTCCTTCATCGCCACCTTGTCCATGCCGATGGCCGAGCCGAGCACCCCCGCGCCCACGTAGGGGATCTCCGCCAGGTCGAGGAGCCCCTGGATGGTCCCGTCCTCGCCGCGGGGGCCGTGGAGCATGATCATCACCACGTCGAGGTCCTGACGGAGCCCGGGCGGGAGGCCTTCCGAGGACTGGGTGCGCATGAGCGAGGTCCCGCTCGCCGCGCTCGAGGCGCGGGCGGCGAGCCCCCGCTTGACATCGGACTCGGTCCCGCCCTCGGTGAGGGCCCGCTGCGCAGCCGCCTCGGTGAGCGCGCCCATGGGATCGCCGCCCACCAGCCAGCGGCCATCACGGTTGATCCCGATCGGTACCACGTCGAAGCGGGTCGGGTCGATCGCCGCGATCACGGAGGCGGCGCTGGCCAGCGAGACCTCGTGCTCGCCGGAGCGCCCCCCGAACACCACGCCCACCCGGAGCTTGCCGCCAGTTCTCTCGCGCGCCATGGGATCCGTTGTATCAGACGCCGACGGGGCGGCGCGAGAACTCCTTGAAGCCGACGGCGAGCGGGCCCATGAGCGCGACCAGCGCGGAGAGCGCGAAGGCGGCGATCCACGCGGCGTCGGTCGAGCCGCCGAGCCGCGGCACGACGTCGAGGACGAGGCCGAAGACGGCGGGGGCGATGGCGCCGCTGGCGAAGCCCAGCGTGGATTGGACCGCCATGGTGCGGCCGAGATAGCGTGGCTCCGCCGCTTCTGCGATCCCCGTCGAGACGATGGCGGATTCGCTCGTCACGAGGATCCCGTAGAGGAGCCCCAGCCCGACGAGGGCGGGCCAGGGCCAGTGGAGCGCCCAGCCGACGGTGAACGAGCAGGCGGCGGAGACCAGCATGAAGGAGGAGGTGAGCCGCGCGCGGCCGAAGCGGTCGGAGAGCATGCCGGAGAAGGGATGCGGCAGGGCGCCGATGGCGAGGACCGCGGAGGCGGCGAGGCCGGCCGTCCGCGTCGCCTCGGTGAGGTCCGCGCCACGGGCTACGAGGGCTGCGGTGAAGAACGGCAGGATCCACCCGCGCATCGCCATGAGTTCCCACGTGTGCGCGGCGTAAGCAATGATGAGGCGGAACGCCTGGCGATTGGCGAGGATGTGGCGGAAGGGAGATGGCGTGGCGGTCTCGGGCATCGCGGCAGGCTTTGGCGCCACCGCCATGCCGCGCGGGAGCACGAACCAGCCGATGACCGCCGCGGCGAGTGGCCCCAGCGCAGTCACCGCTAAGGCGGCTCGCCAGCCCCAGAGGGCATTGGCCTGGCTGGTCAGGAGCAGGGAGACCGACGTGCCGATGGTGAAGGTGCCGATGTAGCAACCCATCGCGAAGCCGCGCCCGCCGCGCGCGAAGCGCTCGGCGACGAGCCGCATCCCCGGCATGTAGGTGCCGGCCAGCCCGAGCCCGACCAGGGCGCGGAGCACCAGCGCGGAGACGAAGCCGTCGGCCCAGACGGCAAAGGCCAGGCTCGTGAGCACGGTCCAGAGGGCGCTGGCCAGATAGATGCGCCGCGGCGGCATGTAGTCGGTGAGGGTGGCGAGGAGGGCCACCGCGGCGATATAGCCGATCTGGTAGACGCCGGTGATCATTCCCGCCTGCGCGCTACTGAGCTGCCACTCGCGCTGGAGCAGAGGCTGGAGCGCAGGGAAGTTCGAGAAGACGAGGAGGGTGCCGAGCTCTGACGCGCAGATCGCGGCGAGCCAGGCGCGGTCGGTCACCGGGCAGGCTTGGTCCGCGCGCCCTTCGCGCGCTGCTCCCTCCATTCACGGAGGCGGGCGGCCAGGTCCTTCTCGAGGCCACGCTCGGTCGGACGGTAATAGGTGCGCCCCCGCAGCGCCTCCGGCAGGTGCTCCTGGTCCACCACCGCGTCGGGCGCGTCGTGCGCGTACTGGTAGTCACGCCCGTAGCCGAGATTGGCCATGAGCCCGGTCGGCGCGTTGCGGAGATGGAGCGGCACGGGCTCGGCGGGCTTCTCACGGATATCCTCGTGCACCTCGTTCCACGCCGTGTACACGGCGTTGGACTTGGGAGCGAGCGCCAGGTAGCACGCCGCCTGGGCGAGGGCCAGCTCGCCCTCGGGCGTGCCCAGGAAGTGGTAGGCGTCCTTCGCGTCGAGGGCGAGGCGAAGCGCGCCGGGATCGGCATTGCCCACATCCTCGGAGGCGAAGCGCACGAGGCGCCGAGCGATGTAAAGTGGATCCTCGCCCGCGTCCAGCATCCGGCCCAGCCAGTACAGCGCCCCGTCGGGATCCGAATCACGGAGCGACTTGTGGAGCGCGGAGATGAGGTTGTAGTGCTCCTCGCCCGCCTTATCGTAGAGGAGAGCCTTCTTCTGCACCGCCTCGCGGATGGCGCCCTCGGTGAGTCGGCGTTCGGCTCCCGGGCGCGTGGCCTCGAGATTGACGGCGAGCTCGAGGATATTGAGCGCGTTCCGGGCGTCGCCGCCGGCCAGCCGCGTGATGAGCCGGAGGGCGTCGGCGTCCGCGGCGACGCCGGCGCCCCCCAATCCACGCTCGGGATCGGCCAGGGCCCGCTCGAGAATGCCGACGAGATCGTCCTCGCCGAGCGGCTGGAGGACGTAGACGCGGCAGCGCGAGAGGAGCGCGGCATTGACCTCGAAGGACGGGTTCTCGGTGGTGGCGCCCACGAGGACGAGATCGCCCCTCTCGACATGGGGAAGGAAGGCGTCCTGCTGCGCCTTGTTGAAGCGGTGGATCTCGTCCACGAAGAGGATGGTGCGCCGGCCGCGTCGCGCGCGGTCCGCCCCGGCCTCGGCCATGACCTGACGGATCTCCTTCACGCCGGAGAGGACGGCGGAGAAGGTGACGAAGCGCGCCCCCGCCACCTGGGCGAGGAGCAGGGCCAAGGTGGTCTTTCCCGTCCCCGGTGGACCCCAGAGGATCATGGAGTGAAGGTTGCCTTCCTCGAGGGAGCGCCGGAGCACCTTGCCGGGGCCGATCAGGTGCGATTGGCCGACGACCTCGTCGAGCGTGCGCGGCCGCATGCGGTCGGCGAGCGGCGCGGGCGCGGCCGGCCGCCCTTGGTCCGGGGTGGGGAGCGAGTCGAAGAGGTCCACCCCTCGATTATCGCCCACTACTCGACGGGGTTCCGCTTCGCGGTGGGCACCCCGATCCGGATGAAGGCGTGCTTCTCGGCCGCGTGGCAAGAGGTGCAGGCGGCGCGCAGGGTCTCGAAGCGCTCCTTGAAGAGCGCGGCGTCCTTCCTCTTGATGGCGTCCACCAGGGGCGGCCACGCGCCCTTGAAGAAGAGGCTCTCGGCATTGACCCGCCGCGCGGGCTCCCGCTCGAGCCCGAGGCGCAGCGCCTGCTCGAGCGTCATGGCCATGTGGCCGGCGTACTCCCAGTTCCCCTCGGTGGCGCCGAAGTAGAGCTCGCCGTAGCGATAGGCCACCTCCGCCATGGTGGTCTCGAAGCCGCGGAGCTGCCGCTGGATCGCGGGCATCCGCGCCTCCGGCTTGAGGCCGAGGAGCCAGTTGACCGGCGTCTCCCCGTGCGAGTGCGTGTGGACGTGCTGGGCCACCGCCACGCCCAGCATGATGCCGGCCAGTGCCATGCCGATTCCCACCGCCAGACCAATCCGAAAGCCGCGCATAGCCCCCTCCTCGGATTCGAGACTGGCGAACAGTCTCCCCCCTCGGGCGCCATCCGGCAAGCGGAGGCGCGGGGACTAGGCCAGCGCCGCGGGCAGGTCGAGCAGGGACGCGATCGCGGCGGTGACGGTCACCCCGCGTCGCGCCAGCTCGGCGTGGTCGGCGCGGTAGGCGATGAAAGGGACGCCGCCGGCCTGGGCGGCGGCGCCGTCCACCCAGGAGTCGCCCACGACGACGATGCGCGGCGCGTCCGGCCAGCGCGCGCGGACCACGCGGAGCCCGTCCGGGTCCGGCTTCAGCTGCCGGACGTCGTCGCGGGTGACCACGAGGTCAAGATGGGCCAGGAGGCCGAAGCGCGAGAGGACGAAATCGGCCACCACGCGGTCGTTGTTGGTCCACACGGCGGTGGCGTAGCCGAGGGCCTTCATCGCCGCCACCGTCTCCACCGCGTGCGGAATGACGATGGCGGCCTCCATCGCCCGTCGCTCGTGGGCCACGGGGATGGCCATCACCTCGTCCTCGAGGCCGGGGGACTCCCGCCGGACCACCGCGAGCAGCTCCGGGCCCGACCACCGCAGCTCCCGCACGGGCAGCGGCACGCCCTTCGTGCGGATGAGCGCCTCCATCTCGCGCCCCACCGCCTTGAGATCGAGGGGCGAGTCGACGAGGGTGTGATCGAGATCGAAGACGCAGACGGGCGCGGTCACGTCGGTCAGACTAGCAAAAGTGCCCACGGCCGCGCATCTGAGACCCAGCCGCTCGGGGAACCACGGTTGAGTCCGGAGCGTTCCCTGTGGGACAATGCCCGCGATGCGTCGCTCTGCGCTGGTCACGATTGGAGTTCTGCTGGCCCTCCTGGGCACGGCGATGCAGCCGCAGGACGCCACGGCTCATCGCGTCTCGAGCACGGTCCCCCTCGATACACCGTCCGCGGCGCCGATCCCGGCACTCGCGATGGAGAGCCTGGCCTGGTCGGCGGCGCCCACGCCAGCAGCGCTTCCCTGGCCGCTGATGCTGTCGGTGGCCACGCTCGTGCTCGTCGGATCGCGGCGCCCGCGGCGTGCGCTAGCGGTGGCCCTCATTCTCGTCCTCGCCGTCTTCGCGTTCGAGAGCGGCGTACATTCCGTCCACCACCTCGGTGAGGGGGATCGGGGCGAGCGTTGTGCGCTCGCCGCCGCCTCGCAACACCTCACCGGCACCGAGGTGGACGTCGTGGGCCTCGTCGAAACGCTGCCGCTGACACGGCAGGTCGCCACGACCGACGCGCTCATCGAGCGAGTCCGCCTCGTCGGCCCCGATCAGGTTCGCGCTCCTCCCGCGTTCGCCGCCTAGCCGTCCCGAGTCCGCGCCGCACCCGACGCCCGTAGCCCTGGCTACGCGTGCCGCGCAGTCGACCGAAATCCAATCCGGTTCTGGAGGGGGAGAACGCTGGCGTGGTGTCCGTATCCGTCTACCTCATGCGCAGCGCGCCGTTCGCCGCATCCTGCGCGCTGCATCTGGCGCTCGTGGGGATCGTGGCGGGCCTCGTCCCTTACTGGACGCCCCGCCCTCCCTCCGTGCTCGAAGCGGAGATCGTCGAGGCCGAGCGCCCGGCTCAGCCACGCGAGGTCCCCGGCTTGCGTCCCCGAATCGCCGCTCCCCGGCCTACCGTCCTGCCACGCCTCGTCGAGGCGCCTAAGCTTTCCACGTCGCTGCCCGAGCCGGCGCGGGCGCCCGTTGTTCCGGAGCCGGCCCCGGCGCCCTCACCGCCGCTACCGGCCCCCGCGCCGTCAGCCCCGGCGCCCACCCCAGCCGGTCATGAATCATTCGCGATCGCCGCCACCGAGCCACCGGCGACAAGCGCCGAGCTCGAGGCGACCACGGACAAGCCCGCCCCGGTGGTCGCGCCTCCCCCCGCGGTGGCCACGGCGCCGCCGGACGAGAGCATCACGCGCTGGGCCGCTCCCAGCGGCGGCTATCAGGTCCGACCGTCCTATCCCTCGACGGCACGCCGCCTCGGCATCGAGGGCACGTCCATGCTCCGAGTCCACGTCGCTGCGGACGGACGGGTCACCGACGTCCAGGTGGATCAGTCCGCGGGCCATCCCGACCTCGACCGCGCCGCGGCGGACGCGGTGCGCCGCTGGAAATTCGAGCCCGGACGACGCGGCAGCGAGCCCATCGGCATGTGGGTGCGCTTGCCGATCCAGTTCGTCCTCAAGTAGAGGGGGGAGCGCGTGCTCATGAAGATGCTTGCGACACTCGTGATGATCCTGACCCTGGCGGGTCCCTCCTGGGCCCAGCAGGCTCCGCCGTCGAGCCCGCCGACCATGCCGCCCGTGCGTGTCGAGGGTGAGCGCGTCCCGGACGAGCGCACCGTGAGCCCGGAGCGGGCGCGCGAGGAGATCGAGCGCACCCCCGGCGGCGTCGGCATCGTGGGTCAGCCCGCCATCGAGGAGACGCGGGCGGCCAATCTCAAGGACGCCATCGAGTGGGTGCCGGGCGTCATGGTCCGGCCCCGCTTCGGCGCCGCCGACGAGAGCCAGCTCTCCATCCGAGGCTCGGGGCTGCGGAACAACTTCCATCTCCGCGGCGTCAACGTCCTCATCGACGGCTTCCCCTATGGCAATGCCGACGGCTTCAGCGACTTCGAGGCGCTCGAACTCCTGACGACCAAGCGCATCGAGATCTACAAGGGCGCCAATGCGCTGCGATTCGGCGGGAACACCCTCGGCGGGGCGATCAACCTCGTCACCAAGACGGGCGCGGACGCGGGCTTCGTCGAGTCGAGGCTCGAGGGCGGCTCCTTCGGCTTCTTCAAGGGCTATCTGGGGACGGGCCAGGTCTACGGGCCCTTCGACATGTACCTCGGCATTACCGACACCGAGCTCAACGGGTTCCGCGACCACAGCGACCAGGTGCGGCGGCGGTTCTACTCGACCTTCGGGTACCGGCTCTCGGGTGGGGCCACCGTCCGCTTCGACCTGGGCCTGGTCCGGAGCGAGGAGAACCTGCCCGGCGCGCTGACGAAGCAGGAGTTCGACACGAATCCGCGAAAGGCCGATCCCACCAATGTGGCAACGCGTGCGGCCCGCGACTACGACTACACCCGCGGCGCCCTCACCTTCCGCGTGCCGCTGACCGAGAGCCAGACGCTGGAGTGGGCCACCCAGCTCAATTACCAGGACATGGACCACCCGCTGGCCTTCGCCATCATCGACAACACCACGTACGCGTGGAGCAGCGAGCTCCGCTGGACTTTGGCCGCCCCGCTCTTCGGCCACGGCAACCGGCTCACCGCCGGCTTCCAGTACGCCGGAACCCAGCAGATCGACACCAACTTCGAGAACGTGCTCGGCAATCGGGGAGCCAAGACCAAGGACCAGATCAACCAGGCCACCAATGTCGGCCTCTACGCGGAGAACCAGTTCGACGTCACGCCGGCCTTCACGGTGGCCCTGGGGGGCCGCGCCCAGTACGCCGTCCGCGCCGTGCGCGACCGATTCACGATGACCGATGGCGCCGGAGACCGCGACGGCAACGACTCCGATTCGGTGGACTTCCTCTCGGCGTCGCCTCGGGCGGGGTTCGTCTGGCGGGTCGGCCCCACCGCGCAGGTGTATGGTAATGCCAGCCACGCCTACGAGCCGCCGCTCTTGCTCGAGCTGACCGCGCCCGGCCAGCTCCAGGGCAACCTCAGCCAGCTCGACGCCCAGAAGTCCTGGCAGTTCGAGGTGGGCACGCGGGGCAATGTCGGCAAGCGCCTGGCCTGGGACCTGTCCGTCTACGACATCGAGCTGTGGGACGAGATCCAGAACGTCAATGTCCAGCCCTTCCCCTTCGCGCCCTTCACCATCCCGCGCTTCCGGAACATCGACCGCTCCCGTCATACCGGCGTCGAGGTGGGACTGACCGCGCTGCTCCTTGAGGACATCGCGCGGCGGATTGGGCTGGGCAGCACCGGGGACTCGCTCTCCGCGCGGACCTCCTATACCTGGTCGCGCTTTGTCTTCGTCAACGACGCGAACTTCGGCAACAACGATCTGCCCGGCGCGCCCCGCCATTTCATCCTCGCCGAGCTGCGCTACGATCACGCCAGCGGCTTCTGGGTCGCGCCGGGCGTGGAGGTTGTGCCCCAGGGCTACTACGTCAACAGCGAGAACAATGCCCGCACCGAGGCCTATACCCTCTTCAACGTGCGCGCGGGCTACGACTACAAGCCGTGGAACCTCGCCGTCTTCTTCGAGGCGCGCAACCTGACGGACGCGACCTATGCCTCGGCGGTGCAGGTGGATGCGGCGAACCGGCGCTTCTTCGAGCCTGGCGACGGCCGCGCCTTCTACGGCGGCGTCCAGTGGAGGTGGAAGTGATGCGTCGCGGCTTCACCGTCGGGATCGCGCTGTGCCTGGTTCCCTTGTCGTCGGCGGCAGCGGAGGTGCGGCTGGGAGCACGGAGCGAGCTCACCCATCCCGGCAAGGGCCACGAGGTGCACGTGTCCGCGCCGGCGGTGGCGGCGGCGCCGGACGGCACCGTGCTCCTCACCTGGGCCGCGGAGGAGGGCCACGACAAGAACCTCTACGTGGCCCGGGTGGGCGAGCCGGGGGCCGCGGCGGTGCGCGTGAATCCCGCCGGGCTAGGCGTGGAGGCCCTCCACCACTCGCCGCTCCTCGCCGCCGGGCCCGGCGGCGTCTTCTATGTCTCGTGGTCCTCCGACCGCCCCAAGCCGGCGGGCGTGATCTTCGCCTCAGATCTGCGCCTCTCGCGCTCGCGGGACGGCGGACGGACCTGGGAGGGCCACCTCCGCGTCAACGAGGACCGACCCATCTCCCACTCCTTCGAGGGCATGACGGTGACCACGGAGGGGACGGTGCTGATGTCGTGGATCGACAGCCGCGAGGGCCCAGACAAGGCGGCGACCTGGGTGGCCCGTGTCCTCGACGCGGGCACGCGCCCCGAGCCCTCGACACGCCTCGACGACGAGACCTGCGTGTGCTGCCGTGTCGCCGTGCGCGGCGGCCCCGGCGACACGGTGGCGGTGCTCTGGCGCAAGGTCTTTCCCGGCGACATCCGCGACATGGTGCTGGGCCTCTCGCGCGACGGTGGGCGGAGCTTCGAGGCTCCCCTGCGCGTGCACGATGACGGCTGGAAGATCAGCGGCTGCCCCCATCGCGGCGGCCAGGTCGCGGTCGACGGCAAGGGGACGGTCTATGCCGCCTGGTACACGGAAGGCGCGAAGGGCGTGCCGAGCATGCTCTTCGCGACCGCGCCCGGCGGCCGCCGGTTCGGGCCGCCCCGACGCGTCAACCCGTCCACGGGAACCATACCCGACCAGATCCGCCTCGCCGCGAACAATGCGGGAACGGCGGTGGTCGTCTGGGAGGACGCGACGGCGGTGCGCCGCCGGATCCTTCTGCGGGCGAGCGCCGACGGCGGGCGCACCCTCGGGCCCGTGCAGGTGCTCTCGCGGGCAATCAAGGCCTACGCGCCCGACGTTGCCGCCCTGCCCGACGGCGACTTCGTCGTGGCCTGGCACGAGGAGCAGTTCCCCGTGCTCAAGACAGTCGCCCAGCGCGTGAAGATCGGGGGAGGCCGTTGACGGTGCTCCAGCCGGCATAGTAACGTCAGCACGCGGTCTCGAACCGCCTCACCCCCTTCGATCGGAGACTTCGCGTGCGACGATTCGACCTCGCCGTTCCGGGAAGCGTGGATGACTGTCTGAAGGTGCTCGCCGGCGACCCTGCTGGGGCCAAGCTGGTGGCGGGCGGCACCGATCTCCTCCCCCAGTTGAAGAACGGCCTGCTCAAGCCCGCCCGGGTCGTGGATCTCTCCGGCGTGGCCGAGCTGCGGACGCTCGCCGCCACGGACGGGCGCGATCTCCGTATCGGGGCGGCGGTGACCGCGCGGGAGCTGGAGCTGGATCCGGCCGTGCGCAGCCGATATACCGCGATCGCCGAGAGCGGGGCGCTCGTGGGCTCGGTGCAGGTGCGCAATCTGGCGACGGTGGGCGGCAACCTCTGCAATGCCGCGCCGTCGGCGGACATGGCGCCGCCTCTCCTCGCGCTCGACGCGGTGGCGGTGATCGCGGGGCCAAAGGGCCGGCGCCGCATTCCCCTCGCGGAATTCTTCACGGGTGTGCGCCGCACCGTGCTCGGCGCCGACGAGCTGCTGGTCGAGCTCATGGTGCCCGACCCGGGACCCCAGAGCGGCGGCAACTATCTCCGCCACACGCCGCGCCGCGAGCTGGACATCGCCGTGGTCGGTGTCGCCTCGCAGCTCACCCTCACCGGAGGCAAGTGCGCCAAGGCGCGCATCGCGCTCGCCGCGGTGGCGCCCACGCCCATCCTGGCGACCGCCGCCGAGCGGGCGCTGGAGGGCCAGACGGTGACATCCGACCTCATCGAACGCGCCGCCGGCCTCGCCGTGGAGGTCGCGCGTCCCATTGACGACCAGCGCGGCTCCGTCGAGTTTCGCCGCCACCTTGTCCGGGTATTGACCCGACGGACGCTGATCACGGCCCTCGCCCGCGCGGGCGCCTGAGACCCAAGGAGACCCCGTGAAGAAGCAGATCCTGACCTGCACGGTGAACGACGAGGCGGTGGAGGTGCTGGTCCCGCCCTACGAGACGCTGCTCGACGCCCTTCGCGAGGACCTCGGCCTCACCGGACCCAAGGAGGGCTGCGGCACCGGTGACTGCGGGGCCTGCACGATCCACCTCGACGGCAAGCCGGTGGCGAGCTGCCTCATGCTGGCGATGCAGGCGCGGGGCCACTCGGTGCGGACCATCGAAGGGCTGGCGAAATCGGGCGCCCTGCATCCCCTCCAGGACGCGTTCGTGCGGCACGGCGTGCCGCAGTGCGGGTTCTGCATCCCGGGCGTGCTGATGGCGGCGGCAGCGGTGCTCGCCGAGCACCCGCGGCCCACCGAGGAGGAGATCCGCTACGGGATCGCCGGCAACCTGTGCCGGTGCACGGGCTATACGAAGATGATCACCGCGATCACCGAAGCCGCGGGCGTCGCCGCCCGACGGGAGGGCTGAGCCATGGCCGTGATGAAGACCACGCGCGACGTCAAGGGGGTCGGCGATCCCATCCCGCGGGCGGACGGGGCGGACAAGGTCACCGGCAAGGTCCAGTACGTCGCCGACATCCAGCCGCGCGGCCTCCTCCACGCCAAGCTGCTGCGCAGCCCCCATGCGCATGCCCGCATCCTCCGCATCGACACGAGCCGCGCGCGAGCTCTACCCGGCGTGCACGCCGTCATCACCGCCGCCGACATCCCCGAGCTCAAGAAGAAGGCGCCGACGCGCGCACATGCGGTGCTGGCCATCGACCGGGTGGTCTTCGCCGGCCAGCCGGTGGCGGCGGTGGCCGCCGACGAGCCGGCGATCGCGGAGGAAGCGCTCGACCTGATCCAGGTCGAATACCAGGTGCTGCCGGTCTCGGTCGATCCGCTCAAGGCCATGCAGCCCGGCGCGCCGCCGGTGGCGGACGCCGGGACGGAGGCCGATACCAGTGAAGCGCTCGCGCACTCCGCGGTGGCGCTGGCCTCGGGCGAGGCCAAGCCGGCCAAGGCGGTCAATATCTCCCAGCAGGCGCACGTCCACCGTGGGGACGTGGTCAAGGGCTTCGCCGAGTCCGATCACGTGCTCGAGCAGACCTATCGCGTGCCCATGGTCCACCAGGGCTATCTCGAGCCGCACGCCGTGCTCGCGCAGTGGGATACCGCCGGGCAGCTCACCCTCTGGGCCAGCACCCAGGGTTCGTTCAATACCCGCTCCGAGGTCGCCGACGTCCTCGGCATCCCGGAGAACCGCGTCCGCGTGATTCCGGTGGAATGCGGCGGCGGCTTCGGCGGAAAGATCCGCGCCCTCTGCGAGCCCATCACCGCCATCCTCGCCCGCGCCACCGGCCGGCCGGTGCGCTACGTCATGACCCGGCGCGAGGAGCTCGAGGCCGGCATGCCCGCGCCCCAGGTGATCATCAGGCTGAAGACCGGCGTGCAGCGCGATGGGTCCCTCGTCGCGCTGCAGGCCGAGACCATCCTCGACTCCGGCGCCTTCTCGGGAACCGTGCTCGCGGTGAGCGCCGTCTTCCTCGGCAGCATGTACAAGTGGCCGGCGTTCGACATCAAGGGCTTCGAGGTGCTCACCCACAAGCCCAGCGTGGCCGCCTACCGCGCCCCCGTCGCGCCGCAGACCATCTTCGCCATCGAGTCGCACATGGCGCAGATCGCGCGGGCGCTCGATCTCGATCCCGTCGAGTTCCGGATGCGGCATCTCATCCAGGAAGGCGACGCGATGGTCAACAACCAGCCCTGGCAGAGCAATGGGGCAAAGCAGGTCCTGAGCCGGATCGGCGAGCATCCCATGTGGAAGGGCCGCAAGGAGTGGGCGGCGAGCGGCGGGAAGGAGGGGCGCGGGCTTCGTGGCACGGGCTTCGCCATCGGGGGCTGGCTCGGCGGGCTCCAGCCCACCAGCGCCACCGTGCGGCTCAACCCCGATGGCTCGCTGAGCGTGCTCACGGGCCAGGTGGACATCGCCGGCACCAACATCGCGCTCGCGCAGATTGCCGCCTCCACCTACGGGGTGGACTTCGAGCAGGTCCGCATCACCACCGGAGACACCGATACCGCACCGCTGACCGGTCTCTCCGCCGGCAGCAAGACCGTCTACACCGTCGGCGCGGCCGTGCTGGCGGCGGCGCAGGACGCGCGTCGGCAGACCCTCGAGATCGCGGCCAAGGAGATGGAAGCCTCGGTGCACGACCTCGAGATCCAGGACGGGAAGGTGGTTGTCCGCGGCGCCCCGGACAAGTCGATCACGCTGGCCCAGATCGGCAAGAAGGGCAATCTCTACATGTCCAAGGTGCCCCCGGTGCTGGGCGTGGCCACTCCGGCGTTCTCGCAGCAGGCGCCCGGCTTCGCCGCCCAGCTCGCCCGGGTCGAGGTCGACGCCGACACCGGCGAGACCACCCTCCACGACTTCGTGGTCGTCCAGGACGTGGGCAAGGCCATCAACCCCCTCGGAGTGGAGGGCCAGATGCAGGGTGGCGCCGTGCAGAGCCTGGGGATGGCCATCACCGAGGGGCTCATGTACGACGAGGCGGGCCGTCTCATGAACGCGAGCCTCCTCGACTACCGCAAGCTCACCGCCGCCGACTTGCCGAATATCGAGACCATCATCGTAGAGGTACCGTCACCCTCCGGGCCCTTCGGCGCCCGCGGCGTGGGCGAGCCGCCCATCATCCCCGCGCCGGCGGCCATCGCCAATGCCATCGAGGACGCCGCGGGCGTGCGGATCACCGAGCTGCCGCTGACCCCCGAGCGGATCGCGCTGGCGCGGGTCGCCAAGGCCAACGGAGGCTAGCGGCCACCGCCGGCGGCGTCCCCGGAACATGGTGATGCAGCCCAAGCTCAAGGTCTGGGTCACCTTCGGAGACCGGCTCAAGTTCGGCGACGGCCGGGCCCAGCTCCTCGAGCTCATCGCCGCGCGGGGCTCCCTCCGGAAGGCGGCGACCGAGCTGGGAATGTCCTATCGCAATGCCTGGGGGTATCTCCGTGAGCTGGAAGAGGCGGCGGGTTTCACCTTTCTCGAGCGCGTGCCGGGCGGTGGCCCGCGCAGTGGCATGCGCCTCACCGAGGACGCTCGGCGGTTCCTCAGGCGCTACCGTCGATTCCGGGGCGCGCTCGAAGGCGACATGAAGCGCCGGTTCGCGCGCACCTACCCGAAAAAGGAGACGTCATGAAGGCAGGCGAGATCTTCGTGGCCGGCAAGTGGCAGGCGACCGTGTCGGGAGAGACCTATCAACCCATCAATCCGGCGAACGAGGAGCCGGTCGGGGCGGTGGGCAAGGGCGACGAGCGCGACATCGAGCTCGCGGTGGCCGCCGCCCGCAAGGCGTTCGACGATGGCCCGTGGCCGAAGATGAGCCCGCACGAGCGGGGACGCATCGTATGGCGGCTGGGCGAGCTGATCCAGCAGAACCTCGACGAGATGGCCCGGCTCGAGAGCCTGTGCACGGGCAAGACCATGTTCGACTCCGCCAAGGTCGAGATTCCGTTCGCCGCCGAGGTGTTCCGCTACTTCGCGGGGTGGGCCACCAAGATCCACGGTGAGACCCTCCCGCTCCGAGACAATGCCTTCACCTTCACCCTGCGCCACCCCGTGGGCGTGGTGGGCGCGATCGTGCCCTGGAACTTCCCCTTCCTCCTCTCGTCGTGGAAGATCGCCCCCGCGCTCGCCGCGGGAAACACCATGGTGATCAAGCCGGCCTCGCAGACCCCGCTCACCGCGCTCCGCTTCGCCGAGCTCTGCCAGGAGGCGGGCCTGCCCGAGGGCGTGTTCAACGTCGTCACCGGCCCCGGCGGCAAGGTGGGCATGGCGATGGTGCGCGACCCGCGGGTGGACAAGATCGCCTTCACGGGCTCCACCGACGTAGGCAAGCAGATCATGCGAGAGGCGGCGGGAACGCTCAAGCGCCTGTCGCTCGAGCTGGGCGGAAAGTCGCCCAACATCGTGTTCGCCGACGCCGACATGGAGGCGGCGGTGCGGGGTGCGATGACCGGCATCTTCTACAACAAGGGTGAGGTGTGCGCGGCGGGCTCGCGGCTCTTCCTTCAGGACGCGATCCACGATGAGTTCATGGCCAAGCTGACCGACCGCGTGAAGGGGCTCAAGGTGGGCGATCCCATGGACAAGGCCACGCGCATGGGTCCCGTGGTCTCCAAGGCCCAGATGGAGACCGTCCTGTCCTACATCGACGCCGGCAAGAAGGAGGGCGCGCGCGTGGTGGCGGGCGGCGGCCGGGCCGAGGTCGCCGGAGGCAAGGGTTACTTCGTCGAGCCCACGATCTTCGACGGCGTCGCCAACACCATGAAGATCGCACGAGAGGAGATCTTCGGCCCGGTGCTCTCGGTGATTCCATTCAAGTCGGTGGACGAGGGGATCGCCCAGGGCAACGACACCCCGTACGGCCTGGCTGCCGCGGTATGGACCCGGGACGTGTCCAAGGCGCTCAAGGCGGCGCGGGCGATTCGCGCCGGGACGGTATGGGTGAACGCCTACAACCTCTTCGATGCCGCGCTGCCCTTCGGCGGCTTCAAGGAGTCCGGCTTCGGCCGCGAGATGGGCTCGGTGGGCCTTGACCACTACACCGAGGTCAAGACCGTCTGGGTCGACCTCTCGTAGGCCGGGCGCCGATAAGGGGCCATTGGCTTCGTTGCCGCCTCTCGGCCGCCCCCTCAACGTACCAGGGGTACGCCTCGGGGGCGGCTCTCGGGCGGCGCCTCGCCACTGACCCCTTCTCGCCGCCCGGCCGGCGCCGACGAGCACACGCTGAACGTGAGCGCAGCCGGGAGGGGGCGGGCGGGGCGGGGGCGTGCTCGCGGCGAATGCTGTAC
>JBKPDT010000006.1:0-3584 GCA_046728035.1 Candidatus Methylomirabilota bacterium | reverse complement strand
ACGAGGAGACCCGGTGGCAGGCGCAGCGGTGCGGCATCGGGAGCGTCGGTGTCGACCAGCTTGGCCGCTGGTTCAGCACCCGCCGGCATGCCCGAAACCAGATCGTTGAGCAACGTGAGAGCCTGCTCGCGAGGAAGGACTGTGACTACAAGGCGATCAATGGCTTGCCGTTGCCGTTGGTCCTGGGATCAGAGCCCCGGCGGGGTCGATGCCGACGCTTCGCTCGACACCCGGCGTCGGCGATGCCCAGCGTGCCACGCGGAAGCCCCCCGGCTCCTCCATGAAGCCGGCAAGGACGGGGCGGAGCTCGACAAGGACCCTGCGCGCCTGCTTCCGCTGAAGACAAAGGCGGAGTACGAGGGTGTGGGCCGGGGTGGATTCGAACCACCCGAGGCAATGCCGGCAGATTTGCAGTCGCCTCAAGGGCTGCCGGCTCGGTGGAGCGCCAGCACCCCGCTCACGCCCCGGTCTCGGACAAGTTCTGGGCCGGGGTGGAGGTGAGCGCCGTTGACGAAGCCTGCCAGCCCGGCTCGTTCACCTGCGTCCGTATGGGTCTGTCTTGCCCAAACGCGCCATTGCCGATTCCGCATCTACTGGATATCAGGGCGCCGGCTTTGCCGGCGCATGGCCTGCGGGCGGCGCCTCCGGCGCCGTCCTCGGCCACGGGTGGGAGCGAGGGTGACCCTCTAGCCTGACCGGCAGTTGGGAGCGCTGCCTCGCCTGGTCAGCGCCAGCGTCATGCCTCAGTCACCAGCCGCGGCTGGGCAGCCGGCGCTTGATCCCGCTGGTCCCGCGTCTGTCTGTCAGACTAGACACCTCAACCGAGCGGGAGGCCTGGCGTCTGTTGGATCTGGCCGGGCCGCGGCGAACGGTGACGATGGGTGGGGCCATGGCTGGTTACGCGGTTGCGCATCTGGACGAGATCGGGGAATTTGCGGACGCAGGATGTCACTATCGGCCGATCCGGCACCACCTGGGCATCACGGCGTTCGGAGTGACTGCTTGGACGGCCCATGCCGCGGGCGACCTCGTCATCAACGAACACGACGAGGACGACCCCACCGCTGACCAGGAGCTCTTTCTCGTGCTGCGCGGCCACGCGGTATTCGAGCTCGACGGCAACCGAGTCGACGCGCCGGCCGGAACTCTCGTTTTCGCCCCTCCCCGCACCAAGCGAACGGCCTCCGCCAGGGAGGAAGGGACGACCATCATCGCGCTCGAAGGCACGCCGGGAAAGGCGTACGAGGCCCGCGGCTGGGAGCTCTGGGCTCCGCTCGCCCCCCTTTATCAGGCGGGCGAGTACGCCGAGGTCGCCGACCGCCTAGGCGCCGTGGTCGCAGCCGCTCCGCAGTACCCCATGTTGTTCTTCAACCTCGCCTGCTGCGAGAGTCTCTCCGGCCGGACGAGTGACGCGCTCGATCACCTCCGGCACGCCATCGAGATGTCAGAGGAGTTTCGCGCTTCCGCAAAGGACGACTCCGACCTGGATCCGATCCGCGACGAACCCGCGTTCAAGCAACTGATCCGCGACTAGAAGCCTCACGGACCTTCCCGAGCACGCATGTGCGGATGCTGGAGCATGTGGCGTATCGGGGTGCGGCGCGGTCGGGACGGCCACTCCGTCATCGAGGATGAAGGGTCTTCCCCGGCTCGATGGTGATGCGTCGAACCTCAGGGACCAACCGTGCCGTCGTCGGCCGCGAGGTCGAGCGCATGGCCGATGTCCTCACACGCGACCCGGCTGTGATCCGCTCAACGTCGCAACGCCAACCCGTTCTGCGGCGCCGATGAGCCCACCGAGGTGCCGTCGGCGTTCTCCAGGTGCGCTCGGGTCCGCAGGTTCGACGGGCGGCAGGTGTCCTCGGGGAGCTGGGCTCAGCGCGGGCGTGCAGGCGGCAGCGGTACCACAAGCCGTGCCAGTTGCTCTTGGGCCACGGCCCGGGTCTCGGCGCTCGGCTGTGCCCGAACCGGCGGCACGGCTGTCGGATCACCGCCGCCGTAGAAGACGAGCACGTCGATGTTCCACCCGCTGACCGTGGCCCCGAGCCGCTCGCACGGCACAGATACGCCTCGATCGCCCTGACTGCCGGCACGTATCCAAAGGTGGTGGCCGACCGGCTGGGCCACTCGACGATCGGGACGACCCTTGACACCTACAGCCATGTCGTGCGATCGCTCGAGGAGCAAGCGGCCGCTCGGGTGGCCTCAGTGATCCTTGGTGGATCGGCCTGCCTGCCAGCCTGCACATGGAAGGAACAATTGTTCCATCCATGATCGCAGTACCGGTAACCTGAGGTCGTGGATTTCAAACGGCCGGTCGAGGTGGTGGCACCGGGAGCTCAGGGCCGGATTCTCGCCGTGCTGGTCGAGACCTCAGCTGAGCTGAACCTGCGGACCATCGCCCGCCTCTCCGGCGTGAGCCTGGCACACGCTTCGCGCGTCATGCCGACACTGGTCGAGCTGGGGATCGTCGAGCGCCGCGACGTGCCGCCATCCGCTCTGTTCCGGTTCGTGCGCGAGAACGTCGCCGCGCGGGCGGTGAGCGCCCTGGCGGATGCTCGCCGAACCGTCCTGCGTGAGCTCGGCGAGAGCGCCGGCCACATCGAGCCGCATCCCGTCAGTGTCATCGTCTTCGGCTCATTCGCCAGAGGAGAGGCTGACCGCGACAGCGACCTCGACGTCGCCGTCATCCGGCCAGCCGCCGTCGACGAGGATGACGACCGCTGGCGCGCGTCCGTCGACCGGTGGCTGGAGCAGGCTCGCCGCCTCACCGGCAACACAGTTGAACTGGTCGAAGCCACGGACGAGGAGGTCCGTCGTCGGCTCCGCGGCCGAAAGCCGTTGTGGCTGGACGTCCGGCGCGACGGGGTCGTCGTGTATGGACTGGAGATCGACGACCTCCGAGGCCGGCGCAGTGCCTAGAGCGAGCCGAACGCGAGCGGTCAGTGCCGTGCACGTCCGCCGCTACCTGGCCAAGGCGGAGGAGTACCTGGCTGCGGCTACGACCGCGGAGCTCTACAAGGATCTTGCGCGCTTGCTACCGCTGAAGACGAAGGCGGAGTACGAGCCCGACGAGGTGCGGCTATCCGAGGCGCGGCGCGCCGTCGAACGTGCGAAACGTTGCGTGCTCGTCGCTCGACGATCCGTCCCGGGGGAGTAGCCCGCAGGGCCGACGGTGCCGACGCACGGCACGGCTTGCACGGCGCCGTGCCGCCTGGTTTGCATTCGGTTTGCACGGTGGCCCCCGACCGGATCTTCCGGCGAGGAGCCGTGTGGCGTTTCCCCAGTTCAGCGGATGTGGGCCGGGGTGGATTTGAACCACCGTAGGCAATGCCGGCAGATTTACAGTCTGCTCCCTTTGGCCGCTCGGGCACCGACCCTGGAAGCGAACACGCTAGCGGCTGCTCCGACACACTCACCACACGAGAACGGCTGGGTACCCTCGGCGTATGCCCAGCTTCGACGTCGTGTCCGAGATCGACATGCAAGAGGTGCGCAACGCCGTCGACCAGGCGGCGCGCGAGGTCGCCAACCGGTTCGACTTCAAGGGCACGAACAGCTCGGTCGAGCTCGGCGAGGGCGAG
>JBKPDT010000005.1:0-6829 GCA_046728035.1 Candidatus Methylomirabilota bacterium | reverse complement strand
CATCTCGAGGCTGGGTGGACCTCCGGACGGGTTGATGATCCATCTTGGTCATCCGTCCGGCGACGGCTTCGCCATCGTCGATGCTTGGAGATCGGAGGACACGTTCCGTCGGTGGCAGAGCGAGGTCATGGAGCCGGCGCTCGCCGAGACCGGTCTCGCCGCCAGCGAGCCCGAGATCTGCCCAGTGTGGTCCCTCGCTCGCCCGTGACGGGCTAGCGAGCGACACCCCCACGTCGCGACGGCCGTCCCCGAAGTGCCTGGTAGGCGGCGCCCAGGATGCAGCGAACGTCGGTCCGCGGGGGACCGCACCGCGTCCAGATCGGCGCCTCTGCGCTCGTTAACGGGTCGTCGTCTAGCACGCAGAACGACCGTTCCGGGGCCCCGCTGAACGGTTCAGGGGTGCTCAGGCGATCACACTTTGTCGCACCGCCGAACGCCCCACAACGCTCGACGGGGAAGTCCGGGCCCGGCGCTCCAAGCATGGCCGAAGTGCCGGATGTGGGACACCCGCCCCTGTGTGGGGGCTTCCGGCCCACGTGAGCGTCGATGTCACTCTGGAGTAACGCTGAGGTATCCGTAACGACGATGTTGCCTGGGCGATCCGCAAAGTCCTTGAGCCCGACAAGTCCGTCCTGAACACGCTGCAGACGCTCAAACTGTGTCCGGATCTCGTGACGGAGAAGAGCCCAGGCTCGGTGCTTCGTAGTCCAAGCGGCAAATCTCCCAGTCGACGCAGAACAACTGCGCGACCCTGTTCGGATGCTGGTGATCGACGCCGCCAACGTGATCGGGTCTCGCCCAACCGGCTGGTGGCGCGATCGGCCAGGCGCTACACGAGTCTTCACGGAACGGGTGCGAGCGACGGTGACCGCGGGACGGCTGGGCCCACCCGTGACCATCGTGCTCGAGGGCCGAGCCCGGGCCGGAGCCAATGAGGCGGACGTGGACGGCGTGGAGGTTGTGCATGCGCCCGGCGAGGGCGACGACACGATCGCCGCCATCGCCGCAGCCAATCGTGACGTGGTCGTGGTTACGGCCGACCGTGAACTGGCCGAACGGGTCCGGGCTGCCAACGCGGAGGTCGTCGGGCCGAGCTGGCTGCTCGACCAGCTCGTTGACTGACTCCATCTGCTGTTGGCGCTCGCCTGCTTCAAGAACCGAGCAGACGACCGCGAGGTCCGTTCAGCTCGACGAGTCCGCACCGTCCGAGCTGCCTTCTCCGGCAGGCAACTGAAGGGATCTCTCGTGGTCGACGTCCTCCGCTATCACGACATCTCCGAGTCCACGCATCGCATCCTCAACCCGCTCTCCGCGGACAAGCAGCACCTCCTCGGCGACCTGCTGAATCTCGGCCCGGATATGAGTCAACTCGACCTCGCGTGCGGCAAGGGCGAAATGCTCTGCCAGTACGCCCAGCGCCACGGCATCGCGGGCGTCGGCATCGACATCTATCCGCCCTTCATCGAGCTGGCCAGGCAGCGCGCTGGTGACCTCGGGGTCGCGAGTTCGGTGGCATTTACGGTTGGCGATGCCGGCCAGCCCGACCTCGAGCGGCAGCAGTTCGACGTCGTGAGCTGCGTGGGCGCAACGTGGATCGCTGGCGGTCTCGACGGGACGCTACGACTGATGGCCCGGTGGGTCACGCCCGGCGGCTGGCTGCTGGTGGGCGAGCCCTACTGGGTCGAGGTGCCCGATCCCACCCTCCGAGCAGGCGTGGAGTCGGGTCAGGGGTTCGCCGACCTTGCTGGCACTCTCGACCGCTTCGAAGCCGCCGACACCGAACTGGTCGAGATGGTTCTCGCTGACGCGGATGACTGGGACCGCTACAGCGCCAGCCAGTGGCGGAACGTGGCTGACTGGCTCGTCGAGCACGCCGGCGATCCTGACGCGGACGCCGTGCGCGAGACGCGTGACGAGACGAGGCGGAGCTACCTGGCTTGGCAGCGACGCTACTTGGGCTGGGGCGTGTTCGTTCTCCGACCTCGGTAACCCTTCCCGCGTGGCATGGCAGGCACGACGACGCAGGAGGTTGCCGCGCACGCAGGGACGTTCGTCCACGTAGCGCCGAGCCGGATGTGGCCCAAGCCCGTGCAACGACCCGGGCCCCGGTGCTGCTCGGCGCACCGGCCGGGGAGCGGACCTTCGCGCGGGTCGCCGCTGGGGAGACGGCTGGATCACGATCGGCGCGGCGCTTCGCGGCGACAACGTCGAGGCCCTACGGGACGCATGGGCCTCGGCCGGGCGTGACGGCGAACCGAGCGTCGCTGTCATCTCCAACCCGACGCCCGACGGGCCTCCCTTCGCGGAGACCCTGATGCTCGCGGCGGATCTCGGCGTGGACCGGGTGCTCTACCACGTGTACGAGGGAGGTCGTGACCGGATGCTGCGACGGCTGGACAGAGGCGTTGCAGCGATGGGGTGACCCGGTCTCGGACCGACGACCACCGGCAGCAGGTCGAGGTCGCCGACAGCCGCGTCGTGCTTCAGGCAGGGTGGGAGTTCTGGCTCGACTCGGTGTCCGACGCACGTCGCGCTGCCGACCCAACCGACATGTCGAGCACGGCCTATCGCCGATCGCCGCGCCACATCGACGTTCCGGCTGACGTGGTCGCGCCGACTCGGGCTCGCTCGCGCGCGCAAGCGCTCGGCCACGAGATGGGGTCGTAGCGCGCCATCGAGCCGGCGGTCGGGGCGTGGGGTCATCGGCGCTTGGGGGGTCGTTGTGGGCGCGCGATCGGCGCGACTTTACCGGTGCCGAGGGTTGTGAGCTCTCGGCGCGACCCGCAGGAGTCGCCCGGATGGGCCGTTCGGGTTGGAACAGCAGGGTGCGGTAGGCGCGAAGGTGAACAACCTGGTCCGACGACGTGTGGGTCCTCAGCTGACTTGAGTCCGTCGACGGGCCGAACGACCCGTCGTTGTCCGATGCAGCTTCGTCGGCGCCGACCGATGAGTTTTGCGGGCCCCACCGGTCGGTATGACGACCCATCGAGAACGGACCGCGAATGCCCGAGCTGAGGAGCGAGACCCTAGACGTGAGGACCGCGACCTCGAACGTGCCGGGTGCGAGTCTCGCCTACGGCCTCCGAGAGGCCGAAGGTGAGAGCAACCGAACGGTGCTGCCGATGATCGGCTCGCCGATGGGTGTCAGCGGTCCCCACCCTCGAACAGCATCGCCGGGACCGGACCGGTCGTGACGTACGACCCGCTCGGCGTCTCGCGCAGCGAGCTGACCGGGGGCGCCAAGGATGTCCCGCCGGAGGAGCACGCGGATGTGCTCGGCTTGCGGCCGACGGATGGGATCGCCAGCGCGCCCCACTGGGTGCATCTGTTCGATGTCATCGACAAGTACCTGAAGGAGGATGAATCCCCATGAAGCTGCCGCCGATAGTCTCGCCGCAGGAGTGGGAGGCAGCCCGCCAGGAGCTGCTGGTGGAAGAGAAGGAGCTCACCCGGGCCCGCGACGCCATGGCGGCAAAGCGCCGGCGGATGCCATGGACGGCGGTCGAGAGGGCCTACCTGTTCGAGGGCCCGATGGGCCCGGCGAGCCTCGCCGACCTGTTCGAGGGCCGTCGCCAGCTGATCGTCTACCGCGCCTTCTACGCGCCGGACGTCACCACGTACCCGGAGGGCGGCGGCGCGTACCCGGAGCGGGCCTGCGTCGGCTGCTCTTTCCTAGCCGACCAAGTCGCACACCCCGCCCACCTAAACGCGCGGGGCGCGACGCTCGCGTTTGTCTCGCGCGCCCCCCAGGCCGAGATCCGGGGTCTGAAGGAACGCATGGGATGGGAAACCATCCCCTGGTACACCCTGACCGACGACTTCGACGCTGACTTCGGAGTAGACCAATGGCACGGGACCAACGCCTTCATCCGCGAGGGCGATCGGATCTTCCGGACCTACTTCGTCCACGATCGCGGCGACGAGCACCTGGGCAGCACCTGGAGCTACCTCGACATCACCGCGCTCGGGCGCCAGGAGGAGTGGGAGGAGTCGCCGGTGGGCTACCCGCAGAACCCGCCCTACCAGTGGTGGAACTACCACGACGCGTACGGCAAGGGGGCGTGATTTAGGTCGTGGCGAGCTCCGCGTAGTGGTCGTCGTACGGCTGCCCGCAAAGCGCGGCGATGTCGGTCATCATCTCGTCGGTCACGTCGCGCAAATGTTCACGGTCGGTCGCGTCGTGCCGCTCCAGCCGGATTGGCTTCCCGAAACGGACCGTCACTTGCTTTCCCACGCGTGGCAGCCGTTGGTCAGGGGCCTCGACTCGGTCGGTGCCGACGAGGCCGATGGGCAGGATCGGCGCGCCGGATGTTGCGGCGAGCCGCGCGGGGCCCAGGTTGCCGCGGTGAAGCATCCCGTCGCGCGAACGAGTGCCCTCGGGGTAGACGCCGACGACACCGCCGCGGGCGAGCACGTCGAGGGCGGCGTCGAAGGCTCGTCGAGCTCCTGCTGGGTTGCCGCGCCGAAGCGGGATCTGACCGGTCGATCTGAAGAGCCATGCCGTGCGGCGACGGTCGAAGTACTCGGCCTTGGCCAGGAACGACACAGGTCGGTCCACCACCAGCGCCAGGAATATCGAATCCATGAACGAACGGTGATTGGCCGCTAGGACGACCGGGCCGTCGGGGAGGTTGGCGTCCCCCTCGACCTCGACGTCGTAAGCCCGCCGCAGGGGACGCCTCAACAGCGCCTTAGCCAGCCGGTAGCCGACCGGATCCGAGACTCGCTCCATGGTGCGCGCCTCCGTGCTCGTGACGGCGTGCTTCCGATGGTCACACGACACTCGCGCCACGCTCCGAGCGAGTCAACGGAGCCGGCGACCGGTGGCGTCTTCGCCGATGGTCGGCCCGCGTGCCGGGTTGCCCCGACACCGAGCCCAGCGTGCGGCGTTCACCCACTGACAATCACTACGCGACCCGGCACCGTCCTCGGCGACGCCTTCAACCGTCACCAGGCACTGCGAGCCGTACCGCTGGCCGAACGCAACCGTCAAGAACCCCGCGTGGTGCACGTCGGTGGCCGAAGTGGGAGAAAGAACCGGCGCTGCCGTCGCCGACGAGCCGCTCGAACCCGGGAAAACGAGACGCCCACCCATCTCTGAAACCCTCCGATGGGCCGACGCGGAACGCCCCGTATTAGCGTTTGGGGGCTCGCCGTACCGACGGCCGTGGCTCCGGTCGACGACCACAGCGACCAGGGCCTCATCACTCGGTTCATCATCTCGCCAGCTCACGCGCGCCCCCTCCGGCATACGTGCCTGCCGACTGAACCGGCGGCCATCCGCTACTGGCTCACGGCGCCGGCTATTCCCTCAGGCCGAGCCATGCCGGCGGGCGCCGAGCTCGGCGTGGACGACCCGGGTCATGGCTGGCGTGACGGCCACGTCCTGGTGCACGGCGCGCACGACCAAGCGTGAGGTCTTGCTGTCGGCGGTGGCGTCCACGTTGCCCACCAGCCGGTCGTGGTGCAGCACCGGCAGGGCGTAGTACCCCAGCGTCGCTTGGCCGCCGGCTTGTACAAGCAGCTGCCCGGATGGCGATCCGGCGAGCTTCGTCACGAGCGAACCGGCGCCGGGCAGGGGGCATCGCCTGGCACCAGGACTTTAGAGCGTTTGGAGGAAGTCGAGCACCCGCCGCAGGAGCAGCGCGGCGGCGTCAGCGTCGTAGGACGGCAGGGTGGGGTCGGCGAAGTAGTGCTGATCGCCGGGATAGAGGAACAGCTCTGCGTGCGGGGCCGAATCGACCAGGGCGCGGGCGGCCTCGAGGTCACCCTCCTCTACGAAGACCGGATCGGCATCCATGCCGTGGATCTGCACCGGCACGTCCGCCGGCCATGCTGGCCCGAACTCCGAAGTCGGGACGCACGAGTACATGAGCAGCGCGCCCCGTGCCCAGGCGCGGGTCTGCGCCAGCTTCTGTGCCGGCAGCACTCCAAGCGAGAAGCCCGCGTACACCAGATCTTGGGGGAGGCCCTCGGCCACACGGACACCGCGCTCGATCACCTCGCCGAAGCCGATCTTCTCGGCGTATGCCACGCCCTCATCGATGGTGGCGAAGGTGTGGCCATCGAGGAGGTCGGGAGTCTGCACAGCATGCCCGGCTCGACGAAGCTCGTCGGCGAAGGACTCCACGCCCCCCGTGCGACCCAGTGCGTGGTGGAACAGAAGCACCTCGGCCATCTCACTCGTCCTCCCCTTGCAGCTCCGCGTGAACGATCCTGGACACTAGACGTCAAGGCGCCCCGAGCTACCTCGGCGCCTGAGCAGGGTCGGGCGATGCGGCGAGGGCGGCAAGCTCCCCTATGGACCTCGGCCTGACCGTCGGTGTTGCCCATCTCGGTGAACAGCAGGAGGCTGCGCTGATGGCGCCGTTCTCGGCGTCACCTACGTGCCGCTGCGAGGCGGCTCCGCGTCAGCCGCCGGCGACGAAGGCGACGACGCGTAGGCAGCGTGGCGGTCGAAGTTCTGAGTCACACGGTGTTGTGGGGCGCGTGCATTTCTGGTTTTCGGAGCGCCGTTCTGGGACACCCCTGCGACGCCGACCCGGAACGCACGGTACCTCGTGTGCAGGCTTCGCAGCTCCTCCCTCGCCGCCGCCGGATCTAGGGTGCGCGGATGGAGCGCTGTGAGGCGTGCGGCTTCACCTACCAGCTCGACGAGGCCGAGTTAGCGGGCCCGTCGATAGTCGAGGCTGCGGATCGGCTGGCCGCGGTGCTCACCGGAGTGGGCGCGGACGTGCTGCGGCGGCGACCCGGGCCGGAGGTTTGGTCGCCGCTGGAGTACGCGTGCCATGTGCGGGACGTCTTCCTCGTGCAGCGCGAGCGAGTCATC
>JBKPDT010000004.1:0-7325 GCA_046728035.1 Candidatus Methylomirabilota bacterium | reverse complement strand
CCCGGCGCGTACATGTCCACCGCCGCCGCGCTCGCCGCGATGACGCTCGGATGCCGGGTCACCGGATTGACGAGGAGGGTGCCGACCTTCGCGTGCCGGGTGGACTGCGCGGCGGTGAGGACGTTGACGAAGACGTCGCCGATCCGCAGCTGGCTGTCTGGGAACCAGAGATGGTCGAAGCCGGCCGCCTCCGCGTCCCGGCAGGTCGCGGCCAGCCGCGCGGGGTCGGGGAAGCCGAAACGATTGGTGCCGAAGGTGAGGGGCCCGGACACGGACGATCAGACGGGGTACTGCGGGCGCTTCGGATCCGGCCAGTCCACGTGGAAGAACTTGCCGCGCGGCGCGTCCACCCGCTCGTACGTGTGGGCGCCGAAGTAGTCGCGCTGGGCCTGGATGAGATTGGCGGGCAGCCTTGCCGCGCGGTAACCGTCGAAGTAGGCAAGCGCGCTGCCGAACGCGGGCACGGGGATGCCGTGCTTCGCGGCGAGGGCGACGACCTCGCGCCATGCGTCCTGGCGGGACGCGAGCGCGCGCTTGAAGTAGGGGTCGAGCATGAGATTCGCGAGGTCGGGCTCGCGCCGGTAGGCCTCGGTGATCTTTTGCAGGAAGCGCGCGCGGATGATGCAGCCGCCCCGCCAGATCGCCGCGATGGTGCCGAAGTCGAGCTTCCAGTGGTACTCCGATTGCGCGGCGCGCATCAGCTGAAAGCCCTGCGCATAGGCGCAGATCTTGGAGGAGTAGAGGGCCCCGCGGACCGCATCGATGAGCCGGGCCTTGGACCCGCGATACGCCGCGCGGGGCCCCTTGAGCACGCGCGCGGCGGCGATGCGCTCCTCCTTCAGCGCCGACAGGCAGCGCGCGAAGACGGCCTCGGCGATGGCGTTGGCGGGGATGCCCAGGTCCAGCGCGTTCACGCTCGTCCACTTCCCGGTACCCTTCTGGCCGGCGGCATCCAGCACCCCGTCGACGAAGAAGCGCTTGGGGTTGGCGGGGTCGCGCTGCCGGAGGATGTCGGCGGTGATCTGGATCAGGTACGAGCTGAGCTCACCGGTGTTCCACCCGGTGAAGATCTCGGAGAGCCGGTCGGGCTTCAGCTGGCCGAGCGCGCCGAGCAGGTGGTAGGCCTCGGAGATGAGCTGCATGTCGATGTATTCGATTCCGTTGTGGACCATCTTCACGTAGTGGCCCGCCCCGTTCGGGCCCATGTAGGCGGTGCAGGGCTCGCCGCCCCGTACGGGCTTCCCGGGCGCGTAGTTCTCCAACGGCTCCCCGGACTTGGGGTCGACCTTGGCCGCGATGTCTTCCCAGATCGGGCGGAGATGCTCCCACGAGCCGGGATGGCCGCCCGGCATGAGCGAGGGGCCGAAGCGCGCGCCCAGCTCGCCGCCACTCACGCCCGAGCCGAAGAATCGGCAGCCCGCCTCGTACTGCTTCTCGCGGCGGATGGTGTCGGTCCAGAGGCTGTTGCCGCAGTCCACCACGATGTCGTCGGGCTCGACACCCGCGCCGAGGAGCTGCTCGACCACCGCGTCGACGGGCGGCCCGGCCTTGACGAGGATGACGATCTTCCGCGGCTTCTTGAGGGCGGCGACGAACTCCGGCAGCGCGGCGGCGCCCACCAGCCCGCCCGGCGTGTCGGCATGCTCGGCGAGGAACTTCTCGGTGACCGCCGTGGTCCGGTTGAAGACGGCGACGCGGTAGCCGTGGTCGGCCATGTTGAGCGCGAGGTTCTCGCCCATCACGGCGAGGCCGATGAGGCCGACGTCAGCCCTGGCCCGGGCGGGGGTGGGGATCGCCATGGCCCACACTGTACTCCAACCCTCTCCCCTCTGGGAGTCCACTCCCTCTCCCGTTGGGGAGAAGGTTGGGGTGAGGGACCCTACCCGACGCGGGGATCCAGCGCGTCCCGCAGCCGGTCGCCCACCAGGTTGATCGCGAGCACGGTGACGAGGATCGCGAGGCCGGGGAACGTGGGCAGCCACCACGCCACGCTCACGAAGTCGCGGCCGAGCGAGATCATCTGTCCCCAGGTCGGATAGGCGGTGCCGCTCCCCACGCCGAGGAAGGAGAGCGCCGCCTCCTGCAGGATGGCCTGCGCGACCTGAAGCGTGGACATGACGATGATGGACGAGAACGTGTTCGGCAGCAGATGGCGAAGCACTATCCGCACCGTCGAGGCGCCCATGGCGCGCGCCGCCTCCACGAAGTCCCTCTCCCGCAGCGCCAGCACCTCCGCCCGGACCACGCGGGTGTAGCGCTCCCAGCCGGTGAGGCCCAGCACCACGATGATGGTGATGACGCTCGGCCCCAGCGCCGCCACGAAGGCCAGCGCAAGGAGCAATTGCGGGAAGGAGAGCCACACGTCCACCACAGTCATGATGACGGTGTCCACGCGCCCTTCGAGGAACCCCGACAGGAGACCCAGGGTGACGCCCACCGTCAAGCTCACCGCCACCGCGGCGACCCCGACGATGAGCGAGATGCGCGCGCCGTGGATGATGCGGCTCAGGATGTCGCGCCCCACCTGGTCGGTGCCGAGCAAGTGGGCGCTCTTGCCGGCTTCCGCCCAGACCGGGGGAGTGAAGCGCCGGATCAAGCTCTGGCGCGCGGGCTCGTGGGGCGCGATCCACGGCGCGAAGACGGCGGCGCCGACGACCACGAGGAGGACGAAGGCGCCGGCGAGGGCGGCCGGGTTGCGCACGAACTTGCGCCAGGTCCGCGAGCGGCCGGCGGCCCGCTCCGCGCCCGCGGGCACGTCCAGGGGCGGGGCGAGAGTGCCGATGGCCATGGCCGCTCAGCGCACCCGGATCTGCGGATTCAGGTAGACGTAGAGCATGTCCACCGCGAAGTTCACGAGAACCACGATCAGGGCGAGGAGGAAGACCCCGGCCTGGACGATGGGGAAGTCGAGCTGACGAATGGCGCCCACGATGAGTCGGCCCACACCGGGCACCGCGAAGACGGTCTCGGTGACGATGGCGCCGCCCAGCAGCAGCCCGAACTGGAGGCCCGCCACCGTCACCAGGGGCAAGGCGGCGTTGATGAGAGCGTGGCGGCAGATCACGAACCACTCGGAGATGCCCTTGGCGCGCGCCGTCCGCACATAGTCGAGGCTGATCACCTCGAGCATGCTCGAGCGGATGATGCGAAGGAGAAGCGGCGTCGAGAAGGTGGCCAGCGTGAACGTGGGCAGGACGAGGGCGGCCCAGCTCTCCCAGCCGGAGACGGGAAGGACGCGGAGCTGGACCGCGAAGAGCAGGATGAGCATGATGCCCGTCCAGAACACCGGCATGGAGGTGCCGAAGAAGACGGCGAGAGTCGCCCCGTGGTCGAAGAGAGAGTTCCGGCGCACGGCGCTCACGATGCCCACCGGCACCGCGATGGCGAGCGAGAGTCCCATCGCGAGCATGGTGAGGAGGAGCGTGGTGGGGAGCCGGGCGACCACGAGCGGCAGGGCCGGCTCGCGGTGGAAGAATGAGTTCCCGAAGTTGCCCCGCGCGGTATTTCCTACGAAGCGCACGAACTGCAGGGCGAGGGGATCGTTGAATCCCATGTTCTGCCGGAGGACCGCGCGATCCGACTCGGGCGCCTCCGGCATCATGAGGCTCACCGGGTCGCCGCTCACGTGGAGAATGGCGAAGGTCACCAGCGAGACCCCCACCAGCACCACGAGGAGGCGGACGACCCGGCGGACGACCAGGGTCAGCACGGCTCGCTAGGGCGCGGCTACTTTCCCGCGGGCTTGGCGTCGAAGAGCCAGAGCCACTCGTCCGGACGGGCCGCGTACTGCACCTTCTTCGAGATGGCGAGGGTGTCGTACTGAGTCCACAGGAATACGCTGGGCGCCTCCTCGCGGATCATCTGCTGGATCTGCGTGTAGGTCCGCTTCCGCCGCGGCTGATCCACGGTGGACCGGGCTTCGTCGATGAGCCGATCGAGCCCCTCCACGCGCGTGTACCACTTGCCATACCAGCCCCCGGGCTCGGAGTGGTAGAGCGGGTGGAGCACCGCGTCGGCGTCGAAGACCGAGTAGTTGCCCCAGGTGCCGTAGATGCCGTGAGTGCCCTTGCCCTCGGTCTGGGAGAACTTGTTCCAGGCCGGGCCCGGGTCCCACATCTTGGGCGTGGCGCGGATGCCGACCTCGGTGAGCATCTCGCACAAGGCCTCGAACTGCGGGCGGTTGGCGACGGACGAGCTGTGGAGGGTGATGTCCACACCGTTCGGGAAGCCGGCCTGGGCGAGTAGCTCCTTGGCTTTCTTCTTGTCGAACGGGTAGGGCTTGATGTCCGCATCGAAGCCGAAGGCCAGCGGCTGCACCACCGTCGCGACCTGGCGACCGAGCCCGGCCATGAGCTTCTGGATGATCGTTTGCTTGTCGATCGCGTAGTTGGCGGCCTGCCGCGCCGCCTTCTTGTCGAAGGGCGGGACGCGCATGTCCAGCTCGATCTGGTGGACGCGCAGAATCGGCGTCGAGGAGACGTAGGCCAGCGCGTGCGTCTTGAGCTCGGGCACGATGTCGGCGGAGACCTCTCGGATCAGGTCTACTCCGCCCGTCTTGATCTCGGCCACCATGGTCGCGACTTCGGGCACGGCCCGGAAGATCAAGGTCTTGAAGGCCGGCTTGCCCCGCCAGTGCTGGTCGAAGGCCTCGAGACGGATGAGCTGGTCGCGCTTCCACTCGACAAACTTCCACGGCCCCGTCCCCACCGGCGCGGTGGTCCCGAAGGCCTGATCGCCCACCGTCTCGGTGTGCTTCTTCGGGACGATGGGGAAGAAGACGAGGCGCTCGAGGAGGAGCGGGAAGGGCTTGTCGGTGATGATGTGGACGGTCTCCGGGTTCACCACGCGGACTTCCTTGATGGCGCGGACATTCCCGTACTGGGGCGACTTCTTCGTCTGGTCGATGACACGATCGAACGAGTACTTCACGTCTTCGGGAGTGAGCGTCTCGCCATTGTGAAACTTCACGCCCTTGCGGATCTTGAACTCCCACTGGGTGTCGGACAGCGCCTTCCACGACGTCGCGAGGGAGGGCTCGAACTCGAGCTTGGGGCTCCGGTGCAGGAGCGAGTCGAACATGTTGATGTTGACGAGGATGCCCACGCGCTCGAAGTGCATGTGGGGGTCCAGCGTCGGGGCGTGCGAGACCAGGGCGACGGTGAGGGTGTCCTTCGCCTGCGCGTGGAGCGGCGCGGGCTGCGTGAGCGCGGTGAGGGTCAGGACGACGGCCAGCACGGCCCATCGCTTCATGGTGTCTCCTCCTCGATCGGCGAGATTGGGACGAGGGCGGTAGTGACCTCAGGGCTTGCCTGGCTATACCACACGGTGGGCCGCGCGCACAACGCCCCTCACCCTGCCCTCTCCCCACCGGGGAGAGGGTTGGGGTGAGGGCCCATGCTAGAGTTCCCGCCATGCCCAAATCCGCCCTATCCGGGAAGGCGCAGACCGTGCTCGGCCCCGTGGACGGCGACGCCATGGGCATCACGCTGCCGCACGAGCACCTGCTCATCGACTTCAAGGTGATGTTCAAGGAGCCGGAGCCCGCCGCCGACAAGGGCCGCGCGCTGGCGCCAGTGAGCATGGCCAATCTCGGTTGGGTCCGGCAGAATTTCTCCTCCAACCTCGACAACCTCCGCCTCCTCGACGAGGACGTCGCGCGGGACGAGGCACTTCTTTTCAAGCACGCGGGCGGCCAGACCATGGTGGACCCCACCAACGGTGGACTCTCCCGCGATCCCGAAGCGCTCGCTCGCATCGCGCGGGCCACCGGGCTCAACATCGTGATGGGAGCGGGCTACTACGTGCAGGCGGCGCACCCCGCGACCCTGGCGGCGCGGAGCCAGGACGACATCACGCGCGAGATCGTGGCGGACGTCACCACCGGCGTGGGCAGCACCGGGGTGCGGGCGGGGCTCATCGGGGAGATCGGCTGCACCTGGCCGTGGACGGACGACGAGAAGAAGGTGGCGCGGGCGGCGGTGGCGGCGCAGCGCCAGACCGGGGCGCCCCTCATGATCCACCCCGGGCGCAATCCCCGCGCGCCGATGCTGATCATGGAGCTGGTCGAGAAGGAAGGCGGCACCCCCAAGCGCACCATCATGTGCCACATCGAGCGCACCATCGCCGACCGCCGGCACCTGATGGACCTCGCCCAGACCGGCTGCTATCTCGAGTACGACCTCTTCGGGCTGGAGACGTCCTACTACCCCTACAATCCCGATTTCGACATGCCCAACGACGGCGGGCGCATGGGGCAGATCCTCCACCTCATCGAGGACGGGCACGCGCGGCAGGTGCTCATGTCCCACGACATCGCCTACAAGCACTGCCTGACGAAGTGGGGCGGCTTCGGCTACCACCACCTCCTGCTGAACGTGGTGCCGCGCCTGCGCCGCAAGGGGCTCGACGATCGCGCGATCCGCGGCCTCATCGTCGACAACCCCCGCCGCGCCATCGTCTTCGCCTGAACCCTCTCCCCCCTGGGGGAGAGGGCAGGGTGAGGGGGCCTAGAGGGCGGCCCGCGCTTCCGCGATCCAGCCGGTGGCGTCCATCTCCTCGAACAGAGCGAGAGCGCGCTCGACCAAAACGCGTCCTTCGGGGACGTCGCGGCGTGAGCGGAAGCGGCCCTGCGCGAGCAGGGTCTGGGCGAGTTCGGGGCGAGACTGCGTGGCCTCGAGTACCTCCACGCTCTGGCGGAACGCGTCGTCGGCCGCCGCTCGGTCGCCCGCGGCCTCGCAGGCCTGTCCGAGCACCCGTAGTGCGGCGCCTTGCTCCATCCGGTAGTGGCTCCCTCGCGCCATGTCGACCGCGCGGTGGGCGGCGGCCAGCGCGGCCGGCACATTCCCGAGCGACAGCTCGAGCTCGGCCAGAGCCAGCTGAAGGAAGATCATGTGCCACCCATGCGCATACCCAGTGGCTTCACATTCCCGTATCGCGCGGTCCAGCAGCCGTCGGGCCTCCTCGTGCTGCCCGAGCTTCACATGGGCGATCGCTCCCCATGCCGAGGTCCAGAAGATCACGGACCACTCCCTGATCTCCCAGGACAGTGGAAGGCCTTCCTCGACGACGCGAATCACATCCGGCCAGAGGCCCTTGTACATGTAGGGCTCGGCTTCCATCGTTCGCCACGACTTGAGCCGCGCATCGCCGAGACCATCGCCGAGCGCCCGGGCGCGCATCGCGTAGTCCAGTGCTTTCGCGAGGTGTCCCGCGCGGGATGAATAGCAGCGGCCGCTCGTGGCCATCTCATACGCCTGATCGTGGAGCTGCCCCAGCCGCCCGAGCGCGGCGACGCCCTGGGCGGTGTACGTCAGCGACTCCTCGTA
>JBKPDT010000003.1:0-9027 GCA_046728035.1 Candidatus Methylomirabilota bacterium | reverse complement strand
GGCGTGCATCGCCGCGCTGAGCGAGCCGCGCTGAGCGACGGAGCGCCCGCGGGGGGGGGGCGGCCCGGGGCGCGATCAGGTCGCCTTGCCGGCGAGGTACATCGGGCCCGTCGGCGCGGGGACGCCCGCGGCGGGCTCGAGCGTCACCGCGAAGACGTCCACGCGGCTCACGCCGGGCAGCGGCGGCACGCGCAAGCTGCCGGTGCCCAGCGGATCCACGTCGAACACGCCCGCGGGAACGGGTGGCCCCTGCCCCGAGATCGCCCAGAGCTGATACGCCTTGCCGGGGGGCACCGGGGGCAGACCCGTGGCGACCAAGATCCCACCCGTCTTCTCGTGCCACAGCATCCGCGCGCGCGCCTCGGGGCTCGGGGCGAGCCCGTTGAGCGCCACCACCTGAGTCGCGGGGTCGCGGAGGATCGCGAGGACGGACGCCTGGCGGTCGAGTTCGACCTTGAGCGCCGCCGCCTCCTGACCGAGCGCCTCGAGTCGCCGCTCGTAGCGCGTGGAAACGGCCACGCCCACCGCGATCGCCGCGATGCCGGCGGCCATCGCGCCCGCGAGTACGGCCGTCCAGACGGAGCGACGTGGCCGGACCGGCAGGGCCACCACGCGGGCGCCGTCCTCGGCGGGCGCCCGCGGGGCCGCGGGAATGCCCGCCAGAAGGGCCGCCTTCACGTCCGCCGGCGGCGGCTCCGACTGCTCGGCGGCTAGGCGGACGAGCGTCTCCTCGAACTGCCGGAGCGCCCGGCGCGCGTCGTCATCATCCGCGCGCAGCAGCGCCTCGAAGCGCGCAAGGTTCTCGCCCTCGAGCGATCCCAGCGCATAGCCCGCCGCCAGCTCGTGTAGCTCTTCCCGGCTCATCTCCCGGCTCACGCGTCGTCCACCTTGAAGGCCGCCCGGAGGCGCTCGAGCCCGAGGCGGATCCGCGTCTTCACCGTCCCCAGCGGCTCGCCCAGCTTCGCGGCGATCTCCGACTGGGTCAGACCCTCGAAGAAGGCCAGCTCGATCGCCCGCCGCTGCGGCCCCGGAAGCTGGGCGAGCGCCCCCTGGGCGAGCCCGCGGTCCTCCGCAGCCAGGCCCGGATCCTCCCGGCGGGACGTCGGGGCGGTGGCCAGGCGCTCGTCGACCGGCGCCACGAACGTCTGCTCTCTTCTACGGATGGAACGTAGCTTGTCGATGGCTCGAGCCTTGGCCCGCATCACGAGCCAGGCCTCCGGCGTGCCGCGGGAAGGGTCGTAGGTGGACGCCTCCTGCCAGACCTGCCAGAAAACCTCCTGGAGGACTTCCTTCGCGGCCTCGGGATCTCGGAGCACGCGACGGATCAGGCCGAAGGCGAGGGGGGAGTAGGCATCGTAGAAGCGCTCGAAGGCGGCGCGGTCGCCGTGGGCGATGCCCGCGATGAGGTCGGCGGCGGCGGAGATGGGATTGCCCTCGCGCATCCTGCCGTCCATGAGTACCAGACCCCCCGCGCCCTGACAACTTCGCAGGGCAATCCGCCGGGCTCACGCCGGCCGTAAAGGAGGGTAGACCGCCTCGCGAGAGACGGCGGAGCGAGACCGCGCACACCAAGGGAGGACGAGCGATGACCTGGCGACGGCTGGCGGGCGCAACGATGGCGGCGGCCCTGCTCTACGCGGGCTGCAGCAGCGGCGGCGGGATGATGGAGAAGAAGTCGCTCTACGATCGGCTGGGCGGGAGGCCGGCCATCACCGCGGTGGTGGACGACTTCGTGGGCAACGTGGCTGCGGACGCGCGGATCAATCGGCGCTTCGCGGGGACGAACATCCCGCGCCTCAAGGCCATGCTGGTGGACCAGATCTGCGAGGCCAGCGGGGGCCCGTGCAAGTACACCGGCCGGAGCATGAAGGCGGCGCATGCCGGCATGAGGGTCACCGACGCCGAGTTCTCCGCCCTCGTGGAGGACCTCGTCAAGAGTCTCGACAAATTCCGAGTGCCTGCGAGGGAGAAGGACGAGCTGCTCGCGGCCCTCGGGGGCATGAAGGGCGACATCGTCGGGCAGTAGGTCAAGGGAGCCGCTCGTCGCCGCCGCGCTCGCGACCTCAGCCGCCGGCGCGATGGACGAGGCGCTTGGCCTTGAGCTCCCAGCGGGGGAGGCTGCGCGCAGGCACGGGCACGGTGTCCACGCGGATGCCGAGCTCGACGCGCACGGCCTCCTGGACCTGCCCGGCGAGCTCGCGGCCGGCGGAGTCGCCGACCTCGAGCAGCAGGCGGATCTCGTCCATCTCGTTCCGGCGATAGACCTCGATCATGAACTCGTCCACGGCGGGAAAGCGGCGGACGATTCCCTCGAGCGCCGCCGGGAAGACGTTCACCCCCCGAACGATGAGCATGTCGTCCACGCGGCCCAGGATGCCGCCGTCCAGACGCAGGAAGCTCCGCCCGCACCGGCACGGCGAGGCGGCGACGCGGACCCGATCGCCGGTGCGGTAGCGCAAGAGCGGCGAGCCCAGCCTGCCCAGATTGCTCAGTACGAGCTCCCCCGCCACGGCCGGCGCGCCCGTCCCGGGGTCGATGACCTCGACGATGAACTCGGACTCGTTCACGTGGAGACCTGCCTGGGCCACGCACTCGAAGCCATAGGCGCCCATCTCGGTCATGCCGGCGTGATCATAGGCGCGGGCGCCCCAGGCTTCCTCGATCCGCGCGCGCACGGTCGGGATGCCCGCCCCCGGTTCGCCGGCGTGCACGGTGGCGCGGATGCCGAGCCGGCCGAGGTCCATCTTCCGCTCCCGGGCGGCCTGCGCGAGGTGCAGCGCGTAGGACGGCGTGCAGCAGAGCGCGGTAACGCCGAGGGATTCGATGGCGGCCAGGCGCTGGGCCGTGTCCTGGCCACCACCGGGGATGGCGAGGGCGCCGAGGGCCCGCGCGCCCTCGAAGCCCGCCCAGAAGCCCACGAAGAGACCGAAGGAGAAGGGAAAGAAGATGCGATCGCCGGGCCCGAGCCCCGCGCCGGCCAGGACGAAGCCCCAGCACCGGAGCCACCAGTCCCACGACGCCTGAGTGTCGAGCCAGCGGAGCGGCGGGCCGGTGGTGCCCGAAGTCTGGTGGACGCGGACGTACCGGTCGAGCGGTTCGCTGAGGTTGCGTCCGAACGGCGGATGCCTCGCCTGGTCGGCAAGGAGCTCGCCCTTGACGGTGAACGGCAGGCGGTGGAAGTCGTTCCAGCTCCGGAGGTCCTCGGGGCGCGAGATCCCCGCCGCCCGCCACTTGTCGGCGAGGAAGGGATTGGCGGGCAGCACGGCGCAGAGGAGCGTCTGCAGGCGCGACCACTGATGCGCGCGGAGAGCCTCGGGCGCGAGGGTCTCGAGCGCCCGGTCGAAGAAGCCCGTCACTGGCGCAGCTTGAAGCGCTGGATCTTCCCGGTGGCCGTCTTGGGCAGCTCGCTCACGAACTCGATCCAGCGAGGGTACTTGTAGGCGGCGATCTTGTCCTTCACGAACTGCTTGATCTCGCCTTCCAGCGCCGCGCCCGGCGCGCACCCCTCCTTGAGGACCACGTAGGCCTTCGGCTTGACGAGGCGCTCCTCGTCCTCGTGCCCGACCACGGCGACCTCGAGGACGGCGGGATGGCTGACCAGAGTGTTCTCCACCTCGATGGGCGAGACCCAGATGCCGCCCACCTTCAGCATGTCGTCGCCGCGGCCGCAGTACCAGAAGAAGCCGTCCTCGTCCTCGTAGTATTTGTCGCCGGTATTGATCCAGTGACCGTAGAGCGTGTTCTTGGTTTTCTCGTGCTGGTTCCAGTAGTACGCCATTGTCGAGTCGCCCTTGACGCGCAGGTTGCCGATCTCCCCGCGCGGCACCGGCCGCCCCTCGTCGTCCACGATGAGGGCCTCGTAGCCGGGCACCGGCAGACCGGTGGAGCCGGGCCTGGTCCGGCCGGGCCGGTTCGAGAGGAAGATGTGCAGGATCTCGGTGGTGCCGATCCCGTCGAGGATCTCCACGCCGAAGCGCTCGCCCCAGCGCTTGTACAGCTCCTCAGGCAGTGCCTCTCCGGCGGAGACGCACACGCGCAGCGAGGAAAGGTCGTACCGCGAGCCCGCCTCCTTCACCTGGAGCATGGCGGCATACAGGGTGGGCACCCCGAAGAAGATCGTCGGCCGCGTTCGGTGGATCAGGTCGAACATCGCCTCGGGTAGCGGCCGATGCGGATAGAGCACACCCTCGCCGCCCACGCCCATGGGGAAGGACATGTTGTTGCCGAGGCCGTAGGCGAAGAAGAGCTTGGCCGCGGAGACGGTGCGGTCGGCCTCGGTCATCCCCAGCACCTGCCGCGCGTAGCTGTCGAGGCAGACGACCATGTCGTGCTGGAGGTGCACCGCTCCCTTGGGGAAGCCGGTGGAGCCCGAAGAATAGAGCCAGAAGGCGGCGTCGTCTTTCGAGGTCTCCACCGCGTCGAGGCGCGCGGAGGCCTGGTCGAGGAGGGCGTCGAACCCGAGGGCCTTGCCCGTCGGCGCGCCCGTCACGATCACGTGGCGGAGGAAGCGCGCCTCCCCGAGGATCGGCTCCACCACGGGGTAGAGCGGCGCGGAGACGACGAGCACGCGGGCGCGGCTGTCGTTGAGGAAGTAGAGGTAGTCAGGGGCCCGCATCATGGTGTTGACGGGCACTGGCACCGCGCCGATCTTGATCGCCCCCCAGAAGGCGGCGAGGAACTCGGGGGTGTCGAGGAGCAGGCAGAGCACCCGCTGCTCGCGCTCGAGGCCCAGGTCGCGAAAGGCGTTGCCGGCACGGTTCACCAGCTCGTGGAGGGCCCCGTAGGTGAGCGTACCGCCCTCGTGCTGGAACGCCACACGGCCGCCGCGCCCCTCGTCGACGTGGCGGTCCACGAAGAACGTGGCCGCGTTGAACCGGTCGGGAATCTGGAACGCCATCGCCGGGGTCAGCGACGCTTCCGGCCGCGCCGTGGGCGGGCCGCGGGTTTCCGCGTGGCGCTGGCGCGTGGCCGCGCCGACGGCGTCGCCTTGACCGCCATCGCCTCGATCTCGACGAGGAGCTCGGGATTCACGAGCCGGGAGACGACGAGGAGCGTATTGGGCGGGTAGGCGCCGTCCGGATAATAGGCGGGGAACGCCTCACGGCGCGCGCGCATGAAGCCGTCGATGTCGGCGGCGTTCGTGAGGAAGGTCTGGAACCGCACCACGTCGCGCATGGAGGCGCCGGCGGCGCGAAGCACCGCGTCGATGTTCGCCAGCGTCTGCCGCGTCTGGGCGGCCACGTCGCCGGGCCCCACCACGCGGCCCGCGTCCATCCCCACCTGCCCCGCCACCACGACGAGCTCGCCCGGTCCCGCCGTCATCCCGTGCGAGTACATCCCGAGCGGCGGGCCCAGCGTCTTCCCAGTGACCGCGCGTGTCGCCATGGTGGCCTCCTCAGGACAGTCGGACGTACTCGAACTCGATGGGCTTGCTGTTGATCCCGCGCGGAGGCGGGGCGATCCAGTTGGCGAACTTTCCCGGCTCCGTCACGCCCTGCATGAGGCTCCCCACGAAGGCCTGATCCTCGGCGGTGGGCAGCCAGTTCTGGTGCCGAGCGTCCCACTCCGCCTCGCTGACGAGCCGGCCGTCGGGCGACACCTTCACCTCGGCGAAGGCCCCGATGGCGCGATGGAAGGCTCGGTGCGGCAGGCGCAGCTCGACGTCGATACCGTGGTTCTTGATCACCTGGTTCCACCGGGCCACGCCCCGGGCGCAGTCGGCCACGTAGTCGTCGCGAAGCCGCTCGTTGAGGGACACCAGTGCCGCCTCGTGGCGGGTGACGAGCCGATCCCCCTGGAGATCCGTCACCGCGTAGCTCGCGTCCTTGAGGCGATGGTCGTCGTCCTTCTTGGTCTCCTCGAAGCGCCCCTTGAGCCCCATGGTGTAGAAGTTCGCGGCGTTGGTCGAGACCTCGGAGCCGAAGAGGTCGAGGGAAACCGAGCAGTGGAAGTTGATGTACTTCTGGATGGTCGCGAGATCGACGCCACCGTACTTCCGGACGTCGTCGGTCCGGTGCTCGCGCATGAGCTCGCAGGTGCGCTGGACGATGCGTTGCACGCCGGACTCGCCCACGAACATGTGGTGGGCTTCCTCGGTGAGCATGAAGCGGCACGTCCGCGAGAGCGGGTCGAAGCCGCTCTCGGCCAGGCTCGCGAGCTGGTACTTGCCGTCGCGGTCGGTGAAGAAGCAGAACATGTAGTACGAGAGCCAGTCGGGCGTCCGCTCGTTGAACGCGCCGAGGATGCGGGGCTTGTCGGCGTCGCCCGAGCGCCGCTGCAGCAGCGCCTCGGACTCCTCGCGCCCGTCGCGGCCGAAGTGCGCATCGAGGAGGTACACCATGGCCCAGAGGTGCCGGCCCTCCTCGACGTTGACCTGGAAGAGATTGCGGAGGTCGTACATGGACGGGCAGGTGCGGCCCAGGTGCCGCTGCTGCTCCACCGAGGCCGGCTCGGTGTCACCCTGGGTCACGATGAGTCGGCGCAGGACGCCGCGGTACTCCCCGGGCACGTCCTGCCACGCGGGCGCGCCCTTGTGATCGCCGAAGTTGACGAGGCGGCCCGGCTCCGGCTCGGCGAGGAAGATGCCCCACCGGTACTCGGGCATGCGGACCCAGTCGAAGTGCGCCCAGCCCTGGGCGTCAACGCCCACCGCGGTGCGGAGATACACCTCGTTCCCCTGAAAACCGGTCGGCCCCATGTCCCGCCACCACTCGAGGAACTTCGGCTGCCATTCCTCGAGGGCGCGCTGGAGCCGGCGGTTCTCGGCGAGGTTGACGTTGTTGGGAATTCGCTCCGCGTAGTCGATGCCGGGCATCACACTCTCCTTCGATCGAAGTCCGCGCGCTCGCCCGTCCCGTACACCTTGAGCGCGCCCTTGGGACCGACCGCGTTCGGCCGCTGGAAGATCCAGTTCTGCCACGCGGTGAGCCGGGCGAAGATCTTGCTTTCGAGGGTCTCGGGGCCGCCGAACCGCAGGGAGGCCTCCATGCCGGTGAGCGCGTCCGGCGAGAACGCCGCGCGCTCCTCCAGGGCGATCCGGACCTCGTCCTCCCAGTCGATGTCGTCGGGCGCGAAGGTCACGAGGCCCGCCTCCAGCGCCGCCGCGGCGTCGAGGCCCTGGCCGTTCCGGCCCTTGAGATCGTCGGCGCGGGCGGGCTCGTCGAGGAAGCGGCTCGCGAGCCGCGAGAGCCCATTGACCATGGGGTAAGCGCCGAAGTTCGTGCCGGTGAGGCGCAACGTCGGCGCGGGCCGCGCATCGCCCTCGCGCGCGCCGTCGAGCATATAGGAGCGGTCGGCGGCGAGCGCCAGCTCCAGGAGGGTGCCCGCGAAGCAAGAGCCCGGCCCGACGAGGGCGAAGAGCGAGCGCGAGGTCACGTCGAGGCGCTTGAAGACCCGCTTGAGGAAGAGCCGGATCTCGCGGACCAGCCAGTCGCTCTGGTGATCGAGGAGCAGCCGGTCGTGGGCCTCGACGGTGTCGGCGCTCCCCATGGTGCGGAGCACCCAGAGGCCGATCTCCTCTTCGTTCGAGCGGAGGTGGAGGATGAGGTCGTCGAGCTCTCGGGCCAGCGCGAGCGGCCAGAAGTCCGCGCCCTGGGCGTGGACGCCCGCGAGGTCGGCGGGCGCGGAATCGGCGGGCGCCGTCACCGCGATCTCCGCGATGCCGCGCTCGCGGTCGAGGACGCCGGTCACGTGGCGGTAGGCGATCCGGTCACCCTCGATGGTCCGCGCGAGCGGCGTGAGGGTGATGCCGCGCGCTCCCGCGGGCCGGTCGGTCCGGGCGGCCAGGTCGACGGCGCGGCGCTTCGCGGTCTCCTCGAGGCGAGAACGGGGCACCACCTCGTCCACCAGGCGCCACTCCACCGCCCGCTGGCCCTTGATCCCCTCCTCCAGGGTGCAGAAGAAGTCGGCGCGGTCGCGGCGGACGCAGCGCTTGTCCACGAGCCGGGTGAGTCCGCCCGTGCCGGGGAGCACCGCGAGGAGCGGCACCTCGGGCAGAGCCACGGTGGTCGAGGCGTCGTCGGCCATCACGATGTGGTCGCAGGCGAGCGCCAGCTCGTATCCGCCGCCCGCGCACGGCCCGTTCACCGCGCAGACCCAGGTCTGCCGCGACTCCGCCGTCGCCTCCTCGATCCCGTTGCGTGTTTCGTTGGTGAACTTGCAGAAGTTCACCTTCCAGCCGTGAGAGGACTGGTTGAGCATGCGGATGTTGGCGCCCGCGCAGAAGATCCGCTCCTTGGCGGAGGTGAGGATGACCGCGCCCACCTCGGGATGCTCGAATCGGAGCCGCTGGATGGCGTCGTGCAGCTCGATGTCCACGCCCAGGTCGTAGGAGTTGAGCTTGAGCTCGTAGCCGGGGACCAGCCCGCCGTCCTCGCGTACGTCCATCGCGAGCGTCGCCACCCGCCCGTCGATGGAGAGCTTCCAGTGCCGGTACCGAGACGGCTCGGTCCTGAAGTCCACCATGACCCGCGCGCTCTCCACCATGCGTCGCTCTCCCATCAGCCAAGAATGACCCAGAGCACCTTGGCCGTCTTGGGGCCGAGGTTCTCCCACCCGTGCGGACTACCGCCGTCCAGATAGGCGCTGTCGCCCGCCTCGAGCGTGTGGGTGCCGCCATTGTAGTGCAAGGCCACCTTGCCTTCGACGACGTAGAGGAGCTTCATCTGGCCGGGGTCGAGGATGACCTTCTCCGTCTTCACGCCCTTGGCGCGGGGGCCGAGCGTGGACACCACCGCGCGGATCTTACCCTGGAAGAGACCAGCGCCGAGCACGTGCCACTTCTCGGAGCTTCCGTCGAAGGAGACCACCGGATAGTCGCTCTTCCGCGACACGTGGAGCCGTCCCTGGGGGCCCTGCTCGAACAGGGAGGCGATCGGGATGCCGAGGGCGCCCGCGAGGCGGCCCAGCGTGTGGAGCGAGGGCGTGAGGCGGCCCGATTCGATCTGCGACAGCATGCTCGGCGTCAGGCCCGCCTTCTCGGCGAGCTGACGCTGCTGGAGCGCCCGCTCCGCGCGAAGGGCCTTGATC
>JBKPDT010000002.1:0-10696 GCA_046728035.1 Candidatus Methylomirabilota bacterium | reverse complement strand
TGAGCCGGCAGCCCGCGCGTTCGGCGAGATCGGCGCCGTGACTCTGGAGGATGCGGACCACCCCCGCGCCGACGGTGCCGAGGCCGAGGAGACCGATCTTGATCTCGTTCATCGAGGGCCGCCCTCCCGCGAGCGGACGGGTGTCACCGGGCGGCGAGCGTCTTGAGGCCGCGGAGCGCCTGCTTGATGCGCTGCTCGTTCTCGACGAGAGCGAAGCGGACATGGCCTTCCCCGTACTCGCCGAAGCCGATTCCGGGCGAGACCGCCACCTTGCACTCCTGGATGAGCATCTTGGAGAACTCGAGCGAGCCCATGGCGCGGAAGGCCTCGGGAATGGGCGCCCACACGAACATGGTGCCCTTGGGCTTGGCCACCTGCCAGCCGATCTTGTTGAGCCCGTCCACGAGCGTGTCACGCCGCTTGCGGTACATCTCGTTGATCTCGAGGACGACCTTCTGGTCGCCCTCCAGCGCCACGATGCCGGCGATCTGGATGGGCTGGAACACGCCATAGTCGAGATAGGACTTCATCCGGGCCAGGGCATTGACCATCTGACGGTTGCCACAGCAGAAGGCCAGGCGCCACCCCGCCATGTTGTACGACTTGGTGGTCGAGAAAAACTCCACGCCCACGTCCTTGGCCCCCGGCGCCTCCAGAAACGAGGGCGGCCGGTAGCCGTCGAAGGAGATGTCCGCGTAGGCGAAGTCGTGCACCACCATGAGGCGGTGCTCCTTGGCGAAGTCCACCACCTTGACGAAGAAGTCGCGGTCCACGCATAGCGTCGTGGGGTTGTGGGGGAAGGAGAGGATGAGGAGCTTGGCCTTTGGCCAGGCCAGCCGTGCCGTCTCGGTGAGGCGCGCGAAGAAATCCTCGCCGGGCACGAGCGGCACCGAGCGGAGGTCCCCGTCGGCGATGACTACCGAGTACGAGTGAATGGGATAGGTCGGGTTGGGGACCAGGGCGCCGTCGCCAGGCTGGAGCACGGCCAGGGCGAGGTGGGCCAGGCCCTCCTTGGCGCCGATGGTGGCGATGGCCTCCGTCTCGGGGTCCAGCTCCACTTCGTATCGGGTCCGGTACCAGGTCGTGATCGCCTTCCGGAGCCGGCTGATGCCCTTGGAGGCCGAGTAGCGGTGGTTCCGGGGGTTCCGAGACGCTTCGACCAGCTTATCCACGATGTGCTTCGGGGTTCCCTGATCGGGATTACCCATACCCAGGTCGATCACGTCCTCCCCACGAGCCCGGGCCTTGGCCTTGAGGTCGTTGACGATGGCGAAGACATAGGGCGGGAGGCGCTTGATCCGATAGAACTCGTCCATGGAAACCTCGCCAAACGATGATACTCCGCCTGGCTTAAAACTGTCAACAAATCGAGCGGATGGCGCGAAGGAGACGTCGCCGGCGTGTGAGGTAAAAGCGTTTCAGGGTTGACACTCCCCGAGGCCGATGCTAGAAACGCCTAGCGGCGGGGCGGCCGACGCCCGCGGCGAGACCATAGTGACCGAACAGCGAGGCCTCGAGCGGGTGAAAGTCGTTGTCGAGCGCGGGGATGGTTCCCGCGTGATCCGATTCTCGGCCTCGCGGTGGATGGTCTCGGTGGCGGCCGGCGCGCTGGGATTGGCCCTGGTCGTCGGGGGCGCCTGGTACCGCGACTATTCTTCCCTGCGGAGCCAGCGCGCCGAGTTCACCGCGCTCCAGACCCGCCTCGCCGAGCAGCGTCGGACCTTCGAAGCCTTCCAGGAACGGGTGGCCCAGATCCGGAACGAAGTCGACTCCTGGCGGGCCCTCCACGACCGCATCTGGCAGCCCTTCGGCCCTGACACCGGCCAGGACCGCCGAGGCAGCGCAGTGGGCGGGCGGTCGACGACGGCGCTCCCGGTGATCGACGAGCCGAGTGCCGGCACCGTTGAGGAGCTGGAGCGGCTGGCCGTGGTGGTGGGCGAGGAGGCTTTGAGCCTCCGCGCGCTCGAGCGCTACATCGGCAAGGTCGGCCCGGCTCTCGGCGCGCTGCCCTCCCGCTGGCCCGTCCGCGGCCCCGTCAACTCGGAGTTCGGCCGACGCAGCTCCCCCTGGCTCGACGACGCCATGGAGGCGCACAGCGGGATCGACATCGGCGCGCCGCGTGGGACGCCGGTGATCGCGCCGGCGCCTGGCACCGTCGTGTACGCGGGCAGTCACGCGGAGTACGGTGTCACCCTCATCATCGACCACGGCAACGACGTCAAGACGCTTTATGGGCACCTCACGCGCGTGGGGGTCGCCGCCGAGCAGAAGGTGGAGCGCGGACAGGTGGTGGCGTACACCGGCAATACCGGCCGCTCCTCGGGGCCGCACCTTCACTACGAGATTCAGGTGATGGGACAGCCCGTGAATCCCCGCTCCTACCTCTGGGACTAGCCGCGCGCCGATCGGGAGTACGCCTCCGGCCCGGCCTCCGGGCGGCGCCTCGCCACTGACCCCTTCTCTCCGCCCGCCTGCCGGGCTGTCGATATCGCGGCTCGCCGTTCGACTGATGAGCAGGTAGAGACGATCTACCCACACTCCACAGACGCGAGGTCGAGTCATGGCAGACACGAAAGCCCGCAAGATGTTCGTCAACCTGGCCGTCGGCGATCTCGAGAAGTCCAAGGCGTTCTTCTCCGCCCTCGGCTTCTCGTTCAACCCAAAGTTCACGGACGACAATGCCGCGTGCATGGTCGTCAGCGACGAAGCCTTTGTCATGCTCCTGACCCGGCCGTTCTTCGAGAGCTTCACGCGGCGGGAAGTCTGCGACACGAGCCGGTACTCCGAGGGACTGCTCGCCCTCTCGTGCGACAGCCGGGCCGAGGTGGACGCGCTCGTGAAGAAGGCCTTCGCCGCCGGCGGCCAGCCGGCCATGGACCCGCAGGATCACGGATTCATGTACGGCTGGAGCTTTTACGACCTCGACGGTCATCACTGGGAGATCTTCTGGATGGATCCCCAGGCGGCGCGGCCCTAGGCGATGTCGCTGCGCCTCGAGAACAAGATCGCCCTCATCTACGGAGCCGGCGGCGCCGTGGGCGGCGCCGTGTCCCGGGCGTTCGCGCGGGAAGGCGCGACGGTGTTTCTGAGCGGGCGCAGCCTGGGACCGGTCGAGGCGGTCGCGGCCGAGATCGTCGCCGGCGGCGGCGCTGCCGCGTCAGCGCGGGTCGACGCGCTCGACGAGGACGACGTGGAGCGACACGTCGCAGAGGTCGTACGCAAGACGGGCCGCGTCGACGTCGTCCTGAACGCCATCGGCGTCAGCGCGATTCAAGGGGTCCCATTGACCGACATAAGCTGCGACGACTTCGCCGCTCCGATCGCGACCTGGACGCGGGCGCAGCTCCTGACCGCGCGCGCCGCCGCGCGCCACATGGTGCGGGCGCGGTCGGGCGTCATCCTCATGCTCTCGGCGTCGCCAGCACGGCTGGCCGTCGCCTTGACGGGCGGGTTCGGCGTCGCGTGCGCGGCCATCGAGGCCCTGTCGCGCACGCTGGCGGCGGAGCTCGGTCCGCACGGCGTTCGCGTCGTGTGTCTCCGCCCGCATCGGATCGGCGACACGCTCGGATCTGGCGCGGACTTCGCGATGGCGCCGGATGAGTTTCGGTGGTTGATCGAGAAGATGACGCTGCTCGGGCGCCTGCCGACGCTGGGCGAGGTGGCGAACACGGCGGCGTTCCTGGCCTCGGACGCCGCCGCGGCCATGACCGGCGCCGTGGCCAACCTCACGTGCGGCATGGCCGTCGACTGACGGAGCGCGGCGGCTCAGCGGCCGGCGTGCTTGGCGAGAAACCCCAGCATCGCGTCGTTGAAGGCTTGCGGCTGCTCCAGGAAGTGCACGTGCCCCGCGTCGGGGACGAGCACCAGCGACGCCTCCGGAAGCTGGGCGTGGATCTCCCGGGAGAAGGTCGGCGGGACGAGGAGGTCCTCGGTTCCCACGGTGACCAGGGTGGGGATCCGGATCGCGCCGAGACGTTCGAGCGTGTCGTGGGCGCCGATGGCCTCGGCCTGGCGCTTGAGCCCCACGTAGCTCGTCGGGTAGGGGTTGTCGAGCGCCCGCTGGAGCATGAGCTGGACGAACTCCGGCCGCTCGGACACCGTCTTGCGGCAGATGATCCAGGGCAGCATGGCGCGCGCCCACTCTTCCCGATCCTCGCGGGCGCGTACGCGCAGGAGCGTCTCCACCAGATGGCTGCCATAGGCATCGGGGCGGGCGAGCGTGCAGTGCAGCTGCAGGGTGCGCACGCGCGCCGGATGACGCAGCGCCAGCTCCTGCGCGATCATGCCGCCCATGGACGCGCCGCAAACGTGCGCGCGCTCGACGCCGAGCTCGCCGAGGAGGGCGGCGACGTCGTCGGCCATGCCGGCGATCGAGTAGGGCACGTCCGGCTGGTCACTCTGCCCCGCGCCGCGATTGTCGGGGGCGATGACCCGGTAGGACTCGGCGAGGGCAGGCATCTGGAAGGCCCACGCGGTGTGGTCGCCGCCCCAGCCCATGATGAGCACCACCGGCTCCCCGTCGGGGGCGCCGAAGTCCTGATAGAAGAGGCCGATCCCGTTGAGGGTGGCGCGGGGCACGGCGGCTTCCCTTAGCCGGTGACGGCGGCGAGGATCTCGGTCAACTCCGCGAGAGTCTCCGCGTCGAGGCACGCCGCGGGCGGCCGCACGAACGCGGAGTCGATCCAGCCCCGCCGGCGGAGGATCTCCTTGCGAATCCCGATCGAGGTGCCCGGTGTGGAGCCGGGCTGGCTCTCGAACCGGATGAGGGGCAGCCAGCGATAGAAGAGGGCGCGGGCGGCATCGCGGTGCCCTGCCACGAACTCGTCGCGGATGGCGCGCAGCGCCTCCGGGTAGGGGAATCCGGTCATGGCCCCGTCGGCGCCCCGGGAGAGCTCCTCGAAGAAGTAGCAGCCCCCCAACCCGCCGAAGATGGCCACGCGCCGCTCGAAGCGAGCGCGCAGACGGGTGATCTTGGGCAGGGTCGGGGCTTCCTCGAGCTTCACCGCCTCGATCCGGCGGATCTCGGCCACCAGGCGGCCGATGAAGTCCGGGGGCATCAGCACCCCGGTGGTCACCGGCTCGTCCTGCAGCACGATGGGCAGGGCGGTGGCGTCGGCCACCGCGTGGTAGTAGGCGAGCACCGCGTCGAGGTTCCGGACCCCGTTGGGAGGCGCGAGCATGAGGGCCTGGGCGCCGGAGTCGCGGGCCATCCGGGCCAGCGCGGCGGCGAGATGGGTGCCGGACGCGGACGCGCCCACCGCCACCGGCACGCGGCCGCGCGCCTCCTTGACCACCGTCTCGATCACCTGACGGCGCTCGTCGTCGGTGAGGCGGTGCACTTCCCCCGCGATGCCGAGCACGGTGAAGCCGGCGATGCCCGTCTCGAGCGCGCGCTCCACCAGCCGGGGCAGCCCGTCACGGTCCAGCGCGCCACCGTCCGTGAACGGCGTGGCCGTGATGTGGAAGATGCCGGACCAGTCGATCAGGCGCGGACCTGGCAGGCCACCCAGTGGCCCGGCGAGATCTGCTTGAGCACCTGCTCGTTCTCGGAGCAGGACGGCACCCGAAGGCCGCAGCGGGTGTGGAAGCGGCAGCCGGAGGGCGGCTTGATGGGGCTGGGCACGTCGCCCTCCAGCAGAATGCGCTTGCGCTTCACCTGCGGGTCGGGGATGGGCACCGCCGAGAGCAGCGCCTCGGTGTACGGATGCTTGGGATTGTTGTAGAGCTCCTTGGCGGGAGCGATCTCCACGATCTTGCCGAGGTACATCACGGCGACGCGCGTGGAGATGTGCTCGACCACCGAGAGGTCGTGGGCGATGAAGAGATAGGTCAGGTTGAACTGCTTCTGGAGGTCCTCCAGGAGGTTGATGACCTGGGCCTGGATGGACACGTCCAGCGCCGACACCGGCTCGTCGCAGACGATGAGCTTGGGATTCACGGCGAGGGCGCGCGCGATGCCGATGCGCTGGCGCTGGCCGCCGGAGAACTCGTGGGGGTAGCGGCGGAGGTGGTCGGCGCCGAGGCCCACCGTCTCGAGGAGGTGCACCACCCGCTCCTCCCGCTCGCGTCGAGACTTGGCGAGCTTGTGGATGACGAGGGCCTCCCCGATGATCGAGCCCACCGTCATGCGGGGGTTCAGCGACGCGTAGGGGTCCTGGAAGATGATCTGCATGTCCCGCCGGAGGTGGCGGAGCGAGCGCTTGTCGAGCGTGGTGACGTTCTTGTCCTCGAACCACACCTCGCCCGCGGTGGGCTCGATGAGGCGCAGGATGCAGCGGCCGGTCGTGGACTTGCCGCAGCCGGACTCGCCCACGAGCCCGAGGGTCTCGCCCTTCAGGATGTCCATGGAGATGTCGTCCACGGCGTGCACCCGCGCCACTTCGCGCGAGAAGAGGCCGCCCCGGATGGGGAAGTACTTCTTGAGGTTCTTGACCCGAAGGAGCGGCGTCTCAGCCATGGCGTCGTTTCCCTCTCAATACAGCCAGCAGGAGACCTTGTGGCCGGGCTTGACTTCCTTGAGCACCGGATCCTTCTCGGTGCACACCGGCTTGACGAACGGGCAGCGCGGCGCGAAGCGGCAGCCCGGCGGGATCTCGCCGCGCAGGGTGGGGACGGTGCCCCCGATGACCTCGAGCCGCCGGCGCTCGGTCGCGGCGAGGTCGATGCGCGGGATCGAGCGCAGGAGCCCCTGGGTATAGGGGTGCAGCGGCTCCTTGAACAGGTCGCTGACCGAGGCTTCCTCGGCAACCTTCGCCGCGTACATGACGACCACCCGCTGGGCCGTCTCCGCGATGACGCCCATGTCGTGGGTGATCAGCATGATCGCCATCTTCAGGCGCGCCTTGAGCTCGTTGAGGAGCTCGAGGATCTGGGCCTGTATGGTGACGTCGAGCGCGGTGGTGGGCTCGTCGGCGATGAGGAGCTTGGGATTGCACGACAGCGCCATCGCGATCATGATGCGCTGCCGCATGCCGCCGGAGAGCTGGTGCGGGTATTCCTTCACCCGCCGCTCCGCGTTGGGGATGTGGACGAGCTTGAGCATCTCGACGGTCTTGTCCATGGCGTCGCGGCGGCCCAGGCCCTCGTGGAGGCGCAGGGCCTCGGCGATCTGCTCCCCGCACGTGAAGACGGGGTTCAGCGAGGTCATGGGCTCCTGGAAGATCATGGAGATTTCCTTGCCCCGGATCTTCCGCATCTGGCCCGCCGGCATGTCCACGAGATTCTTGCCCTCGTAGAGGATGTGGCCCTCGACGATCTTGCCGGGCGGCTGCGGGATGAGCTTCATCACGGAGAGCGCCGTCACCGACTTGCCGCACCCGGATTCCCCCACCACGCCGAGCGTCTCGCTCTTGTCGATGTGCAGGTCCACCCCGTCCACGGCGCGCACCGTGCCCTCGTCCGTGAAGAAGTAGGTCTTCAGGTTCTTGACTTCGAGAAGGCGCTCGGCCATGTGGGGATCCTCTCAGCGCCAGGCGGCGGTGATTTCCCGGAACGCGTCCAGGGCGCGGTCGATGTCCTCCGAGTCCACGTCCTTGTGGGTGACGCAGCGGATCGCGGCCGGCCCCGCGTGGTGCACCTTGACCTTGCGAGCGAGACAGCCGGTGACGAGCTCGGTGGTGCGCTCGGCCGTCACCACCTGGAAGCGGACGATGTTGGTCTCGACGGCGGCGAGGTCGACGGACAGGCCGGGAAGCGGGGCCAGGCCCTCGGCGAGGCGCCGGGCGTGCGCGTGGTCCTCGGCGAGCCGGTCCACCATGGTCTCCAGGGCCACGATCCCGGCGGCGGCGAGCACGCCCGCCTGCCGCATCCCGCCGCCGATCATCTTGCGCACGCGGCGCGCCTGCGCGATGAACTCGCGGTGGCCGCAGATCAGCGAGCCGACCGGCGCGCCCAGCCCCTTGGAGAGGCAGAAGGTCAGCGAGTCCACCGGGCGCGTGAAGGCGTCCACGGGCCGCTTGAGGGCCACCGCCGCGTTGAAGATCCGCGCGCCGTCGAGGTGAACGGGCACGCCCGCGGCGTGGGCGGCGGCGGCGACCGCGGCGATCTCCTCGGGGGTGCAGCAGGTGCCGCCGTGGCGGTTGTGCGTATTCTCGATGCAGACCAGCCCCGTTACCGGGAGGTGGATGTTGCTTGGCCGCACGGTCTCCCGCACCTGCTTCGCGGTGAGAAAGCCGCGCTCGGTGGGGAGCGGACGGGTCTGCAGTCCACCGAGCCGGGCGGCGCCGCCCACCTCCGAGCCGAAGACGTGACAGTCGGCATCGAGGAGGATTTCCTGGCCGGGCCGCGTCTGGGCGAGGATGGACACGAGGTTGCCCTGGGTTCCGGAGGTGACGAACAGCGCCGCGTCTTTGCCAGTCCGGCGGGCGGCGAGGGCCTCCAGGCGCTGAACGGTGGGATCTTCCTCCCAGACGTCGTCCCCCACTTCCGCTCGGGCCATCGCCTCGCGCATGGCCGGCGAGGGGAGGGTAAACGTGTCGGAGCGCAGCTCGACCACGTCATGCACGGCAGGCTACCTCGCGGCGGTGCGGAGGCGCTGCGCGGCGCGGCGCCCCCATTCGGTGTAGGGGAACTCGTTGGCGAGCCGTTCGAAGCGCGCGCGGGACTCGTCGCTCTTGCCTTCGAGCGCGGCCACCTCGCCGAGCCGGAAGAGCGCCTCCGGGACCACGAGCGTCCGCGGGTAGTCCTTCAGCACCACCTCGAGTCGCAACCGCGCCGCTCCGATGTTGCCCTGGTTGAGGTAGTAGCTCGCGACCCAGAGCTCCTTCTGCGCGAGCCGGCCGCGGCAGACGTCGATCTTGGCGAGCGCGTCGGAGGCGTAGCGGCTGTCCGGGTACTCGCGCACGAGCTTGCGGAACTGGTCGATGGCCTTCGCGGTGATGGACTGGTCCTGCTCCACCGGCTTGACCTGATCGTAGTAGCTCATGGCGAGACGGTACTGGGCGAGGTCGGAGATCTCGTGGCGGGGGAAGAAGGCGATGAATCCGTCGAACTCCTTGATGGCCTTGTCGAAGTCGCCCTCGCGGTAGAAGGTCTCGCCGATGAGGAACTTGGCCCTGGGCGCGTGGGTGGACTGGGGATGGCGCTCGACCACCTTGCGGAACTGCAGGCGCGCCTCTTCGTACCGCTTCTTGTTCATCTCCGTCTCTCCCGCGGCGTACAGCTCGGACGCCGGTGGGAGCGGTTGCGGCCGCTGCCGGAAGAGATCGACGACCCAGCCCCCGGCCGTGGAGCATCCTCCGAGGAGGAGCGCCAGGGTGAGGAGGAGCGACACCGGGCGAGCCCGCGACGGGACGCGCATGTGGCGTGAAAGGTAAGGGCACACCTCAGTAAAGTCAAGGAGATTGACAGGGTAGGGACGGCTCCTTATTATCCAGGCGTGCCCCTTCCGAAGATGCTGCGCGTCCGGCAGAAGTTCTCCGGCCCCCGCCTGGCCGACATCGGCGGGGGGGTGCGCCAGGCCCTTGCCGTGGCTGGCATCCCCATCAAGCGCGGCGATACCGTGGCGGTGGGCGCGGGAAGCCGTGGGATCGCCAATATCGCCGCCATCGTCCGCGCCACCGTGGACGAGCTCAAGGCGCGGGGGGCGCGGCCCTTCATCTTCCCCGCCATGGGCAGCCATGGCGGGGCCACCGCCGAGGGCCAGCGGGACGTCCTCGCCCACTACGGCATCACCGAGGCGACCATGGGGTGCGAGATCCGCGCCTCCATGGACGTGGTGCAGGTGGGGGAGGCCCTCGGCCTCCCCGTCTGGCAGGACCGCATCGCCGCCGAGGCGGACTGGATCGGGCTGGTCAACCGCATCAAGCCCCACACCGACTTCAAGGGCTCGATCGAGTCCGGGCTCTTCAAGATGATGACGATCGGGCTGGGGAAGTACAAGGGCGCCATCCAGTACCACCGGGCCAACGTGACCCATGGCTACGAGACGGTGATCACGGCGGTGGGCCGCGAGGTTCTCGCCAAGGCCCGCATCGGCTTCGGGCTGGGCATCGTGGAGAACGGGTACGATGAGACGGCCCGAGTGGAGGCCTTCGCGGCGGGAGATCTCGAGGCGGGGGAGCGGCGCCTCCTCAAGGAAGCGCGCGAGTGGATGGCGCGGCTGCCGTTCTCGCCCATCGACGTCCTCGTGGTGGAGGAGATGGGGAAGAACATCTCGGGGGCGGGGATGGACACCAATGTGATCGGGCGGCCGTCCAACCCCCACGAGCCCTTCCCCGCCGACCCCAAGATCCTCTGGATCGCCGCGCTGGACCTCACCGAGGAGAGCTACGGCAACGCCACCGGGATCGGCAACGCCGACTTCACCACGCGGCGCCTCGTCGAGAAGATCGACATGAAGATGACGCTCATCAACTGCATCACCGCCTGCTCCCCGAACGGCGCCAAGATCCCCGCGACGTACGACACCGATCGGGAGGCGATCGAGACCGCGCTGTCGTGCATCGGGCTCACCCCGCCCGAGAAGGCGCGGGTGATCCGCGTCAAGAACACGCTCCTCCTCGGCGAGATCGAGTGCTCGGAGGCCTATGGGCCCGAGATCGCCAAGCGGTCCGACCTCGAGGTGATCGGGGAGGGCCGGCCGCTCAGCTTCGATGCCGCCGGCCGCATCGTCCCGCTGCTCGCTCACTGAGCGCACGCAAGGTCAACGCAGAGCGCCGCCGGGGGCGGACCCTCGCTTGCTCCTGTCTCTTATACA
>JBKPDT010000001.1:0-15968 GCA_046728035.1 Candidatus Methylomirabilota bacterium | reverse complement strand
TCCTCTCGACGGAGGCCGTCCGAGAGAAGCCCCACGACGCGCACCGGGTGCTGACCCTGGAATTGCTCGGCACGGTCCTTCGGCCACTCCACCGGCGCCCGCCAGCTCAAAACCAGCTCGGCCGCCTGCGGCATGGAGTGGCGGTTCTCGACACGGACCACGCGCTCCACGGTGTAGTTGTCCGCGCGGAACCGCTGGGTCTCGCTGATGCGGAGCCCGAAGCCGTCCTCACCACTCAACTGGAGGTCGCCCTGCGGCTTATCCTTGGAGAGCTCGACGCGCTCGGGCGACACCGTGAAGGGGACCACCATAGCGGGCGCGCCGGCGCGCTCGATGGTGAGTCCGGTGGGTCCGAGCAGACCCGGCGTCACCATTGGCTTCTGGCCTCTATAATTCAGCTCCCATTCTCGAATCTCGCCGCCGCGGTTCGTGATCACCGCTCTATAGAGCGGCCCCTCCACCTGAGCGCTCCGCTCGGCAATGGCTGGCGCGGCCATCGGGGAGGGCGTAGCCGGCGCCGGGGTCGCCGGCGTCTGGGCCGTGGGCGCTGACGGCGCCGCCGTCCCTGGCTTCGCGGGCGCGCCTGTCTTTGCCTGCTCCGGCGGCGGTGCCGGCGGAGAAAGAAAAAAGGCCTGATACACCATCAGCAGGCCGGCCATGAGCATGGCCGCGAGGATGACTCGCTTCTCCATCACCGTCCTTGTCGCTTGGTGTTGAGCAGCCGGGGCGGGGGAGGATCATAGCCGCCCGGGTGGAACGGATGACAACGCCCGATCCGCTTCACGGTCAGCCACAGCCCACCCAGGAATCCATGTTCGATCAGCGCGAGGCGCGCGTACTCCGAGCAACTGGGCGAGAAACGACATGCGGCCGGCAGTGCCGGCCGTATCACCAGCTGGTACCCGCGCACCGCCCGTTCCACCAGCCACGCCATCGGCGTCATGGTCCCACTCCGCGCCCCAGGGACCGCCCGAGATGGCGCAGCACCTCGTCCACGGCCAGGACGAGACCAGCGAAGGACCCTTCGAGGGCCGGTGGTCGAGCTACGAAAACCATTGAAATGTCGCCAGGATTCGAAGCGCTCCGGTTTCGGTACGCCTCGCGGAGCCGCCGGCGCGCACGATTACGTTTGACGGCTCCACGGATCTGCCGACTGACCGTGAAGCCCGTCTTCCGCTTCTGCGGCGTCTGGCTCCACAACACGACGAAGGCCGGCCGCTCCAGGCGCTTGCCCCGCTCGAACACCGCCTGGAACTCGCCGGCGCTTCGGAGGCGCTCCTCGCGCGGAAGCGGGAGCGGCCTAGACGGTGAGACGCTTGCGCCCCTTGGCTCGCCGCCGCTTGAGGACCTTGCGTCCACCCTTTGTCTTCATGCGCTCGCGGAAGCCGTGTGTCTTCTTCCGGCGTCGTACATTCGGCTGAAACGTCCTCTTCATCCCGGTTCCTTTCAGTCGTACAACCTCCGTAGCGTACTGACCTCATGAAACCAAGTCAAGGCGCGACACCCCCTTGCGGGTCGATTTGACCGTGTGGTAGGTTCGCATCCTCGCTCTCCCCCGCATGATCCGACTCGGCCGTTCGAGGCGGGAAGGTGCCGATTGGACGTTGTGACTTGGTGGAACGCAGTGGCCGTAGCAAACCCGTTGATCCCGAAAGTCACCAGAGTTATCCACCCCTGTGGATAACTTTGTGCGTAACTCCTCCAACTGCTCAACGAGGCTGACTGTCTGCCATGCTTGATACCCTCTGGACCAGGCTCCTGACCGTCCTCGAGCGCCGCCTCCCCGTGACCACCCTCGACAACTGGGTGCGTCCGTGTCGACTCGGAGGCGTCCACGGCGACCATGTGCGGATCGTCGCGCCCAGCAAGTTCACGCGCGACTGGCTCGTCCAGCATCACGCCGATACCATCCAAGCGGCCGCCCGCGAGGTCCTCGGCGGCAACCCGCGCGTCACCTTCGACGTGGATCGCGAGGCGACCACCCCGGACACGCTCGAGCCACCCGCGCCCATCGAGCCGGGGCCCGCGCCCGCCACCGGGCTCTCCGCGCGCTACACGTTCGAGTCGTTCGTCGTCGGCAACTCCAACCAGTTCGCGCAGGCGGCGTGTCAGGCCGTCGCCGACCTGCCGTCGAAGGCGTACAACCCGCTCTTCATCTACGGCGGGGTGGGCCTGGGGAAGACGCATCTCCTCCACGCGGTGGGCCATCAGATCGCCAAGGCGTACCCGCGTCTCCTCGTGCTCTATCTGTCGTCCGAGCGATTCACCAATGAGCTGATCAACGCGATCCGCTACGACCGCACCGCGGAGTTCCGCGCGAAGTACCGCAACATCGACCTCCTCCTCATCGACGACATCCAGTTCATCTCCGGCAAGGAGCGCACCCAGGAGGAGTTCTTCCACACCTTCAACGACCTCTACGAGGCGCGGAAGCAGATCGTCATGTCCTCGGACGCCGCGCCCAAGGAGATCCCGGACCTCGAGGAACGGCTCCGCTCCCGCTTCGAGTGGGGCCTCATCGCCGACATCCAGCCTCCCGATTTCGAGACCCGTGTGGCCATTCTCAAGAAAAAGGCCGAGATCGAGCGCGTCCGTTTGCCCGACGACGTGGCCTATCTCATCGCCAGCCGGATCAAGGCCAATATCCGCGAGATCGAGGGCTCGCTCACGCGCATGATCGCCTTCTGCGCCCTGAGCGGGCGCGACATGACGGTGGACCTCGCCCAGGAGGTGCTCGCCGACCTCTGGGGGGAGGATGAGCGGGTCATCACCATCGACCACATCCAGCGGAAGGTCGCCGAGTTCTTCGGGATCAAGCTCTCCGACCTGCGCGCCCAGAACCGTACGAAGGCGATCGCCTTCCCGCGCCAGATCGCGATGTACCTGGCGCGCCAGCTCACCCATGCTTCCCTGAGCGAGGTCGGTCGGGCCTTCGGCGGCAAGGATCACACCACGGTCCTGCATGGCGTCGAGAAGATCCAGGGAATCCTCCAGGAAGATCCCAAATTCAAGAAGACCATCGACTCGATTACCCAGAGCATCACCCTGTGACCCACATGACTTCCCTCTCTGTCCACGGCGGCGTCCACAGTCAGGCGCTCCCCGAACCCGCTCCGCAGCGTCCTCTCTTCGTGATTCCCCTTGTCCCCACCTCCTACGCCTACGCCGACGACGGTAGTGTCTTTCTTTCTTTTCTAAACAAGGGAGAAAACCTTAATGGAAGTCCATGTGGACCGTGATGCCTTCATCCGGGGCCTCCAGCTCGTTCACAACATCGTCGAGCCGCGACAAACGCTGCCGATCCTCGCCAACGTCCTCGTCGAGGCCTCTGTCGATTCGGTGCGCCTGACCGCGACTGATCTCGAGGTGGGCGTGCGGGTGTCAGTGCCCGCCAAAGTCACCAAGCAGGGGTCCATCACGATGTCGGCGCGGAAGCTCACCGAGATCGTGAAGGAGCTTCCGGCGGAGCCCCTGGCGATCCGGGTCCAGGACAATGCCTGGGTCGGGCTCCGCTGCGGTGGGGCCTCGTACAAGCTGGTCGGGCTCGCGCCGGACGATTTTCCCGCAGTGGGGGCGGGGGAGACGGCGGCTTGGATCAGCCTCGACGGCAAAATACTGCGCGACATGCTCGCTCAGACGAGCTTCGCCATCTCGCACGACGAGAGCCGTTATGCCCTGAACGGCGTGCTCTTCACAGTCCTCGGCAAAGAGCTGCGCCTCGTCGCGACCGACGGTCACCGCCTGGCCGTGGCCAGCCGGCCACTGGTCAATGGTGGCCCGAGCGTCTCGGGCATCGTTCCCCGGAAGGCCGTCCAGGAGATTGCGCGGATCGTGGGGTCGGGCGAGGAGGTCCAGGTCGCGGTCAGCGACAACCAGTTCATTCTCCAGATGCCGAATACCCTGCTCATGGCTCGCCTCATCGAAGGGACCTTCCCCAACTACGAGCAGGTGGTCCCGAAGGCCCATCCGCGGAGGATCATCCTCTCGCGGGCGGCGCTTACCGCGGCCCTGCGTCGGGTCTCGGTGCTGTCCGAGGAGCGCACCAAGCCGGTGAAGCTGTCGCTGTCACCGGGGACACTCAAGCTGAGCGCCTATCATCCGGACTACGGCGAGGCGGAGGAGAGCCTGGAGGTCGACGCGGCGGGCGAGGAGATCGTCATTGGGTTCAACTCGCGCTACCTGCTCGACGCCCTCGCGGCGCAGCCAGGCGAGCAGGTCGTGGTCGAATTGAAGGATGGAATGAGCCCGGGAGTGATCAAGAGCTTCGAAGAGGAGGGATCGCTGTGTGTTATAATGCCGATGCGAATTTAGGACGTGGAGGAGCGAATTCCGGGTGCAAATCGAATGGATAGCGCTGTCTGATTTTCGCAGCTATTCCTCGCTTTCCTACTCGCCAACCTCGACGCTCAACGTAGTCAGCGGTCCCAACGGACAGGGCAAGACCAACCTCCTCGAAGGGCTCGGCCTCCTCCTCGTCGGGAGGTCGTTTCGCGGCAGCAGGGCCGTCGATCTCGCGCGCTGGAACGCCTCGCACGCCACCGTGAGCGGGGAGATCAAGCGTGCCGACGCGACTCGGGCCATCCGTCGCACCATTGCCCCGCGCGAGGACGGCGCGTGGGCGGTCATGGGGGAGGGATGCCCATGGGCACGCGTCATCCCCTTTGGGTGGCAGGATCTCGCCATCCTGACGGGCGGGCCGCAGACGCGACGGGGCTTCCTCGATGGGTTCGCGAGCAAGGTGTTTCCCGCGCACGCGGCCGCGGTAGGCCGGTACCGACGCATCCTCGAGCGCCGCAATCATCTGCTTCAGTCCGGCAAGCCGGTGATGGCGATCGACGCGGCCCTCAGTCCCTGGGACGCACAGCTGGCGCATGTCGGGATCGAGATCCTGGCGCGGCGCCGGCAGGCGCTAGAAGAGTTGGCGACCGAGGTACGGGGGCTCTATCCTGAGATGGCGGGCGAGGGTGATCTCGCCCTCGGCTATCGCGGCTCGCTGCCGGAGCGCGTCGACGAGGGCGGCTTTCTGGACGCGCTTCAGAAGCGCCGGGTCGAGGAAGTACGGCGCGGCCAGACTCTGGTCGGGCCCCACCGCGACGACTTGAGCGTGGATCTCGACGGGCGCGACATGCGGCTCTACGCCTCCCGCGGGCAGCAGCGGCTGCTCGCCCTCGCTCTCCGCCTCGCCGAGGCGGGGCCGGTGGCGCGGGCAATCGGATCGAGCCCGGTGCTGCTCCTCGACGACGCGCTCTCGGAGCTGGATCCGGCCGTTCAGGTCAACGTGCTCCGCCACATCGAGGGCGCCGGGCAGGTGTTCCTGACGACGGCCGAGGACACGGTCCCGGCCCGGCGCGCCGCCTGGTGGCAGGTGCGCGATGGCCAGGTCATGGATCCGAGTCGCCGGCCCGTACAGGGAGTGGCATGACCGCCGAGACCTATACCGCGAGCGACATCAAGGTGCTGGAGGGCCTCGAGGCCGTCCGGAAGCGCCCCGCCATGTACATCGGCGATACCGGCGCGTACGGGCTTCACCACCTCGTCTACGAGGTCGTCGATAACTCCGTCGACGAAGCGCTCGCCGGCTATTGCGACAGCATCAAGGTCATCCTCCACTCCGACGGCTCCTGCTCGGTGGGCGACAACGGCCGCGGCATTCCCGTCGACACCCACAAGGAGAGCGGCAAGTCGGCGGCGGAGGTGGTCCTCACCGTGCTGCACGCCGGCGGCAAGTTCGAGCACTCCGCCTACAAAGTATCCGGCGGTCTCCACGGCGTGGGCGTGTCCGTGGTCAACGCGCTGAGCGAGTGGCTCGAGCTCGAGATCCGCCGCAACGGGAAGGTGTGGACGCAGCGGTACGAGTACGGCGTTCCCCAGGGCGAGCTCACCGCCGGCGAGAAGACGACCAAGCACGGGACGATCGTGAAGTTCAAGCCCGACGCGAAGATCTTCGAGGAGACGACGTTCTCCTTCGACACGCTCTCGAACCGCCTCCGCGAGCTCGCCTTCCTCAACAAGGGCCTCAAGATTGTCATCGAGGACGAGCGCGACGAGCGGAGCCACACCTTCCTCTACCGAGGCGGCATCATCGAGTTCATCAAACACCTCAACCAGAACAAGACGTCCGTCCATCCCAAGGTCCTCTTCTTCGAGGGCAAGCGGGACGGCATCGAGGTCGAGGTCGCGCTTCAGTACAACGACGGCTACCAGGAGAGCGTGTTCTCCTTCGCCAACAACATCAATACCCGCGAGGGCGGGACGCACCTCACCGGCTTTCGCGCCGCGTTGACCGGCACCATCGCGAACTACGCCAAGGCCAACGGCTTCCTCAAGAGCTTCAAGGGGGACGTGTCGGGCGACGACGTGCGCGAGGGCCTCACCGCGGTGGTGTCCATCCGCATCCCCGACCCGCAGTTCGAGGGGCAGACCAAGAGCAAGCTCGGGAACTCCGAGGTCAAGGGTCTCGTTCAGCAGATCGTCAATGATCGGCTCAGCGAGACCTTCGAGGAGGATCCCACCACCGCGCGGAAGATCGCCGACAAGGCGGTGCGCGCGGCCCAGGCGCGCGAAGCGGCGCGTAAGGCGCGCGACCTCACCCGCAAGGGCGGGCGGGACGACGAGGGGCTCGCCGCCAAGCTCGCCGACTGCTCGGAGCGCGACCCCCAGTTCCGCGAGCTCTTCCTCGTCGAGGGCGACTCCGCCGGCGGCTCCGCCAAGCAGGGGCGCGACCGGAAGACCCAGGCCGTGCTCCCGCTGCGCGGCAAGATCATCAACGCGGAGAAGGCGCGGTACGACAAGGTCCTGTCCCACAATGAAATCCGGCTGCTGATCTCGGCCCTCGGCACCGGCATCGGTCCTGAGGAGTTCGACGTCGGCAAGCTCCGCTACCACAAGGTCATCCTCATGACGGATGCCGACGTGGACGGCGCCCATATCCGGACGCTCTTGCTGACCTTCTTCTTCCGCCACATGGTCCAGGTGATCGAGGCCGGCCATCTCTTCATCGCGCAGCCGCCGCTCTTCAAGGTGAAGAAGGGCAAGGCGGAGCGGTACCTCATGAGCGAGCGCGAGATGGAGGAGTTCCTCCTCGAGAACTGGGTGGAGAAGGCGAGCCTGAAGGTTCCCGGCAAGACGGCGCCGCTCAAGGAGCAGGCCCTTCTCGACACGCTCAAGCGCGCGCTGGAGTTCCGCTCGCTGTTCGGCAAGTTCGGCCGTCGCGGGATTCCCGCCGCCATCATCGACGGGCTCCTGCGCCGCAAGTTCAAGGGCACCAAGCGCGGGGTGGGGGACACCGAGATCGTGGCGGCGGTCCGGGAGGTCGTCGGGGAGCTCCCGGGCTGGGAGGTGCGCTCAGTCGGCGGCGATAATGGCGACGTGACGACCCTCCACGTCGGCGGGCCGCATCCGGCGGTCTTCAGCCCCGATCTCCTCAAGTCTCCCGACTACGCGCAGCTCCTCGAGGCCCATGGGGAGATCGCCGCGCTCCACAAGGGCCCGTCTGTCGTGATCGACGGGGGCGGCAAGGAGACCGAGGTCAAGACGCTCCCGGAGCTCCTCGCAGTGGTGATGGCGCTCGCCAAGGACGGGGCGACCCTTCAGCGCTACAAGGGTCTTGGTGAGATGAATCCGGAGCAGCTGTGGGAAACCACCATGAACCCGGAGACCCGGACCCTCCTCAAGGTCACCATGGAAGACGCCGTCGGCGCCGACGAGATGTTCACCGTCCTCATGGGCGATGCCGTGGAGCCCCGCCGCGAGTTCATCGAGAAGAACGCCTTGGACGTCATCAACCTGGACGTCTAGGCGGCACCCGTTTCGAGGAGTCCCATGTCCCCCGAGCGTCAGACCCCGGTTCCCATCGAAGAGGAGATGCGGAAGTCGTATCTCGACTATGCGATGTCCGTCATCGTCGGGCGCGCGCTGCCCGACGTGCGCGATGGGCTCAAGCCCGTGCATCGCCGGGTGCTCCACACCATGAACCTGATCGGGGTCTCGTGGAACCGCCCCTACAAGAAGTCGGCCCGCATCGTGGGCGACTGCATGGGGAAGTTCCACCCGCACGGCGACGCGCCGATCTACGAGGCGCTCGTGCGGATGGTCCAGGAGTTCTCCCTGCGCTACCCGCTCGTGGACGGGCAGGGGAACTTCGGCTCCATCGACGGCGACCCCGCGGCGGCCATGCGCTACACCGAATCGCGCCTGGCCAAGATCGCCCACGAGATGCTCGCCGACATCGAGAAGGACACCGTCGACTTCATCCCGAACTACGACGAGAACGAGCGGGAGCCGGTGGTCCTGCCCACGCGGATCCCGAATCTGCTCGTCAACGGGTCATCCGGGATCGCCGTCGGCATGGCTACCAATATCCCGCCGCACAACTTGAGCGAGGTGGTGGACGGCCTCGTCATGCTGGTCGACGATCCCGAGGCGCCCATCGAAGCGCTGATGAAGGTGATCCCGGGGCCGGACTTCCCGACCGCCGGCTACATCTACGGGCGCGGCGGCATCCAGGAGGCCTACACTACCGGCCGCGGCATCATCACCCTCCGCGCCAAGGCCCATGTGGAGAAGCTGCGCGGCGGCCGCGAGGCCATCATCGTCACCGAGCTGCCGTACCAGGTGAACAAGGCGTCGCTGATCGAGAAGATCGGCGAGCTGGTGCGCGAGAAGAAGATCGAGGGCATCTCGGAGCGCCGCGACGAGTCGAATCGCGAGGGCATCCGCATCGTGTTGGAGCTGGGGCGCGGCGAGATCCCGCAGATCATCATCAACCAGCTCTACAAGCATACCCAGATGCAGACCACCTTCGGCATCATTATGCTTGCCCTCGTCGGCCGGCGGCCTCAGGTGGTGAACCTCAAGCAGATGCTCCAGGAGTTCGTCGCCTTCCGCCGCGAGATCGTCACGCGACGGACGAAGTACGACCTCGCGCGCGCGGAAGAGCGCGCGCATATCCTGGAAGGCCTCCGGAAGGCGGTGGACGCCCTCGACCTCGTTATCGCCATCATCCGCGGGTCGGAGAACCCGGATGCTGCGCGGGAAGGCCTGATGAGGCGGCTGCAGCTCTCCGAGATTCAGGCCAAGGCCATCCTGGACATGCGGCTGCAGCGCCTGACCCAGCTCGAGCGCCACAAGATCGTGGAAGAGCACGAGCAGACCCTGGCCCTCATCGCCGACCTCAAGGGCATCCTCGCGTCCGACCGCCGCCTCATGGGCATCATCAGGGACGAGCTGGTCGCCCTGAAGGAGGAGTTCGGCGACGCCCGGCGCACGGAGATCCTCGCCGAGACCACCGACCTCACCATCGAGGATCTGCTCGCCGACGACGACATGGTGGTGACGATCACGCGGTCCGGCTACATCAAGCGGACCCACGTGGAGGCCTACCGCAGCCAGAAGCGCGGGGGCAAGGGCGTGACGGGCATGGAGACCAAGGAAGAGGACATCGTGGACGACCTCTTCGTCGCGTCCACGCATTCCTACCTCCTGTTCTTCACCAACAAGGGTCGGGTGCACTGGCTCAAGGTGCACGAGATCCCCGAGGGCGGGCGCGGGGCCAAGGGCAAGGCCATGGCCAACGTGCTCTCCCTCGGCGAGGGCGAGGCGGTGGCGACCTGCGTCCCCGTGCGCGACTTCGAGACGGGCGGCTACATCTTTCTCGCGACGCGGCAGGGCAAGGTGAAGAAGACGGAGGTGGCCGCCTTCTCCCATCCCCGCGCGGCGGGCATCCAGGCCATCAACCTGGAGGCTGGCGACGAGGTGATGGCGGCGCGCCGCACCGACGGCCAGCGCGAGGTCCTGCTCGCCACCCGGACCGGCATGATCATCCGGTTCAGCGAGGAGGAGGTGCGGCCCATGGGCCGCACCGCCTCGGGCGTTCGCGGGATCGACGTGGAGGAGGGCGACGCCGTCATCTGCGCCGACGTGATCCAGGAGGGCGCGAGCATCCTCACCGTCACCGAGCGCGGCTACGGCAAGCGCACCCCCCTCGAGGAATACCGCCTCCAGGGCCGCGCGGGTAAGGGCATCATCGACATCAAGACGGAGGGGCGCAACGGCCCGGTGGTGGGCATGCTCCAGGTGCGGGCGGGCGACGACGTGCTGCTCGTCACCAGCAAGGGCAAGATGATCCGCTTTCCCGTGGCCGACGTGAAGCTCCAGGGCCGCAACACCATGGGCGTGCGCATCGTGGACCTCGACGCCGACGACAAGGTCGGCAGCCTCGCCCGCGTCGAGGCCGAGCAGACCCCCGCGGCCACCGTCTAGCGGGCGACCCACCATGCTGGACGTCCGGCTCCTCCGCGAGAATCCCGAAGCGGTGGAGCGCGGGCTCCGCGACCGGGGCGGCGCCGAGCTCGTCCGCGAGGTCGTCGCCAGGGACGCCGAGCGCCGGCGGCTCATCGCGGAGGTCGAGGCCCTCAAGGCCGAGCGCAACCGCGCTTCCGAGGCCATCGGCCAGGCCAAGCGCCGCGGGGAGAATCCCGAGGCGGTCATGGCGCGCATGCGCGAGGTCGGGGACCGCATCAAGGCCCTGGACGCCGAGGTCAAGCAGGTCGACGAGCAGGTCGAGGCCCTGCTGCTCCAGCTGCCCAACCTCCCGCATCCCTCCGTCCCGCCCGGCACCACGGAAGACGAGAACGTGGAGATCCGTCGCTGGGGCCAGCCGCGGCAGTTCGGCTTCGACCCCAAGTCCCACGACGTGCTGGGCGAGGCCCTCGGCGTGCTCGACTTCGCCCGCGCCGTAAAGCTCGCCAAGTCGCGCTTCACCGTGATGTGGGGGCCGGCGGCCCGCCTGGAGCGCGCCCTCACCCAGTTCATGCTGGATCTCCACACGCGCGAGCACGGCTACACCGAGGTCTGGGTGCCGCAGCTCGTGAGCGGCAGCACCATGCTGCGCACGGGCCAGCTCCCGAAGTTCGAGGAAGGGCTCTTCAAGACGCACGAGGCCGACGAGAACCGGCTGCTCTACCTGATCCCGACGGCCGAGGTACCGCTCACCGCGCTCCACGCCGATGAGACTCTCGCCGAGGCCACCCTGCCGCGCCGCTACACCGCCTTCACCCCCTGCTACCGCCGCGAGGCGGGGACCTACGGCAAGGACATGAAGGGGATGATCCGCCAGCACCAATTCGACAAGGTCGAGCTGGTCAAGGTCACCACGCCCACCCAGTCCTACGACGAGCTGGAGTCCATGGTGCTCGAGGCGGAAGAGGTGCTGAAGCGGCTGGGGATCCCCTATCGGGTGGTGCTGCACTGCGCGGGGGACGCGGGGTTCGCGGCGGCCAAGAGCTACGACATCGAGGTGTGGCTGCCGGGGCAGGGGAAGTACCGGGAGATCTCGTCCTGCTCGAACTGCGAGGCCTTCCAAGCCCGCCGGCTCGACCTCAAGTACCGTCCCGCCGGCGGCGGCAAGGGCGAATTCTGCCACACCCTCAACGGCTCGGGCCTGGCCGTGGGCCGCACGCTCATCGCCGTCCTCGAGAACTACCAGGAAGCCGACGGCACCGTCACGGTCCCCGCGGTCCTCCGCCCCTACATGGACGGGCTCGAGCGCCTCGATCGGGTGCAGTAGGGCTCGCATGGTCGCTCGCGCGGCCACGCGATGACGACGCCGTCCGAAGGGGAACGGAGCAACCTCGACTGGGTCACGTCCCTCCGCGCCGACGACGATGCGGCATGGGCGACGATTCGGCAACAGGTCCATCGAAGCTTGGTCGCCTATCTGCGGCGGAATCGGCCCGCCGGCATCGCCGAGGGCGAAGTGGACGTATTCGCCGAAGATGCCGTTCACGACACGCTGGTCACGGTGCGCGCCAAGCTGGACACCTTCAGGGATGACAGCCGCTTCACCACGTGGGTGCATCGGATCGCGGTCAACGTCCTGCTCGGGCAGCTGCGCCGGCGGCGCTGGACCACGCGATCCCCTGACCCCCGCGATAGCGGCGTTCCCGACTGGCCGCTCGACGAAGCGCCGACCCCCGACCGTGCCGCGTATCAGCGACAGCTGTGGGCGAGGATCAAGCAGATCATCGAGACGGAGCTGACCGCGCATCAGCGGAGCATTCTTCTCGCCCACGTCTTCCACCAGCAGCCACTGGATCTTCTCGCCGCGGACCGTGGCATGTCGCGCGACGCGGTGTACAAGGCGATCCATGACGCCCGGCGAAAGCTCCGCGCGGCGTTACTTGCCGGCGGCGTCAGTCTCGAGGACGCGCTGAAAGCCTTCGAAAGGGGGGCGTCGTAGCGTGGACCGCGCGGCGCTGATCCGAATCCTCGACACGATCTTCGAGACGCGCGAGGACGAGATCGTCTGCTCGCAGTTCTTCCAGCTGCTCCCGATCTACGTCGATCTGGTCGCGAGCTCCGGGGCGCCCGCTGCCCAATCGGCGTTCCCCCAGGTTACTCACCACATCGCCCAGTGCACGGAGTGTGGCGAGGAGTACCAGGCCCTCCTCCAAATCATTCGACCCCCTCAGTAAGATCTGACGCTCTCGCGCATCTAACCGTCAGCAGGCAACACTGCGCGAGGAGACGGACCATGAAGATCGGGGCGCGAGTGGGGAGCATCTTGGCCCTCGCCGGATTGGTGGGAGCGGCATGCATGTCGATGCGGGGGCCCGAGACCAGCCGTGACACGTCACGAGGCTTCGACGGATCCATCGCCGAGAATTCCCGACGGCTCATGGACGAAGGGCGTGCGGCCTTTCGCAGGGACACCTTCGGCAGCGAGGGGTTCTGGGGGGGCGCGCTCCAGCTCCATCGTGGGATCGCGGGACAGAAGAATGGCGGCGTCGGCGCCGGCGTCTCGCCGAAACAGGCCCTAGCTGCTGGACTCAAGGTCGACCTCGCGGCGCTCCCGCCTTCGCTCGTGGACGGCCTCAAGGCCGGAAAGGTCGACCTGGACGACCCGAGCAGCACGCTCGCCCTCCTCAAGGCCAATGCGGTGGTGGGAGTGACCGGGTTCTTCGATCCGCAGGGGCGAATCACGTCCCTGGGCATCCAGTGCGCGCTCTGCCATTCCAATGTCGACGACGCCCTGGCGCCCGGTATCGGTCATCGGCTCGATGGATGGCCCAACAGCGATGTGAACATCGGCGCCATCGTGTCCCTGGCCCCGACCTTGAAGCCCTACGTCGACCTGCTCGGGGTCGACGAGGCGACCGTGCGCAAGGTGCTCGCGAGCTGGGGGCCGGGCAAGTTCGACGCCCAGCTCACACTCGATGGCAAGGCGTTCCGTCCCGACGGCAAGTCCGCCGCCACGCTGATACCGCCGGCGTTCGGCCTCGCGGGAGTCAATCAGCACACATGGACGGGCTCCTGGGGCGGTGTGACCTACTGGAATGCCTTCGTGGCCAACCTCGAGATGCATGGCCGGGGCAATTTCTTCGACCCGCGGCTGAACAATCGGGAGCAGTATCCGGTCGCGGCGCGCGCGGGACTGGCGAACAAGCGGACGCCGGACGATCGGATCACCCCCAAGCTTGCCGCACTTCATTTCTATCAGCTCGCCATGCCGGTTCCGAAGCCGCCCGCGGGAGCATTCGACCAGACTCGCGCCGCGCGTGGGCAGGCGACCTTTTCCGGAAAGGCGCGATGCGCGACCTGCCATGTGCCGCCCCTATTCACGGAGCCGGGCTGGAATCTCCACAAGGCCGACGAGATCGGGATCGATTCCTTCCAGGCCGACCGTTCCCCGGACCGCGCGTACCGCACGACCCCACTCCGCGCACTGTGGGAGACGAAGAAGATCCATAAAGGCGGGTTCTACCACGATGGGCGCTTCCCGACGCTGCAGGACGTCGTGAGCCATTACAACCGCGTCATGAGCCTGGGGCTGACGCCGACAGAAACCCAGGACTTGGTCGAATACCTCAAGTCGCTCTAGAGCTTGAGGGAGGGTGCTACACTGCTGCCGCCGCGCTTCTTGCGCGGAGGGGTGGCCGAGTCCGGTTGAAGGCGCCGGTCTTGAAAACCGGAATCCCGCAAGGGATCGGGGGTTCGAATCCCTCCCCCTCCGCCAATTCCCCGCCGCCTCAGGCGGGCTGTGCGGCCGTCTCCACGACCTGCGCCGGCCCCGCGCCGTTGCCCGCCGCGGGCGTCACCACGAGTCGCCGCGCATGGAACGGTCGTAGCGTGCTCCGGTGCCCCACGCTGAACAGGGTAGTGTCGGGGAGGCGCTCGCGGAGAAGCGCGTAGAGGCGCGTCTCCGTTCCCTCGTCGATGGCGGATGTCGCCTCATCGAGGAAGAGCCAGTCCGGCTTCTGCAAAAGCGCGCGGGCGAAGGCGATGCGCTGCTGCTCCCCCGGCGAGAGTCGGAGCGCCCAGTTCGCCGACTCGTCGAGGCGCGTCGTGAGCTCCGGCAGCCCCACCGCCTCGAGAGCCTCGATCAGGGCCGCGTCCGAGACACCGTCGGGCGGCGTAGGGTAGCTCACCACCTCGCGAATGGTCCCCAGTGGCAGGTATGGCTTCTGCGGGAGGAAGAGCACACGCGCGCCCGAGGGCAGCGTCACCCGCCCATGGCCGAAGGGCCAGATCCCCGCGATGGCCCGGAACAGCGTGCTCTTGCCGGCCCCCGACGGCCCGCTGATGAGCGCGGTGTCCCCGCGGCGCAGGGCGAAGGAGACGTCCTCGACGAGGGGCCGCCCCCCCGGGAGTGCCAGGTGGACGTGCTCCACCCCGAGCGCGTCCGCCGGGCCCGGCTCGTGCCGGATGCCCTGCACGGCGGCCTCCCCGCGCACCTGATCGAGGGCACGATTGAAGCCGCCCAGCCGCGCCACCACGGCACGCCACTCGGCGATGTCGGTGTAGGCGACGACCATGTAGGAGAGCGCGTCCTGCACCTGGCCGAAGGCCTGGGCGGTCTGCATGAGGCCGCCCAGGGCGAACTCGCCGCGGAAGTAGCGCGGCGCCGCCACCACGAAGGGGAAGATGATGGCGATCTGGTTGTAGCCGGCGGTGAACGAGGTGAGCCGCTTCTGGCGGCGCATGATCCCCCACCAGTTACGTACCACGTTCGCGAACCGATCGCGGAGCACGCGCAGCTCGTCCTTCTCCCCCTGGTAGAGGGCCACGCCCTCCGTGTTCTCGCGCAGCCGCACGAGGGCGAAGCGGAAGTCGGCCTCGTAGCGCTGCTGGTCGAAGTTCAGCGCCACGAGGGGGCGCCCGATCCTGTCCGTCAGCCACGAGCCCACGACCGCGTAGATCAGGGCGGCCCAGACCATGTAGCCGGGCACGGTGACGTTGATTCCGGGAATGGTGAAGGGGCCCGACAAGGACCACAGGATGGCGACGAAGGAGGCGAGCGTCACCACGGCCCGGAGGATGCCGAGCGAGAGGCCGACGGTGATCGAGACGAACAGGCGCAGATCCTCGGCGATGCGCTGATCGGGGTTGTCCGTCTCCGAAGGCGCGAGCTGCAGGCGGTAGTAGGACTGGTCGGTGAGCCAGGTCCCCAGGTACCGGTCGGTGAGCCAGCGGCGCCAGCGGATCTGGAGCATCTGGTTCAAGTAGAGCTGATACACGGCCAGCACGATGTAGGCGCCGGCGAGGTAGCTGAACTTGAAGAGCTGGCTCGTGAAGACGCCGTAGTCCTTGTCCTGCAGGGCGTTGTAGAAGGCGAGGTTCCACTGGTTGAGCAGCACGTTGATGAAGACGATGCCGAGGTTCAGGCCGATCACCGCGACGAGCAGTCCACGACCGGCCCACCGATCCTCGGAGAACCAGTAGGGCCCGGCGATGGTCCACGCGTCGCGGAAGAGCTGGCGCATCCGACTCATAGGGGTATCCTCCACGCGGGTATAATGCCTTATACTCGGTAGGCTTTACTGTTTGGAGAGGTGGCCGAGTCGGCCGAAGGCAGCCGCCTGCTAAGCGGTTACAGGGGCAAAACCTCTGTCCCGGGTTCGAATCCCGGCCTCTCCGCCAGATGCGCCCTTAGCTCAGTTGGATAGAGCGTCGGACTACGAATCCGAAGG